>CANGCX010000036.1 GCA_947452315.1 Opitutia bacterium | reverse complement strand
GGATTTCACTTATTCCGCCTTCCTCTGTTCATTTTTGCTCGGGTGGTGGAATTGGTAGACACACACGTTTGAGGGGCGTGTGCCGTAAGGCGTGCAGGTTCGAGTCCTGTCCCGAGCACCATTTTTAGAGAAAGGGTCGAAAGCGATGAAGCCGCATTCCCCTGCGGAAACCGCTTGCCTCTGTCTGAGGCGTGTTTGGACTCGGGTTCGCACAGGCTCTCGCCTTAGCACATCAAGCCAACCTCCGCGGACTTAACGTCCGCTTTACCGACATCATGGACGACAACGCGCCCCAGGAGAAATCTCCGCCAGCCGATCTCAACAAACTCGATCTGAGCCAATTGAGTGGCTTCAGCTTCGGCACCTCATGGGTGCAGGATAAATCTACGCCTAACGAGCGGCGTGGCCGCGAAGGCGGCGATGATCGTCCGCGTCGTGACAGCGGAGGTGGTGCGCCCGAGCGCCGCGACCGTCGTGCGTTTAATCGTCCTGCTGGTGGCCCTGGTCCTGGCGCTCTCGGCGGCCCCGCTGGTGGTGCACCTGAGCGGCGTGAATTTTCCGGCGAACGTCCTTCCTATCCCCGTGAAGGTCAGGGTGAATTTCGTGGCGGCCCGCGCCGTGAAGGTCCCGGCGGCCCACGCCGCGATGGCCCCGGTGGCGGTGAACGTGGCGGTCGTTTCGGCGGCCGTGGTGAACCGGTTGATCGCGGTCCTTACGATAGCCCGTATTTTACGGCAACGTTCTACCCGGAAGATACGAGCTTTAGTACGCTCGTGCAGACCATCCGTAAATCGTGCCGCACTATCGAACTTTTCGAAGTGGCGCGCACCGTGGTGGCAAAGACCGATCGTTTCGTCGTCGTACTCGCTCGCAAACCTGCACCTGATGCTACGGCTTCGGCAGGTTTTGTGATTTCCGTGCCGGACGGGTTGCCCTTTGAAAACGAAGAAGCCGCTCTGTCCCACGTGTTGACCAAGCACCTTGGCACGTTCTTCGACACGGCCGACGTCGTAATCGATCCGCCTAAGGGTAACTTCCAAGTTGTTAACCGCTGCGGGGTGACGGGCGAATTGCTCGGGCCGCCTAACTATCACCTCTACAACCAACTCGTACAGCAGCACTACGCGTCGAAAGTCGACCGTATGCCGTTTGAGGCTTTCAAGGCTCGGATCGAAACGGTGCGCGAGCCTGAAGCGATCCAAGCTTGGCTTGAAAAAATGAAGAAGGCCACGCGCTACACGTGGAAACAACCCGCCGCAAAACCTGCCAAGGCTGCTAAATCGGCTGAAACCGTTGTCGCCGAGGCGACTGCGCCGGCTCCCAGTGAAGTTTCTGCGCCTGAGGCTTCCGCTGCTGAAACGGCTTCAGCGCCTGCGCCAGAGAGCGCTCCTGTGGCCGAAGCCGCTCCGGCTCCTGCAACGGTGGCATTTGATTCCTTTGAAGAAGCCAAAGCGTACTTGCTGGCCAACGCGCGTGACAAAGTCATCCGCTCTGTAGAACAAGCCCGCTTGCACGGTAAAAATCTCGAGCTCTTGCCCCCTGGCGAGATTCGCCGCGCCGTCGAAGGCTCGCTTGAGCGTCAACGTCGTTTCCCGCTCGATACTGCCAATGCGCTCCGCGGTCGTCTGCGCCGCGAGCATTTCACAATTTTCAAGAAAGGCTCGAAGGGCGTCAGCTATGTGTGCGCCGTGAAGCGGAAATTCCGCGTCCCGGGCCAGACGTTCTCGGACAGCATTGGCGCGCTTATCTCGTTTATCGAGGTGAACCCGATGGTGAAAGCCGGCGAGCTCGGTCGCAAATTCCTCAACATCGCCCCCCCGGCGCCCGCTACTCCGGTGGCAGAAGGCGAAAGCGCTCCCGCGCCCGTCGAGCAGGCACTTACGGTCGAGCAACGCGATAAGCTCGCTCGTTTGCAGAGTGATCTGCCTTGGCTTGTACGTGAAGGTTATGTCACCGAGTTCATCGATGGCACCCTCTACGCGCCACCCGCGATGGTTGAGGCCCGCAAACGCGAGGTCGAAGCTGCTGAACACGATCCGGAAAACTTCCCTGAGGCGCCCGCCGTGCCTTCGCCCGTCGTAGCGACGGCGAGTGCAGAAGCGGGGTCATCTGCGCCGGTTACGGAAGAACCAAAATCTGAGCCACCTGCGGCCCCTACGGCTTAATAGAGTCGAGTGGCGCGCTTCGAGGTGCCGCTCCTAATTTCTCAGCCCGCGTCGAGCCGACGCGGGCTTTTTTTTAACGCAGGCGGATCGTATGGTGCTCGTCTGTTGTAATACCTAGGTCGAGGTGGAGCGTGTTGGCTGGAATCCAAGCCGCAATTTTTTCCGGCCATTCGACGGCGAGGCACCAAGGTGGGTTGAGAAAATCTTCGAGCAAAAGCGACTCAATCTGCGCGGTGGTCTCGAGGCGATAGGCGTCGAGGTGGACGAGCGTGCGCGCTGGTCCGCGGTGCACGGTGTAAATGTTGAACGTCGGACTTGTGACATTCTCTTTGATACCAAAGCCACGCGCGAGGCCTTGCACGAAGGTGGTTTTACCGACTCCGAGATCGCCATGCAGCGCGAGTGTGCAGGTTTCTGGGAGAGCAGCGGCAAATTCGGCGGCGATGGCTTGTGATGCATCAGCGCTAGCGGTGGTGACGCCGGCGCGAAGTTTATCTAAGATGTTCATAGCCGGAAAAAGCGTCGAGACGGAGGGAGCTTTGCGGCAGCGCATCGCGGTGGGCAAAGTAGCCGATGCGCGTGAGGCGCGTGCGGGGAAAGGCGCTGCGCCAATCAGCGGCGAAGGCGTTAGCATCGGCGCGGGCCGCGAGGGCGAAGAGCAGTTCGTAGTCCTCGCCGTCCGTGAGGGCGCCTCGTAGATCGGCGCCGCGGCGTAGAGGCAACGTGTCGGCGTCGAGAGCGGGGGCGGCGTCGCTTGGCGTGAGGGCGTGGAGGTCTTTGGCGAGGCCGTCGCTGACGTCCATCATGGCGCGCACGCCAGGTTGGCGCGCAAGCCAAGCGCCTTCGGCAAGACGTGGTAAAAATTTGAAATGATGACCGGAGCGCAGACTGCGACCGAGGGTGCCAGTGACGTAGAGCGTGTCACCGCAACGCGCTCCGGTACGTGTGAGCACGCGTGGGCCGGTTGCGCTGCCGAGAAGCGTGAGGCTAGCGGCGAGTACGCCATCGGCTTGGGCGATGTCACCGCCGACGATGGGAGTTTTATAGCGCCGGGCGCAGGCGGCAAGGCCCCGATAAAACGCCTCGAGCCAAACGAGGCTGGTGCGAGGGTCGAGGGTAAGTGCGAGGACTGCAGCAGTGGGGCTACCGCCCATGGCGGCGAGGTCGCTGAGGTTGCGCTTGAGGAGTTTGGCGCCGACGGCGCGGGGCGGAATCGAGGCGTCGAAGTGACGTCCGTAGATCACGGGATCGACGGTGATCAATTGCGGACCGCGCGCAGCGGGGAGCACGGCGCAGTCGTCGCCGATACCAAAGGGGGCGCGAGGCGAGGCGTCGCCCAGCCAGCGTCTGATGGCGACGATGAGTTTTTCTTCGCCGAGTGCGGCGACGGAGTCGGAGGTTTTCCTAGCGAAGGGAAAGCTGGAGGGTTTTTTAACCACGTCGGGCGTGAAGAAAAATGGCGAGGCCGGCGGGTGAGTTCATGCAGTTACGCCGGAGAAGATCAGGACAATGGTGTTTAAATTGAAAAGCCCGTGCGCGACGATCGTGGTGGCGATACGACCGGTGCGCGCGTAGGCGAGGGAGAAGACGATTCCGAGGGCAACGAGTGGAGCAAAGCTAGCTAGGTTGGCATGGAGCGCGCCGAAGAGAACGGACGGAATTAGCAGCGCGGCCCAACGCGGGAGGCGCGTGCGTACGTAGCGGAAAATGCCCGCCCGAAAAAGGAGCTCTTCAGTGATGGGTGCTATGACAATCGCCAATAAAATCATGAAGGTGAGCAAACCGGGCGATTTAGCGTCGGCGAACATGGCGATGAGATCCTGCTTTTCGGCGTTGATGCCGCACCGTTTGAGCAAAAATTGCCAAACGGCGCTGACAACCATTAGAACCGGCAGGGAAATAAGAAAGGTGGCGAGACCGCTCAGTGCCGGGTGGAGGGTTACGGGCGAATCCGGGCTGAGGACGCGCCGCTGCAAGATTAGTCGGAAAAATGCGATGCCGACCAACATGCCGAATTGAAAACCGCCACCGACAAAGATGAGTCGTTGGGTTGAGGTCAGGTTGGCGTGTTTGAGTAGCTGGGTGAGGCCGACTTGGCAGATGAGCCCCCCGATGATCACGCACCAAAGAAAGAGTAAAAAATCGGTCAGAGAAATCTCCCACGTTCCTAGAAGCGAGGAGGGTCTTTCGGCGCGAGCTGCGGGGCTGAGGATAAGTCGCCAGAGTAGCCACGCGCCGCTAAGCAGGAGCGAAAGTTCGAGGCCGACGGCGATCTGGGCGGAGAGAGCGGGCATGTGCGCGTAATTGCGCAGGAAAATGGCCGTGCGAGCAAGCTCTCGGGCCGAACTGATGGAGCCCGGCTTGGGTTAGCGGGGCGGTGCCGGTGAGCGATCTCGGGCGCGAAACTTTAGGAAATTTTACCCTGCGCGAAGACAATTTTACCGCCGACGAAGGTGGTCTTGACGCGGCCCGTGAGGGTGGTGCCGTGCCAGGGTGAATTGCTGGATTTGCTAAAACCGGCTTTGGCGTCGTAGGTCCAGTCTTCGTTGAGATTGAAAAGGCAGAGATCGGCGGCGGCGCCCTCGGCGAGCGTGCCGGCGGGAAGACCGAGGAGCTGGGCGGGACGGCGCGTCATGAGGTCGATGACAAAGGGCAGCTTGAATTTTTCCTGCCGTAGGAGAATGGCGAGCGTAACGGGAAGTGCCGTTTCGAGGCCAAGGATACCGTTAGGTGCGAAGTCGAATTCCTTATCTTTTTCGTAGTCGGTGTGCGGGGCGTGGTCGGTGGCGATGATGTCGATTGTGCCGTCGCGCAGGCCGGCGATGATGGCGCGCCGGTCTTCCTCGGTACGTAGCGGCGGGTTCATCTTAAAATGCGTGTCGTAGGTCGCGAGGGATTCGTCGGTGAGGGCGATGTGGTGAGGCGTAGCTTCGGCGGTGATTTTCACGCCGCGAGCCTTAGCGCGACGAATGATGTCAACGGAGTGGCGCGAGGAAATGTGTTGGAGGTGGATGTGGGCGCCGGTGTGTTCGGAGAGAATGGCGTTGCGGGCAACGATGAGGTCCTCGGCGGCGTTGGGCCACCCGCGAAGGCCGAGTCGGGTCGACATGACTCCTTCGTTCATGACGGCTCCGACGGTCATGGAGTGATCCTGGCAATGGTCCATGATCGGCAAGTCGAACATCTTGGCGTATTCGCAGGCGCGACGCATGAGTTCGTTAGACTGGACGCAATCGCCGTCGTCGGTAATGGCGACGACGCCGGCGCGTTTGAGGGAGCCGATCGGAGCGAGGGCGGCGCCTTTCATCCCAACAGTGATGCAGCCAGTCGGAAGGACGCGGACCACGGCATCGCGGCGGACGGAGTCGTTGATGAGTTGGATGGTGCCGGCGTTGTCGGCGACGGGTGCGGTGTTGGGCATGCACACGACTGTGGTGAAACCTCCAGCGGCGGCGGCGCGTGAGCCGGTGGCGATGGTTTCTTTGTGGGTCTGGCCAGGTTCGCGGAAATGGACGTGGACATCAATCAAGCCCGGGCAGGCAACTAGGCCGGTGGCATCGATTTTTTTGGCTCGTTTTTTGGCGGCGGCGGAAAAGGCGGTAACGAATTTACCGTCGGAAATATAGAGCTCACCAACGGCGTCACGTTTGGTGGCGGGGTCGATAACGCGGGCGTTTTGAATCCAAAAAGTGGACATGGCGGCGGGCGGGTGCGGCGTGAAAAGGGCGGACGGTTTAGGCGGTGGCAGGCATTACGGATTCGGGTTGGCCTCCGGAGCAAAGGTACAGGACGGCCATGCGGACGGCGATGCCGTTGGTGACTTGTTCAAGGATTACACTGCGGTCGCCGTCAGCGAGTTCGCTGTCGATTTCGACGCCTCGGTTGATGGGTCCGGGGTGCATGATGATGGCTTTCGGATTGAGCCAGCTGGCGCGGGTTTTGTTGAGGCCAAACATACTGGTGTATTCTCCAAGCGAGGGGAAGTGGCCGCTGGACTGGCGCTCGTGTTGGATGCGCAGGAGCATGACGACCTCGGCGTCCGCTAGGGCGCTACGCAGATCGTGGGAAACTTTCACTCCGAGATCGGTGAACCAGTGCGGCACGAGTGTGGACGGGCCGACGAGCGTGACGGCGGCGCCGAGTTTGGTGAGGGCGTGGATGTTGGAGCGAGCGACGCGGCTAAAAAGAATGTCGCCGAGGATGACGACCTTTCGGCCTTTCAAGGAGCCGAGGTGCTCGAGCATCGTGAAGGTGTCGAGGAGACCTTGCGTGGGATGTTCGTGGGCGCCGTCACCGGCGTTGATGACAGGGATGTCCAGAAACTTGGATAGATACAGCGGTGAGCCCGCGGCGGCGTGGCGCAAAATGATCATGTCAGCTCCAAGTGCGCGGATGTTTTCGGCGGTGTCGCGGAGGGTTTCGCCTTTAGTGGTGCTAGAGCTGGCGCCGTCCAGAGAGATGACATCAGCGCTCAGGCGCTTGGCGGCCATGTCGAAAGCCATGCGGGTGCGAGTGCTCGGCTCGAGGAAGAGGTTGACGATGGTCTTACCTCTTAGGGCGGGTACTTTTTTCACGCTGCGGCTGAGGATTTTTTTGAAGGCCGTAGCAGTGGCGTGGATCTGGCCGATTTCGGCGAGGGAAAGTTCCTCGATGGTGAGGAGGTGGCGACGGGTCCAGGGCATGGGAAAAATTAAAGGGAAGAGAAGTTAGTTTGCCGAGGCCGCGGGGCGGACGGTGATGCGGTCGCGGGTCGGGGTTTTTTCGTCGAGCAGGACGACGACTTTTTCTGCGGCGGCGGTACTAAGATGCAGGCCCACGTAATCGGCGGCGACGGGCATGAGATGGTGGCCACGGTCGACCAAGACGGCGAGTTCGACCTTGGCGGGACGGCCGTGATCGAAGAGTTCGTCGAGGGCGGCTTTCACGGTGCGGCCCGAGAAGAGTACGTCGTCGACAAGAATGACACGGGCACCGTTGACGTCGGCGGGAAGTACCGTGGGCGTGAATTCTTTCGGGATGGGATTGCGGCCGATGTCGTCGCGGTGAAACGAGATGTCGATGGAGCCAGATTTGGCGGCGAGCCGTGGGCTGAGCGTGGCTAGGTGAGCGGCAATGCGGCGGGCGAGCGGAATGCCTCCGTTGGCGATGCCGAGAAGAATCAAGCGATCGCCGGTGCGGTGGCGCTCGGCGATGGCCGCGGCGATTTGATGGATGGCGGCGTGAATATCATCGGCGCCGATGGTTTTGGGCGTAGCCACAGGATGATTCAGGCGGCGCGGTTAAAGCCGGTAAAGCCCGAAAGCGGTACAGGTGGGGTGATTCGTCGAAGTTAGGGGACTTCGTAAATTTCGACGATAGCTTGGCCAGTGGTAGCATTGGCGCCGGAGACTTGGACGGTGTAACCGCCGGGGGCGAGTGTTACGAGCAGCGCGGCGTCTTTACTGCCCGAGGTTAGACTGAAGGCGCCGACGGCGGAGAAGGTCGAGGTGAGCGTAGACGACCACGTGTCGTTTTCTGCGATTTTTTCGGAGGAAGAATTAAAGAGCGCGAGTTTGGGGTCGGCCAGGGTGTTGCTAACGCTGAAGCGTGCCAGGCCGGGGCCCACCGCGCGCAGCAGGACCGTTTTGGTGCCGGAGCCGGTGAGGGTGAAGCCGGCGATGAGGATGTTGGCGCCAGTGCCGACTTGGTTACGGGCGGACAGATTGGTGAGGCGCGTGGTGTTACCCGTGCCGGCGTCGTAAGCTTCGACGATAACCGTGCCGGCAGTTGGGCCGGAGACTTGTAGGGTGCGACCGCCTTCGATGTTGGCGAGGAGGGCAGCGTCGAGGCTGGTGTTGGCGAGGAAGGGAAAGGCGCCTTGGGCGGCGTTTGCGGCTAAGACAAGCGGGTCGCCGGCCCAGTTATCGTTGGTGGCGGTGTTGGTGGTGCCGTTGTAAAGGGTGAGTCTGGGGTCGGGCATCGGGTTAGTGACGCCGAAGGTGCTGAGGGATGGGCCCGCGGCACGGAGGAGCAGATCTTTTTTCCCGCCGTTCATGGTGAGGCCAACGATGAGGATTTGCTCGGCGGTAAGGGTGGTGCGAACGGACACGTTGCTGAGGCGGCTGGTGAGGCCGGAGGGGGCGGCGTTTACGGTGAGGATCGCCGCGGCGCTGGTGACGCTGCCTTGGGGTCCGGTGATACGTACGGTATAGCTGCCGGCTTGGGCCGTGGTGACGGCCGGCAAATCAAGGGTGGCGTTGGTGGCGCCATTGAGGGCGACACCGGCTTTGAACCACTGGTAGGCGAGTGGACCAGTGCCGGTGGCGGTGACGCTAAAGCTGGCGGAGGTTCCGGCGACGGCAACAACTGGGCTGGGTTCGGCGGTGATAGCGAGAGTTTCGGTGACGCTGCGGCCGAGGCGTCGGGCGTTGGCGCGGTATTGGGGCCAGGAGCCGCCGGCGGCGGAGACGCCTAGGTTGATGGCGTAGAGTTTGTGGTCGTTGCTGCCAACGTAGAGAGTGGTGCCGGCGATGGCGGGAGATGAGCGGATGAATTCAGCGGTGGCCCAAGTGCGTTTGAGGGATCCATCAGGATTGATGGCGTAAAGTTTTTTATCATAGCAGCCGATGTAGATAACGCCGTTGGCATCGATGGCAGGGGAGCTTGCGCGGACTTCGTCTCCGAGTGGGGCGGCCCAGCGCAGTGCGCCGGTGGCGGTGGCAAGGGCGTAAAGTTTCTTATCGTAGCCGCCGTAGTAAAGGGTGGCGCCGTCGGCGCTCAGGGCAGGGGAAGACGAACAGTTGCCCCCGGAGGCAAAGCGCCAGCGCTGGATGCCGGTGGCGCTGACAGAGTAGATGGCGCCAGTGAGGGTGGTGTAATAGAGGTTACCAGTGGCATCAATTGCGGGCGGGGAATAAATGCCGCCGTCAGCGGTTGTGGGAGTGAAAGTCCATTTTTTTGAGCCATCCGGATTGAGGGCGTAGAGGCTATTATCCGAGGAACCGCAGTAAATGGTGCCGTCGGCTGCGATACTGGGGCTGCCGTAGTGTGAGCCATCAGGAGCGTTAATGTAAGCGCGCCATTTACGGGAGCCGTCGGTGGGGTTGAGGGCGTAAACGTAGCCGTCAGAGGCTTTGAGGTAGAGGGTGCCGTCGGCGGCAATGGCGATCGAGTTTGAGGCGCCCGGACGGGTGGTGGTATCGAGGGACTGGGACCAAAGTAGGGTCCCATCCGGTTTGAGGGCGTAGACAATGCTATCGTTGGAACCAACGTAGAGGGTGCCGTCGGCACCGAGGGCGGCGGAGGCGCTATCGAGGGTGCCGCTGGTGAGGTAGGCCCATTTTTGGGAACCGTCGGGGTTGAAGGCGTACAGAATTTTATCGGCGCTACCAACATACACGGTGCCGTCGGGGGCGACGGTAGGTGAGGGGGTGATGCTGTCAGTGGCGGCAGCCTGCCAAAGGGTATCGTTAAGAGTGAGAGTGAGGGCGCCCGCGCCCGATTTGGCATCGACGGCGATGCGGTAGGTGACCCCGGCGGTGGCTTCAACGGTGACTAAGGCGGAGGTGTTAGCGGAGTCGGAGCGATCGCTGTCGTTGGCGGCCACCAGATTTAAATTGGAGAGCGTGGAGCCGGTGTAGACGGCGAGGAAAGGGTCGACGTCGTTACTGTAGACAGCGAATTGGTAGCGGCCAGTGGTGGGTGCGGTCCATTGATACCACAGAGAAGTGCCGCCGGCGTTATTGAGAATGCGAGGTTCGCCGGATTCGCGGGAGGCGCCTTTATTAGTGGTGACGATGAGTGCGCTGGGACCACTAAGGGTGAGGGCGTTGGCGAAGGCGTCGTTGGCGGGGATGGTGGCGATGTCGAGAACGACGAAGCCAGTGGCTCCGTTTTTGCCTTCGACCGCGATTTGATAATTTACGCCGGGTATTGCGGTGAAAGTGACGCGGCTATTGGTGCCTGTGCCGCCAGGGGCGTCGTCATTGGCGGCGATGGGTGTGAGTGTGGTGAGGGTGGAGCCGGTGTAGACGGCAAGGACGGTGTCGTAGGTAGTATCGGCCGTGGTGCTAATGGAGACGGTACCGCCGACGGTGGTGGACCATTGCCACCAGAGGGAGCCGGAGCCGTTGGCGAGGCCGGCAGGGAGGGGTTCGTCGGACTCGCGAGTGGCGCCGGGGTTGGCGGCGCGGGCGGTGATGTTGTCGGAGTTTAGGACGGCGCGGGAAGCGAAGTCGTCGTTGAACGGGCGGTTGTCGGTGGAGGTGAGGGCGCGGGCGAGGTTGAGGCGACCGTTGGTTTGAGATTTGCCGGCGAGTGTGGCGGGGCGGTCGACGGAGCGCAGGAGTCGATTGATGAGTTGTCGGGGGGAATCAGCGGGGAAGCGGGCTTTAAGCAGGGCGAGGGCGCCGGTGATGTGAGGGGCAGCCATGGAAGTGCCGCTGAGGGTGGCGGAAGCGGCGTCTGAGGTGTAACCGAGCGAGAGAATTTCGGAGCCGGGGGCGAAGAGTTCGACCGTGGCGCCATAGTTGGAGTAGGCGGCGGCTTCGTCGCGTCGAGCGGAGGCGCCGATGGCGATGACGTTGTCGAGGTTGTAGCTGGCGGGGTAGTGGGGAGAGAGGTCGAGGTTGGTGGAATCGTTGCCGGCGGCGGCGACAAAGATAATACCAGCATCGCGGGCGCGGCGGATGGCGTGGTATTGGGATTGCGAGAAGTTACCGGCGGATTCTCCGTAGGAGGCGTTGATGATGGAGGCGCCGTGGGCGATGGCGTAATCGATACAGGCTACGGCATCCGAGGTGGCGCCGGTGCCGGCAGAAGTGATAAACTTTAGAGGCATGATCTGAACTTTCCAGGCGACACCCGTGAGGCCAGCGCCGGCGTTGCCATTGTTGCCGACGGCGCCGATAATACCGGCGACGTGGGATCCGTGGCCTTCGTCGTCGGTGGGGTCACCGCTGGTTATGGTGCCGCGGGCGCTGGTGGCGCGTATGCCGTTAAGATCCCCGATCGTGGGGGCCGGGTTGCGCCAGAGATTGGAAGCGAGATCGGCGTGGGTTAGCCGGGCGCCTGAATCTATGATTGCGACGATGACGGAAGAGGCGTCGGTGAGGGTGTCCCAAGCAGCGAGAGCGGAGATATCGGCGCCCACTACGCCGTTGGTTTGGCCGGTGTTGGCGAGTGACCATTGGGTGGAGAAGCGGGCGTCGTTGGGGGTGGCTTCGAGGTGAAGGAGGTAATCAGGCTCGACGAACTCGTAGCGACCAGTGGCGCGAAGGCGGGTGATGGCTTCGGTGGTGGTTTCGCCGAGGGCAGGCGCGAGGACGCGAAGGTCGTTAAAGCGGGAAAATTTTCGGATAAGGCGGCGCCCTTCAAGGTTCTCGGCGGCATCGGCGCCAACGCGATGGAGGGCGCGAGGTAAGGCGAGCAGGGAGCCGTCGGTGTGGCCTTGGGCGAGTTCTTTGGCGGTGAAACCTTCTGGTGGCGCGGCCGGTGTAGTCGCAGCTAGGGCGGCGCCCAGCGAAAGCAGGAGCGCGGCGAAGAGTAGGCGGAATAAAGTGGAGCTCACGGCGAGTTGGCGTTGTGGCGGCGAATGGCTTTTGGTCTAATGATGGTAAGCTAAAAAGCGAACGCGTAGATGCTCGCTGTTAATCCCAGTGCATGAAAAAGCCCCGACTTGTGGTCGGGGCTGAAGTTTAAGCGGCTCGCTTGTCAGCGATTTCGCGAAGGAAGTTGGCCTATTTTGTTTTCAAGTAAGCAACAACGTCTGCGACTTCTTGGGCGCCGAGTCCGAGTTGTTCAGCGCTCATCATGAGTGAGCGGGTGAGACGTTTACGGGATTTGATTTTTTCTGCCGGAATCATCTGCGTGGCGCCACCCATGGTTTGAACAACCGCGGGGTCGCCGGCGGTGAGGGCTAGGCCGTGGATGATCGTGCCGTCTTTAAGCAGGAACTCGGTGCCTTCGTAGCCGTGAGCGATGTCGCTTGATGGATTTACGATTGAGTTGATGACAACTTCGGTGGTCTGACGACTGGCAAAACCGGTGAGGTTGGGCGCGTATTCGGCGCCTTGGTCGCCGATGCGATGGCACATGAGGCAGGCGGCGGAGAGGCCGGCTCCGCGGGTTGCGTCGCCTTTGATGAGGGCGAGTTGGGCGACGCTGGGGAGCTTGGTTGGGGGCTGAGGCTCGATTACGCTCGCGGTGATTTTAACTTTCGCAGGGTCATAGAGGCCACGCTCTTTGAGTTCAGTGTTCAAATTATGGGCGGCCCAACGGGAGTCTTTATAATTGAGTGTCCACCACAGGGCGGCGGTCTGGACTTTGCCGGTGGCTTTCTGGGCGAGATCGAGGACGGCGAAGGCGGCGCTCTTAGTTGGTATGTAGCCGAGGGCGGTGGTCGCGGCGAGGCGTTCTTCGTCGGACAAGGTGGTCGCGGCGGCGCGAGCGGCGAAGGCAGGTGCGGCGTCGGCAGGGGTTAGGCGCCAAACGAGTTGAGCGTAAGCAGAGGTCCACTTTAGAGGATCTTTTTCGGTCTGCGCGGCGGCCATGGCGGCGTAGAGATCGGCTTCTTTGTCAGTAGCGCCGATGCCCCAGGCGGCGAGGTAGGAACGGTCTAAGCCGTCGTAACCTCGAGCGAGGGCGAGGAGGACATCGCGGGCAGCGGCGAAAGGCACATCGCGGAGCGAAGTGGCGACTTCACGGCGGACAGCGGCGGAGGTGTCGGTAGCAAGTTTAGCGGCATGAGCGAGGTAGGGTTGGCCAGCGCGGCGGAGGGCGCGGTAGGCGACGACGCGTGTTTGAGCGTCAGCGGAGGTTAGTTGTTTTTCCACGGTGGCTACGCCGGTCGTACCGAGTTGCGCGAGCAGGTAAATGGCGCGGGCGCGGATGAACGGATTGGCGTCAGCAAGAAGCGCGGTGACCGCGGGAATGGCGGCTGCGCCCTGCGCTTTGAGACGGATGAAGCCGGAGGCGCGGACGTTAATCGTGGGGCTCTTCAGCGCAGTAATTTGGCCCTCGGTAGTATTGAGGTCGAATTGCGGGATTACCGATTTGAAGCCCTTCGGTGCGATGCGGTAGATGGCACCGACAGTTTTGTCGTCGAGATCTTGATGGCCGCCGACGCGAGGATCGAACCAATCGGCAACGTAGATAGCGCCATCGGGGCCGACGGTGACATCGGAGGGGCGGAAATACGTTTTGATTTCGCCGGTGATTGAGTTGGTGCCGCCTTTAAAGTCTACGCCTTCAAATTTCTTTTCGACGTTAGTGGTCACAAAATCGAAACGGTCGAGTGCGTAGCCGGCGCCTTGGAGTTTAGGAAAGTAACCGAACACAGTGTTGCGGCCGGGTTCGCAGCTAAAAAGTGCACCGCGCCATTTTTCGCCGAAAGCGTCGCCCTCGTAACTTACGATACCGGTGGGCGAGCCGCCGCCGTAGACATCGCCGGAGGGAATGGTAAATGGATCATCTTGGCGCCACTCAGCAGTAGGGACGTTTTGGCCGGGGCGTTTGTCGGCGTTCCAGGTGCGTTTGCCGTCGCGGGAGGCGAAGCCTAGGTTGCCGTATTCGATGAGGAAGGTAGTGCGGCAGGCAGGCGGATCGTCGTTGTCGTTTTGGAACACGTCGCCGAATGAGGTAATCGTTTGCTCGTAGCTATTGCGGTAGTTTTGGCCGATGATTTCGACCTTGGTGCCGTCGGGCTGCATACGAACGGTGAAACCGCCGACGTAAACGTGGCCGTCGTCACTCTTAGCGCCAGCGATCTCGGGTGGGCGCCAACCGAATACAGCGCCGGCGCCACCGCTGTTGACCGGATCGTAGGGACTGCCGACGCGGAAGGTCTGGCCGGAGCGATCGGTGAACATCGCGCCGCAGTTGCCTTGGGAGAAATAAAGGAGTCCGTCGGGGCCGAACGTGACGGAGTGCAGTGAGTGGTCGTGGTTACGACCATTGAATCCGGTTAGGAGGACGTCGCGCTTATCAATGGCGGGGTTAAATTTTCCGTCACGGTCCACATCGGTGTAGACGATGAGATCAGGTGCGTTGGAGACGAAGATGCGGTTGTCGATTACGGACATACCGAGTGGGGCCACCAGTCCGGGCTCTTGAACGAATGTATGGGTGGCATCTGCGCGACCATCGCCGTTAGTGTCGGTGAGGACCGTGATGCGGTCACCGAGAGGACTGCGACCCTCGTGTTTACGGTAGTTCACGCCCTCGGTGATCCAGATACGGCCCTGGGCATCGATATCCATGTTGGTGGGGTTTCGCACCATTGGGGTCTTAGCCCAGAGGGTAACTTCGAAACCCTCGGGGACGCTAAAAAGATTGAGCGGAACGACGTCGGGCAACGGCGCGGCGGGTGCCGGGCTCGCGGCGGTGGGTACCTGCGCGCTAAGGTCTACGCGGGTTAGGGCAAGCGCGGCTAGAAGCACAGCGCTGAGGCTGAAACGCGGGGTGAGGGCGGCGGGGAGACGCATGCCCAATCCAGAGCGAGGCCCCTCGCGTTTGGCAACTCCTCGAAACGATAATATTCAACGACCCTTTCTTGTCTATTTCGTGCCGGCTAGGAGGGATCCGGTGTAGGTTAGCGCAGCGGTGGAGCTCGTGTCCCCTATAAGGTTACTTCGATTTGCGGTGGGTGACTTTTTTAATCGGCGGAGGTACGATCATGACGGGGCAAGGAGATTTCCTAAGAACTTGGTGTGTCGTGCTGCCGACCAATAGATCATAAAAGGCGGTGTGGCCATGGGAACCCATGACGATGTAATCCGCGTTTTCTTTTTCGGCCTGTTCCAAAATCAGTGGCGCCGGCGCCCCGGTCAGTTGCACGGTTTGAATCGGCAGGTCGGCGGTTTCGATTTTTGCGGCGAGGTGTTTGAGTTGCCGGGCGATCGTTTTTTCGCTCGCGGCAACAATCTCCCCGATGTTTTCGAGCATCGGACCATAGTCACTGGTTATAACGGGCGGTTGCGCTACGCTCATAATCACGATCCGCCCGCCGCAGGCTCGAGCAAGGACGCGGGCGGAATCGATGACGGCGTCGCTTACGCTGGAAAAATCAATCGGGGTAAGGATGGTTTTCATGGCAGCAGTATAAGCCAACGACTCAAAGTTCGCTGCGCAGAAATTGTCCGACGAGCTGCGTTAGTTGGCGGTTCGGGCCTAAGATGCGGCTTCCTTGAGACGAAAGATCAAGCGGCGGCGTTCAAGCCGGCCATTAACTGCATTAAAGACGCTTCGCTAAAAGCGGCGCGCGAGACTTCGCCGGCGATTTGGCCAGCTCGAAGCACAATAATACGCCGACAAATCCCGATGAGTTCGGGTAATTCTGAAGACACCACGAGCATCGCTTTGCCTTCGCAGGCAAGTTCATCGAGTAGCTGGTAGATTTCGGCTTTGGCGCCTACGTCGACGCCGCGCGTGGGCTCGTCGATCAGCAGCACGTCACAATCGCGGGCGAGCCATTTAGCGAGGGCGATTTTTTGTTGGTTACCACCGCTCAGGCCGGCGGTGAGCGCCTCTATAGATGGTGTTTTTATACGGAGGCGTTTGGTGTACGTGGTCGCGAGGTTGCGCTCAGCGTTGCGGCGCACGAAACCTAGGCGCGTGAGTAGAGGTAGGGCGGCGAGTGCGGTGTTTTCGCGACAATTAAGGCCGAGCACGAGCCCTTGGCGTTTACGATCTTCCGGAACGAGGCCGAGGCCGGCGGCGAGTGCACGCTCAATGGAGCCCAGAAGGAGAGGTCGATCGTCGACCGAAATGTGTCCGGTAGCCTCGGAATCGAGGCCGAAGATGGCTTGGACCAACTCGCTTCGGCCAGCGCCCACGATGCCGGCGACGCCGACAATTTCTCCAGCCCGGATAGAAAAGTTGATATCTTTGAAAGCTCCGCAGGATGAGAAATTTTTAACATTGAGCCGGACCGGTCCGAGCTCGCGGTCAAGATGGGCGGGCGTATGGGCGCGGAGTTCGCGGCCTATCATCTGAGTGACGACGCGAGTTGGCTGAGTGTCAGAAATGGGCTCGGTTGCGATATGGCGACCATCGCGCAGTACTGTGATGTTATCGCAAAGAGCGAAGAGTTCCTCCATTCGGTGAGAGACGTAGATGAGGGTGAGACCACGGGCTTTTAACGTGCCGATAAGACGGAAAAGATCAGCGGTCTCCGTGGCCGACAAAGAGCTCGTGGGCTCATCCATGACAATGATTTGAGCGCCAGTGCCGACCGCGGCGGCAATTTGAACGAGTTGTTCTCGGCCGGTGGAAAGTGTGCCAATGAGCGTGTCGGGATCGATATCGGCGCCAACGGCAGCAAGCATCGCGCGTGCGCGGGCTATGAGGGTGGTGCGGTCAATGAAACCCGCGCGGCGTGGCAGGTCACCGAGGCAGAGGTTTTCAGCGACGGAGAGATTGGGGCAGAACGCGAGCTCTTGGTGGACCATCGCGACACCGAGCTCACGCGCCTCAAGAGGCGAAGCAGGCGCGATGGCTCTACCTTCGATCAAAATTTGGCCGGTATCTGCGGTGTAAACACCGGCTAGGATTTTACCCAATGTGCTTTTCCCTGCACCATTTTCTCCAATGAGCGCGTGGCACGTGCCGCGCTCAACGGTGAAAGAGACATCGTCGAGCGCTAGGACGCCGGGGAAGCGTTTGGTGACCTGGCGAAACTCGAGATAAGCGGACACGGCGTGTCAGTAGCGACTACTTGGGGAGCCACTTGTCCCAATTTTTAGCGAAGGCCTCTAAGTTATCCTTGGTGACTGGGATAAGGGCGCTCACGTCTTTGACGGCGACAGGATCTTTTTTAAGCACGATTTTATTGATGAGGTGTTCGACTGATTTGGCACCCCATTCGTAACATTGTTGAGCGAGGAGGACAGGGACGTGGCCGCTGCGAATATAGGCGAGCTGGGCGGGAAGGGCATCAACAGCGACGCATTTCACTGTGCCGGGTTGCCATTTAAGAGCGTTCTCGGTGAAGAGCGGCCAGCCGCCGATCATGGCCCAACCAGTGATATCGGGGTTAGCTTGCATGACCTGTTCTACTTTGGCGGCGGCGTCTTGAGGGGTCTCTTTGTGGTAATAAGTATCGCGGATCGTAATGCCTGGATATTTTTTGGCGGCCTCTCGGACACCGGCGACGCGTTTTTGGAGGTTGGGGGCGTTTTGATTGCCGGCGAGGATTGCAACGACGCCGCGGCCGTTCATGATTTTGGCGAGCTCATCCATCGTCTGTTGGCCGCAAGCGATGTCATCGACGCCGTAGGTGACGAAGCGTTTGGATGCGGGAGCGTCGGAATCAAACGTAGCGACTGGGACGCCGTTATTAACGGCAGCGTTGATGGCATCAGTCAGTTTGTTGGCATCGGAACAGGCGACGGCGATGCCCTCGGCGCCGGAAAGCACGAGTTGTTCGATGGCTTCAGCTTGTTTTTGGGCGTCTTCTTCGTTGGGCGTGCGCCAATCGATTTTGATGTTGAGATTGAGTTTCGCGCCAAGGGTTTTGGCTGCGTCTTGGGCACCGATGCGGGCGGCTTGGAAGACGGGGTTGCCTTGGGATTTGGCGACGAGACCAATCGTGATGGTCCGGGGTTTCTCGGCGGCGTGGGTTAAGGGCGCGGTTGTGATGGCGGCGGTTAAGGCGAGAGCCAGCGCGGAGAAGGCGCGGATCAATGGGAGGTTTTTTTTCATTAGGGTTTGGGTTATGGAAACTTAGTTTGCTGCCGTGGTGAGGCGGCGGCGGGCGAGCCAAGTGTTGAGGTGATCAAGCACGACGGCGGCTATGACGACTGAGCCGATGATGATTTGGCTGTAGTTTTGGTCGATACCTAGAATTACGATACCGCTGGAAATCATTTGGATGATTAAGGCGCCCAGCACGACCCCCAGGGCTGAGCCTCGGCCTCCGGTGAGGCTAGCACCGCCGACGACGGCGGCGGCGATGACGTTGAGTTCGTAGCCTTGGCCGTCGCCAGAGGTGGCGGCGCCGTAATAACCGAGTGAGAGTAGCGCCGCAATGCCGGCGCAGAGACCGCTGATGAGGTAGACGCCAAGTTTCACGCGCTCGACGCGGATACCGCTGAAACGCGCGGCGAGTTCGTTCCCTCCGACGGCGTAAACGCGTCGACCGGCGGCGAGTCGGGAAAGAAAAATCCAGCCTACGATGAGGACGACCACCATGGTCATCAGCGGCACGAAACTGAGGCCTTCGCTGACCTCGAATCGAACAAAATCACGGAAAGCGGCGGGGAACGCCCCGACGGATTGGCCTTTTGTGATGACAAAGGCGATGCCGCGGAAAATTGCCATGCCGCCCAGTGTGATTATAAATGGATGTACGCCGAGTGCGACGATGAGGCCTCCGGTGAAAAGTCCACACAAACAGGCGACTCCTAGGCAGGCGCCGGCACCGAGCAAAATCCCCATTATGGGTGAGTTAGTCGTAGCCAGTCCCTCGGCGCCATAACGGTGGAGTACAAGCGCGCCGACGACCGACGCTAGTGCGTAAATCGCTCCGACGGTCAGATCGATACCGCCTGCGATGATCACTACGGCCATGCCGACTGCCATGACTGCGATAAAGCTCGTGTCCTTGGCGAGTTGGGCGAGGTTTTGGGTGTTAAGAAATTTATTTTTTTCGACGGTAAGCGGCACGCGTTCCCCGGTGGCATCGGTCGTGAAAACGCGACTGCGGGAGCCGTCGACGGCGCGTTCAAAAACGGGCGTGCGCACCTTACCCGCAAAAACCGTAAGCAAGAGGCCGAGGGCCAGGATAACGAGCAGCAGGCCGCTTTCCTGAAAACGAAAAAAAACGCGAAGACGAGCGAGCATGATTGGGGTAGGCGCAGAATAGGACGAAATAACCCACCTTAAGGAAACCTTGAATTTCGTCCTCTCCAGATGGGTGAGCGAGTCCGGCCGCTTAACGTGTCGGCAGGAACTCGGTGCTCATTGCTTGTTCGACGGTGACTTTATTTTTTGGCAGAACGCTGATCTCTTCAAGTTGCGCGATTTGCTTGGCGAAGCGTGCGACTGCGAGTTGGCCCGTGTTGGCGGGACCGCCGTCGGCATCGCGACCGGTGACTAGTTTTTCCTCTAGGATGAGCTGGCGCGAAGCGAGTGCGAATTCATCGGTTAGGGCAGAATTTGCTTTTTTCATCGCAACATGAGCAGGCGTGGGATCGCCGGTGAGGTAATCGTTCCAGCCTTTGATGTAGGCGCGTATAAAAGCGCGGAGTTCTGCGGGGTGTTCGCGGGCGAACTTACGATTTGTGAAAAGTACGGCGTAGGCGCGGAATCCGGCGTCCCACGTGGAAAGGAAGCGAGGTTTGGCGCCGCCTGCTTTCACGATATGGTAGGGTTCTGCGATGAAGTAACCTTGTTGAATTGCATCTTTTTCGCTGAGGAAAGCCGCGACAGAAAAGTTTTGCGGGACAACATTAACGGTGACGCCATAGTGTTTTTTTAGGTACTTGAGAAAGGTCCAATCCGGGCGGGCGATGATGGTTTTACCTTGGAGGTCTTCGAAGCGTTGGACTTTACTGGCGGCGTTCACGAGTAGGCCGGAGGGATCGTCTTGAAAGACTGCGGCCACCGATAGTACAGGGAGGCCGGTAGCGATTTTTTGCAGAATGTCTGTGCTTTCGCCTTGGCCGATTTGGGCCTGGCCGGTGGCGATTTTTTGTACCACGAAGGCATTTGGTCCGCCTGGGACGATGGTGACGTCGAGCCCTTCGGCCGCAAAAAAGCCGCGTACGGCGGCTTGGTAGATACCTCCGTGTTCGGGTTCGGCAACCCAGTCGAGTTGGACGGTTAATTTATACGGGGTAGCGATTTGGCCGTTGGTAACAGCGGAGCGAGTTGTTGTAGAAAACGCGAGGAACGTGCAGAAAATGAGGACAAGTCGCATGGCGGTTGAGAGGATAAAAGGGACGATATTAGATGTCGGTGCGTTCGTAAGAATCGTGCCATTTATGGAGGGTCAACCAGCTGAGCGAGAGCGCGCCGGCGACGAAGATGAAGCCGAGTGCGCAGCAAGCACCAGCGGTAGCAAAGAGTGCGGGGTATTTAGCTTGGCTGCTGTAGATAATCGTTTGGAAACCAAGACCGCCGCCGTCTCCGGCCGAGCTGCCGGCGGTGTAATCGCCAACCAAGGCGCCGATCGGGGCGAGGGTGGCCGCGATGCGCAGACCGGTGAAAAAATACGGGAGCGCTGCGGGAATGCGTAGGCGGAGGATTTCTTGAAATTTAGTAGCGCGGTAAAGGCGGAACAACTCAACGAGGTTGCGATCAGTCGAAACGAGGCCTTGGGTGGTGTTCACGGCTAGCGGGAAGAAACAAATAAGAAAGGTGATGATAGTGACGCTCTTGAGACCGGGTCCGACCCAGAGGACTAGAATCGGCGCAAACACGATGATGGGTGTCATCTGCAGTAACATCAGGTAGGGATAAAACGTTACTCGCACCAGTGGCGAAAGGGAGAGTAACAGGGAGAGGGTGAAGCTTATGGCGACGGCGGCGAGGAAACCAAAGGTTGCGCCCACGGTAGTGTTGAGTGTGGCGCGCCAGAGTTCGTCGCCATGCTCGCTGAATGCAGCGATAACTTCGATAGGCGAAGGGAGTAGGAAACGAAAATCTTCAGAGAGCGAGACGCGGATGATATACCAAATTGCGATGAACAACGCTCCAGCGATAGAGGGAAGGAGAAAGGAAAATATTTTTTGACGGGGCATACGAAGCAACACGGTCTAAAAGTAGGTCCGATCTTCGACAGAGCGGAGCAGTTGGGAGACCTCATCGACAAGACGGTGGTAGGCGGGATCGCGTCGAGTAGTGGGTGTGCGTGGGTAGGGTAGGTCGACGCGAATTTCGCGGTGAAGCCGTCCGGGATTAGCAGACATGATGATTATGCGATTCGCGAGGAAGACGGCTTCAGGGACCGAGTGCGTGACGAAGAAGGCGGTCCAGCGTAGACGTTCGCGGATCGCGAGGAGTTCTTCGTTTAGGTGATCGCGCGTCATTTCATCGAGGGCGCCGAAAGGTTCATCCAGCAATAAAATTTGCGGCGAGAGGACGAGCGCGCGGGCAATGGAGACGCGCATTTTTTGGCCGCCTGAGAGTTGGCGTGGGTAATATTCGGAGCGCGGCGTGAGGCCGACCAGCTCGAGCGCGTCGCGAACTAGGTTACTGCGCTGGGTCGATGAAACCGAGCGCAGATCGAGAGGTAGCGCGACATTTTGGGCGACGGTGAGCCAGGGTAGTAATGTCGGTTCTTGAAAAACATACGCTAGATCGTCGTGAGTCGAATCAGAGATTGAATTGGTCGCTTGGTTGAGAGGGTTGCTGGCGCAGGACTTAGAAAAAATGAGTTCGCCGCGGGTGACCGGGCTTAGGCCGGCGACGAGTTTTAGCAGGGTTGATTTGCCGCAGCCGCTAGGGCCGATCAATGCGATGAAGTCTCCGCGCGCTGCCAAAAGGCTGAAGTCCTCGAGTATGACTGGGCCCTGACCGTAGCGTTTTTCGACTGAGCGAAATTCGACGGCCGTCGAGGAGCTGGCAGAAGGGTTGGTAGTGACGGCGGACGACACAAGTTGGACGAGATAGGAAGCTGGAAAGAAAGCCAGCTTGAGGTGGTGAATTTAGCGAGTTTCGAGCTAGATCTAGCTTTCTGGATTTTTAGCTAATGGCTGAGACCCACTTTGGGGCGTTGGTTTATCTCAGCGGACGGCGCGAAAACCTGGCCCTTTAGGGCCGGGATGAAGCGCCGCCCCCCTTGATTTTTGAGCTCAAGCGAAAAAACTTCAGTTCAGTCTTTACGAGTCGCTCCCCAAAATAATTCCTAGCCCCGCAATAAATGGCG
>CANGCX010000035.1 GCA_947452315.1 Opitutia bacterium | reverse complement strand
AGAATATAATGTCGGCAGGACTTGCCGCCACTGTCCGTGGAGGAGCTTCAGGCTCCGGTGAAGCGGGAACCACCCCTCAACGCTCCCGCCTGCTTCGCAGGCGGGCTGCTTAAGGGAATCCCGGCTCTTTAGGGCCGGGAGGAGGTCAATTTGCTGCATGCAATGATAACGAGAATGAGGTGGCCGATGTTTTAGAATGACTGGAGGGCCCATGGAAGGACGGGGCTTTGGGGGTTATTTACGATGATCTGCAGGCCGGCGCTGAAGCCGTTATTTAGGGCTACAGGAAGGGTGAGCACGGGTAGGCCGCCGATTGAGGCAGGGGCGGTGAGGGCGAGTAGGCGGCTGCGTTGGGGGAGAGTGCATTCGGCTTTCGTAAGCGCGGGGCGGTGCACAGCGGGTAGAATCAGAAAATCGAAGGTGAGAAAGTAACTTGTCCAGGCGAGGCGCACGGCGGTGAGCATAGCATCGGCAGAGGCGACTTGGGCTGGAGTGAATTCATGGACGCGGTTGAGACGGGCCCATACAGCTGGATCGTAACGGTCTTTATATTCGGTGGACCAGGAGGCGTGGACGGCGGAGGCCTCTAAGGCTACGACGATGTTGTAAGCGTCGAGAGCGCCGGCGAAACGACGTAGAAGTTCGTTGCGGGTGGTGGCGTCGGCGGGAGGCGCAAGACTAGCAGCGGCGGCGCGGCAAACATTGGCAACTTCCGGGGTGAGGCCGGGAATCTCGAGGTAGCATCCTCGTGGGGTGCGGGTACTGGTGCCGAGCCCGACAAGGGCGCCTAGGGCGGTGCGCATGTCGGCAGCGTTTGAGGTAAACCAGCCGGCGGTGTCGAAGCTGGGTGCGAGTGGAAAGGCGTCGGCTATCCAAGGTTGGCGGGGAGCGCCGCGGAAACCATAGAGGCCACAAAAAGCAGCCGGAACGCGAATGGATCCCCCTGTATCAGTGCCGATAGCCAAAGGAACAATTCCAGCCGCGACGGCAGCGGCCGAACCACTGCTGGAGCCGCCGGTGGTGCGGTCAGGCAAGTGCGGGTGTTCAACATCGCCGTAGTGTGGGTTTTCCCCGGTGATGCCGTAGGCAAATTCGTGGAGGTGCGTTTTGCCGGCGAGGACCCCTCCGGCGGCGTTGACGGCGCTGATGAAGGAGGAATCTGTGGTGGGGTCGGCTCGGACCTCGGGTAGAAATGTCGAGCCGGCAAAGGTGGGAAAGCCAGCTACATCGAAGAGGTCTTTGGCAAGGTAGGGCACGCCGGCGAGAGGGGACCCAGTGGGTGCGCTGGCGAAGTGCGTAATGAGCTCAGCTTCTGTGGGAAGTACAGCGAACACGGCGCGCTGTTGGGCAGGAGATAGCAGGGTTGTGGCGCGGCGGAGGAATTCGCGTGCAGCGGGGGCGGGGGCGAGAGATTGCCAGTCGCGGAAGTGCATAAGAATTTAAATAGGCGGATAAATTTTCTCGCGCGGGGCAAGGCGCGAACGCCATAACGCGGTATGGTTCGAGTTTTTGTATCCGGCTGCTACGACATCGTCCACGCTGGCCACGTCCAATTTTTTCGCGAAGCGCGCGCGCTGGGCGACCACCTCACGGTGTGTTTCGCTTCTGCCGAAGTGTTGTGGTTTCACAAAAACCGCAAGAGCTCGTTGCCGGATGAGCACAAGCGGGCATTAATTGCGGCGCTGCGGCCCGTAGACGATGTGGTGATCGGCACTGGTTTGGAAGAGGGTATTGATTTTCGGGAGCATTTTTTGCGACTACGGCCGGACATTTTGGCGGTCACAGAGGACGACAAATGGGCACATCTGAAGCGGGCGTTGTGCGCCGAAGTGGGCGCTAAATATGTGGTGATGGCGAAGACGCCGCCGGATTTTGCACCGATTTCGACAAGCGAAATTGTGCGCTGGATCCGGGCGCCCCAAGTGGCGCCGTTACGCGTGGATTTTGCAGGCGGTTGGCTCGATGTGCCGCGGTTTGCTCGTCCAGGCGGATTTATTGTTAATTGCGCGATCTCGCCAACGGTGTCATTGCGCGAATGGCCTTATTACCAAAACGCTGGGCTGGGCGGAAGCGGCGCTTGGGCGCTGATTAACGGCAAAGATGGTGTGAACTCCGAGCTCGATCTCGGCGTGGGTTGGCAAGATCCTGCGGTGATCAACGAGACGGGTTTATGCGTATGGCGCAGCGGACAACGCCCGGATTTAGAGTTGAAGACGGATGGCGGTCTGTTGCGCGGCCGTTTGGCGCTTTACTGGTCGGGCAAGCAACACAGTACGCCGGGCGTAGTGAATCAGGAGCGCAATTACGACGCGATCGAGCGCGCGGGACGTACGGCGCGGGACGCAGTATGGGCAGCTAGCTTTGAAGGTTTGGCGGATGCGGTGCGGCAATCGTACGCGGTGCAGCGCGCTGAGCTGATGGATCCTTTGCCGGGTGATCCAGCTGCGCCCGCGCATACGGCGCTCGCGACGTGCCGGCCGTTGGCTTGGAAATATTGCGGCGGCGGTTTTGGCGGCTACGCGGTCTATCTTTTCGCGGATCGCGCAGGGCGCGATGCGGCATGCGCCTTGCCTCAATTCCGTCCGGTGGAGCCTTATGTGGCGGCGTGATCGATCCGTAAGTTTTTAAAGAGAAAATAAAAAACGCGCGTGGGTTTCCCCACGCGCGTTAAAATAGATAAGGCCTAATTTAGGTATCGGCGCCGGTGGCGCGGCCACCGTGTTTAATGGGCGTGGCAAACTTGTATTCGATGTCCCATGGGAAGTGGATCCACTTGTTTTGTTTAAATTCCTTAACACAGGTGTCGACGATGGGGCGCCCGGAGGGCTTGGCGTAGAGCGTCGCGAAGTAGGCTTTAGGGAGTAGTTGTCGGACGACTCTGGCGGTCTTGCCGGTATCGACGAGGTCATCAATTAGAAGGTAGCCGTCACCGTCGCCAGGAACGCCTTTGAGGACGTTGACCGAGCCTTGGATTTGGGCAGCGGTGTTGTTTTCGCCGCTGTCGTAACTGGTGACGCAGATGGTGTCGATGAGGCGGATCTCTAGCTCGCGCGCGACAAGAGCGGCGGGTACGAGTCCGCCGCGGGTAATGGCGATGATGCCTTTCCATGTGCCGATGGCGTGCAGCATTTCGGAGAGGTAGCGGGCGTCGCGGTGAAGTTCGACCCAGGAGATGATGATATCGTCGGCGTAGGGATTGCGTGACATGACTTGAGATGTTGGAGGCAAGAAACCTGTGAACTAGGGCGTCAGTCGAATCGGAGAGCGGCAAGCGGAATTACCAATTGGATGGGTAAACAATTTTAAGACTAATTCATGCGTAGCATCCGACAAGCGATGCTCAGCACGATGCAGCGATTTCGAGTAACTTATCAGTAGTAACGGAAGGATATTTCTCCGGCTACGCATGACCTGTACCCACTAATTTTTATGAACTCGCGCCATACTCGATTTACCCATGCAGCAGCGATGTTGCTCTCCATCGCTGCCCTACAGGCTGCAAGTCCTTGGTCCGCTCGTTTTCGGGCTACGTATCTTGAGACGGCAGACAAGTCTTCGGCATTTTCGGCGCTTGGTATTAATTTTGCGGAGAATGCGATAAAGGTGAACGACAAGATTATCCCTGAGTTAGATGTAGATTACGCGTTTAACGACACGTGGTCGGCCGAGCTGGTGCTTACGATTCCGCAAACGCAGGACGTGACGCTCGCTGGGGTTGGAAAGCTCGGTTCTTTCAAGCATTTACCGCCGACCTTACTCGGCAAATATCGCGCTAATTCAGGCGGTGCGATCCGGCCTTACGTGGGAGCCGGTGTGAATTTTACGCTGATTTGGGGTGGTGATCTTTCGGTCGCCGCTGTGCCGCTTAGCTTGGAAAATTACAGCGTTGGTCTCGCCGGACAAGCGGGCGTGGATGTCAAAGTTGATGAACGGTGGAGCATGAATTTCGACGTGAAACGCGTGGCGCTACGAACGGATGTTTCGGCTGGCCCGACTAAACTTACGGAGGCTCGTCTCGATCCTTGGCTATTCGCCGTTGGCGCAAGCTATGCGTTCTGAGCAGTCACCGGTAACTAGCAAAAACGCCAGCCCGTGGGGGGCTGGCGTTTTTTTTGTTACCGTGGCTGGCGCGCTAATTGAACAAGCCAAGTTTTAGCGGGATGAAATTTTCTTTAACTGTGTGAGCAGCCAACTCGCGGCATGATCTACCGGCGTCGGCTGCATGGGTTGCTTGAGTTGGCCATGATCCGCACCGGGTAAAATGATCAACTCATGCGGGACACCGGCGCTGGTGAGGGCGCGATCAAGTGCCTGTGCTTGGCGAACGTCTACGAGCTCATCGGCACCGCCGTGATAGATCAACATGGGTGCGTCGTCTTTGGTGACGTGGTGGATCGTCGAGGCTTCGCGGTAAGTGGCGAAAATCGGGTGATCAGGCGTTTCAAACATGATCGTGCGGCCGGTCAACGTGGACAACATGCCAGCGAGTGCCGGGCGCTCTTCGCGATAGGCGAGCAAATCATGCAGGCCCGAAAACGCGACTGCGGCTTGGATGCGGCTCGACTGGCGGTTTATAGCATCGGCGGCTTTGGGATCTGCGACGTCGTCGGCTACCGCCAGAAACGTCGTCATGGTGGCGCCCGAGGAGTGGCCCAGTCCGCCGATTGCAGTTGGATTGATGCGGTAGTCATGGGCGTGAGCGCGGATCCATTGCACGGCGCGTTGGCAGTCGCGCACCATGGTTTTCCAAGTATGTGCGGGGGCGAGGCGGTGATTAATTGTGAAAACGGTGAAACCGGAATCGAGCGCTGGGCTGAAAGCGTGGCTCTTGCCGCCGAAGAGCGGAGGGAAAATCCCAGCGTCGACGAGGTGGCGGTTGAGCTCTTTGAGGGGTACATCGTTGTACTCGCCGCTGGCGGTGAAACCGGTGCCCATAATAAAAATTAGCGCGTAGCCGTTAGATGTAGCAGGGCGGTAAACATCGAGCAAGAGGGCGGCGCCATGGTCCATGCCGTAGACGACGTTCCGCTCGCTAGGTTCGACAAACGTGTACTTGGCAATGGGCGCGGCGGTAGCGCCAGAAATGGCGAACGTGAATGCGGCGTAGGCGATGAGAGCGAGGGCTCCGAGGCGGGCCCGGACGTTGAAGGTGCGAGTCATGGTTGTGATCAGCAGCAAACGCGCCGCTAGGGGCGAGGCAGAAAACGTAATCAGGCGCGGAGAAGTTCGCGCAAATCGGCCAGCGAGAGTTTGGCGGCGGCGGCATCGCTCGCTTCAAAGACATCGGCGAGTAACGCGCGTTTCTCGGCTTGGAGGGCGAGGACTTTTTCTTCGACGGTTCCAGCGCAGATGAGTTTGTAGCTGGTGACAGTGCGCGTCTGGCCGATACGGTGGGCGCGGTCGGTGGCTTGGGCCTCGGCGGCAGGATTCCACCACGGATCGAAGTGGATGACAGTGTCGGCACCCGTGAGGTTGAGGCCGGTACCGCCGGCTTTCAACGAGAGTAAAAAAAGCGGGACACTTGCGTCGGATTGAAACCGATCGACTTCGGCTTGACGTGCACGCGTGGGCATCGAGCCGTCGAGGTAACAATGCGCGATGTCTTGTGCTGCGAGCTCTTCACGCAGGAGCGTAAGCAGCGAGGTAAATTGGGAGAATACGAGGACGCGGTGGCCGTCGTCGATGGCTTCAGCGAGAAGTTCGGTGAACGCTTCGAGTTTTGCTGACGCAATCGGTTTAGCGGTAGGCGCTGGCCCGCTTGCAGAATCTTCGTTGGTAGATTTTTGGATGAGTCGCGGGTCGCAGCAGATTTGGCGTAGGCGAAGGAGTTGGGTGAGCGCGGCAAATTGGAGTCGGCCTTCGCTGGCGCCGGTGGCGGCGAGATCAAGCAGTTGGCGTTCGGAGGATTCTTGGGTCTCGCGGTAGAGTTTGGCCTGCGCGGGTGTAAGATCGCACCAGACGACTTGTTCAATTTTTTCGGGAAGCTCGGGTGCGACGGCAGTTTTAGTGCGGCGCAGAATGTAGGGCGCGGTTTGAGCGCGCAGACGTTCGTCGAACCACGTGCGCTCGTCCCCGCGGATGCCCGCGGGCACGCGCGTGAGGTAGCCGGGGAGAAGGAATTCGAAGAGTGAGCGGAGGTCGTCGAGGGAGTTTTCGAGGGGCGTGCCGGTGAGTAGAAATCGGCTGCGTGCGCGTAGGGCGCGGAGAGCAGCGGCGTTTTGCGAGCGGCGGTTTTTTATGTGTTGGGCTTCGTCGGCGATGACGATGGCAAGATCGACCGAGGTAAAAAGTTCTTGGTCACGGGTCAGGGTGCCGTAGCTGGTGATGATCAGATCGTAGGCGAAAAAATCGGCGGCGGTGGTAAGTCGTTGGTCGCCGTGGTGAACGAATACTCTGAGTTCGGGCGCGAAGCGGACGGTCTCTCGCCGCCAATTTTCGAGGAGGGAAGCGGGTGCGATGACGACGGAGGCTGCGATTTTTTTAGCACCCAGAGTGGACGAGTTGAGTGCGGGTGCTCGACGGCGGCCGGTGGGGTCGGCGGTCGGCGCGCTGGCAAAACTCGGTGTCGATGGCGAGAGGGTGTTGGCTTGTACGGCGGTGAGCAGAGCGAGGGCTTGGAGAGTTTTACCGAGGCCCATTTCATCTGCGAGAATGCCGCCGAGTTCGGCGCGGTGGAGGTGCCAGAGCCAGGCGACACCGAGGCGTTGATAAGGGCGGAGCAGGGCTTCTAGGGCCTGGGAGAGCGGAGCAGGGGCGAGGCTGGTGAGTTGGCGCAGTGCGGCGCTGCGAATTTTCCAGGTTTCGGGTGGCACCCAGCCAGGGGAGAGTTCTTCGATGATGGCTTCGGCTTCGGCGACTCGAGCGGCGCTGACGCGTTGGGCGCGGCGGGGGGCGATTGGTGCGGTCGGATCGCCGGCAAGCGCACGCTGTGCTGTGGCAAGTTTTTCGAGTTGGGCGGGGGCTATGAGATAGACTTGGCCGCCGGCTTCGAGGTAGCGCCGGTTGGTGGCGATCGCCTCGCGAAGTGTGGCTTCGTCGGCGGGGCCGGCTTTGAGGCCAAGGGTGAGGGCGTAGCCACCTGAGGTTTCGGTGGCTTCGGCGGTGATCTCGGCCGAGTGCAGGCGAGCGGTATGTTGCTCGAAGTTTTCCGTGAAGTCGGCGTCTAAACCGGTGCGGAGGCGTTCGCCTTGGGCTGCTAGAAAATTTAGCGTTTTATGGCGGTCGCGTAGCCACCACTTGCGCGAGGAGGGATCGAGGGTGAAACCGGACGTTTTAAGCAGTTCGAGGGCCCGGGCGTACTGCGGGTGCTCGGGCGAGGGGAGGGTGATGGCTAGAAAGTTTTCCGAGCCGTCAACGATCAGGCCTTGGGGCGCACCAGTATTTTTTAGTGGAAGGGATCGAGAGGCGAGTGAAGTTGCCGGTTTGGTCGGTGTGGCGGGTGGCGGCGGCGAGCCGAGAAGTGTAGCATGGCGCCAGACTCCAGCTTGGCCGTTGTGGACAAAAATGGGTTCTTGGCCGGCGGCGGCGGCGAGCTCGCGCAGTTGGGTGCGAGTGAGCTGGAGAAAAGCGGGCGGGGCGGAGGTGCCGCAAAGACGTTGAAGGTGGGCTAGGACGGGAAAGAGCGCGGGGTTTGGTGCGATTAGCGGGTCAAATTCCACTTTTACCGGGATGGCGTCGCGAAGGACGGCGGCGGCTAGGTTGGGTGGGAGGACGAGACGAAGCATGGGGGCGCGGGGGCGAAGTTGCGCGGGTAAACACCGAATCTGGCAACTGCTTTTGCGCTAGCGGATGCGGCGAATCTGGCGGCGGGCAAGCCACGGGTCGACACGGGCAAGGAGGAAACGAGCCCAAGCACCGTGCAGACGGGTGAACCAAGTGCGGGAGGCGCGCCAGCTTTCAAAGGTCACAGCGCGAGCGTGAGCGAGATCGGAATTGAAAATAGCGTCAGCGGCGTCGGTGAGGAGGGAGTCACGCAGATGGACCGTAAGCTCGTAATTGATGGAGAGAGAGCGTGCATCGAGGTTCGCCGAGCCGACAAAAACGGTGTCATCAATGATGGTGAGTTTGGTGTGGAGCACCTGAGGTTGGTATTCCCAGATGCGGATGCCGGCTTTGAGTAATGAGCCGTAAAGCGAGCGGGCTGCGCTTTGCGCGAGTGGCACATCGGTGCGGCCGGCGAGGAGTAACTCGACGTTGCCGCCGCGTCGGGCTACGCTGCGTAAGGCTCGACGCAGGCGGAACCCGGGTACGAAATAGGCTGAGACAATGCGAACGTGGTGAGCTTGGCGTAGACTGCGCAGAAGTTGATGGGTGAATTGATTGCGCCCCAAAAGCGGCCCGCTGAACAGCACGGGTCCCGGCGCTCCGCGCGAAAAGGGATTGGCCTGGGCTGCGCGTTGCATGCTGCGCAGAAACCAGCGGCGCATGTGGTGTTCGGTGAATAGATGGTCGAAGGAGTCGGCGAGTTGGCGAAGAGCGCTTGGGTCGTGTAGTTCCAAACCGAGATCACGCCAGCCACCGCTGACACCGTCGCCGTCGTATTCGGCTGCGAGATTAAAACCGCCGGTGATGGCAACTTGGTCGTCAACTAGCAGGAGTTTACGGTGATTGCGTAGGGAGAAATTTCGGAGCGTGATCGGATTGAAGACGCGGGCTTCGCCGCCGGCACGACTAAGAGCGTGCCAATAATCGTCGGGCAGGCCGGAGGAGCCGGCGCCATCGATGAGGACTTGTACGCTTACTCCGCGTGCCGCCGCCTGCGCGAAAGCGGATAAAAATCGGCCCCCGACCGCATCGTTGCCCCAGATGTACGTCTCGCAGCGGATCGAAACCTTAGCGTTGTTGATCAACTCCAGCATCCGCGTGTAGGCGATGGCCCCGGTGCGCAACCAGCGGGCCGGCTCCAATTTGGCGGCGGGTAGGGTGGACGAACGGGGCGCGGACATGACTAGATTTAATCAATGAACATCGCCGCATTCAGACGAGAGCTTTTTGAGCCGGGTAAGGCGGGCGAGGGTGGGTCGGTTGTAGCTTTTGCCTGCTAGACTGCTCATATCCATTTACAATATTCCCGAGTTCTCATGGCCCGGTTCTTTTCAGCGCCTCAGCCAAAGGCAATACCGTGACTTGGTCGCTGAGCGCATACGTGCGCTCGCCGGGATAGACGACCCACAGCTCATCTAGCTTGAGATCGGCGCGGGCGACGTGCATCGAGCGCGTCATCCCAGGGGCGTCGGCCCATTTCACCTCGACGCCTATCCGCCGCCCTCCGCGCACTAACATTAAATCTAATTCGCTCCCGCTATGCACCGCGTAGAAATAAGCCTCATCCGGCCCCAGCGCCCTCAGCAGTTCCTCGATCACGAAGCCTTCCCACGACGCGCCCAGCTTGGGATGCATGCGCAGTTCGGCGCCATTGCGGAGACCGAGCAGGGTGTGCAACAACCCGGAGTCGCGCAGGTAAATCTTTGAACTCTTCACCACGCGTTTACCCAGATTTGTATGCCAGGGCTGGAGACGGCGTACCATGTACGTCTGCTCCAACGCGTCCAAGTAGGCGCGCACGGTATTGGGGGCAACGCCGAGCGAGGCGGCTAGTTCGCTGCCGTTCCATATCTGGCCGTGACAGTGCGCGATCATCGTCCACAACCGCCCCATCAGCGCCGGGGAAAGTCCGAATCCAAGCAGAGCCAGATCGCGCTCGAGAAAAGTCCGCGTAAAATTTTTGCGCCAAGCCACGCTGTCCTCGTCGTTTTCCGCCAAAAATGAACGCGGAAACCCGCCACGCCACCACAGGCGTTCTTGGGCTTCGGCCGGCACCTCGCCCAGATCGAGCCCCCGCATTTCGATGATCTCAAGGCGACCCGCTAACGACTCCGCGATCTGCCGCGAAAGCTCCGGTGAAGCGCTGCCCAAAAGTAAAAAAGTCGCCGGCCGCCCCGGCCGGTCCGCCAGCACCCGTAGCACCGGAAACAGCCCCGGTTGACGCTGCGCCTCATCGATCACGACCAAGCCGCGCAGATCGCGGAGCGCCACCGCTGGATGCTCCAACAGAGCCGATACAGCCGGTTCTTCTAAATCGAAATAGTTAATGTTTTCTGTCCCAAGAAACTGTCGCGCCAATGTTGTTTTTCCGCACTGTCGAGGTCCAAGCAGGGAGACCACCGGACTGCGTTTTAAAGCCCGCTCCATATCTTGAAAGTAGCGGGTTCGCGCGATCATGGATGAAATTTGGCAATCGCGTTGCTGATTTTCAAGTTTATATCTTAAGTCAATGAAAACCATGTTTTAGTAGACTTGAAAAAAGGAATCCCGTCAGCAGACACTTTTGCCAATACCGCCGATGTTGCAGGTGCTTTTGGCTCAGTTATCCATCTGTCCCTTAATTCCGTAGCACGCGGATCGCTGTATCCCTGCTCAAAGTTTATATCGCTAAAAGTCCCACGCGCTGCGTGGGTTGATGCATTAACACTGACGAATTTATTGTACCGCCCTGCGCTGGTTGTGGCCTCTGTTGTCACTTGGTGGTTGAGTTACGGGCGGGAGACGTGGTGCCAGAGGAGCTCGTGGCAGAGCACTTGGGGGTGCGCTGTATGGATCAACGTGGTGACGGTGCGTGCGTGGCGCTGGATGTAGCGACTCGTCTGTGTACGATTTACGAGCAACGTCCACAGACTTGCCGCGACTTTAATCGCGGTGAGGCGCTGTGCCGGCGCACACTGGGTCGTTAATGCGCTCCGCGAGTGAACCACTTAGCGCAGAGCAGGGCGGAGGGCGCGACGGAGTTCACCGGTGAGAATAATTTGTTGGCGGCAGGCTGTGTCCAAGGCTTCGCGAGAATCGTCGGCTACGGGCTCGATTTTAAACGCTACCGTGAGCTCGGCGACTGGCGGGAGCGTGGCGGTCTGGAGGCGTTTCTGGCAGAGCTGGCGTAAGGGCGTGGCGCGCGATTCAAGGACGAGAAAGATTTTTTCACCGGCAGAACCTGTTTGAAAGATTACCGCCACGCCTAAAACCTGGGCGGGGATCGCGGCGTCGAGGGCCGTGGCCGAGCAAAGCGTGAGACCGAATTGTTGCGCCCAAGTAGCGGATTTGGATTCCATTCGGCAGCGTCGGGTAAACCTCGTGCGACGCCAAGGGTCATTTTCCAACTGACCAGTTTCATCACGCCCGATGGTGCCAGCGAAACTAGCAATACGGCTTTAATGGATTGAACCTCGGGCCTTGCCCTGAGTGCCCTCAAAAGAGGGTCCGTTTAGCTGCAGCTTCCCGAGCCATTGAGCGAAGTGCGCGAATCCTGCATACTTACAACTATCGGATTATTAATTAATTATAACAATTCTTACAAATATGCAATGACAGCGCGTATTTTAGGCACTGATGTTTTTTACGTAGTCGCAACACCAGGTAAGATTATCTTGGCTAGGAAACTTCCACCCGAAGCGCCTTTAGGGGTGAATGTTATTGTTCTAATAACATGGCTTCGGTGGCTCATTGAGAGCCCCGAACGTTCGAAGTAATTCGCTCTTGCCAGCGGAAAGATCGTTCGCTGTTTTTAAACCTCTGTCTGTTCGATAAACCATAAACTAAAACCAACTAACCATCCCACGATCGCAAGGCGGCCCTCTGGCCGACCTGTGTAACGTAGATACATAGATCCCATGAGCCTCAACATCACTCCAAAAGACCTCCTCGATGCTGGCGTCCACTTCGGACACCAAACCAAACGTTGGAACCCACGTTCTAAGCCGTTTGTTTTCGATCATCGTCAAGGTATCAGCATCATCGACTTGGGTAAGACCCACGCGGCCCTCGAGAAGGCTGTGACCTTCCTCGAAAACACGGTCGCCAACGGCGGCAACGTTCTGCTCGTCGGCACCAAGCGCCAAGCTAAGGAAATCATCCGTGAGGCCGCTGCTGCGACCAACATGCCCTTCTGCGTCGATCGCTGGCTCGGTGGCACCCTGACCAATTACGAGACCGTCAAAAAATCTATCGCCAAGTATAAGAAATACCAAGCGATGGAAACCAATGGCGAACTCTCGAAGTTCTCCCGCAAGGAAGAATCCGCAATCAAGCGCGAGATGGTCCGCATGCAGAAGAATTTCAGCGGCATTGTTGATATGCCCGGCCTACCCACCTCGATGTTTGTCATCGACGTTAACCACGAAGCCATCGCCGTAGCCGAAGCCGCCCGCTCTGGTATTCCGTGCATCGGCTTGGTCGATACCAACTCCGATCCCGCGACCGTCTCGCATCCCATCCCTGGTAACGACGACGCGGTGAAATCCATCCGCATCATCGTTGATGCCGTTGTTGCAGCTATCCAAAGTGGCCTCGCTCAACGTGACACCCGCCGCGCTGACCGCGGCGCCGCCGCGCAAGCCGCCGCTCACGCTGCGACTACGACCGCCGATCAGATCGACCTCTCAAAAGTCGAATTGCCCGCCGGTATCGCCCCGCTCGTCGACGGCGAAGTCGAACCCACTATCGTCAAGAAGCCTGTTCGCGCCAAAAAAGCCGCGGTCAAAGCCGAGTAAGTTTTCCCATCCTCTCAACGAAACCACTGATTTCTAATGAGCACCCCCATCACCGCTCAAATGGTTAACGAGCTGCGCGGCGCGACCGGCGCCGGGCTCCTTGACTGCAAAAAAGCTCTGACTGAGGCCAACGGCAGCGTGCCCGAGGCTATGACGATCTTGCGCAAGAAGCTCGGCAGTAAACTCGATAAACTCTCCACCCGCACCACCAAGGAAGGCTTGATCGAAAGCTACATCCATCTCGGTGGTAAAGTGGGCGTGTTGATCGAGGTCAACTGCGAGACTGACTTCGTTGCCCGCAACGACGACTTTCGTGCGTTTGTCCGCGACCTCTGCTTGCAGATTGCCGCCGCCAATCCGCTCTACATCTCCCGCGACCAAGTCCCGGAAGCCGACCTTGCTAAAGAGCGCGAGATCGCTGCGGCTGCCGTCGCCGGTAAGCCGCCAGCGGTGGTTCAGAAGATCGTCGATGGCAAACTCGAGAACTTCTTCTCGACCGTTTGCTTGATCGATCAGCCGTTTGTTAAACAGAACGACAAATCGATCAAAGACTTCTTGTCCGCGCAGATCGCGAAGACGGGCGAGAACATTATCATCCGTCGTTTCACGCGTTTCCAGCTCGGCGCCTAAGTAGCGCCCTCGGCTTTATTTTTCAAAACCGCTCCTTCGGGGGCGGTTTTTTTATGCCTCCCCCGGTACGAGCGCGTCCCGCAGTTGCTTCGCGCCGAGCCTTGGCTTTGGCTTCTTGGATGAAAGTCACCCGAGTCCAGATAGTCACACGCGGCCTGACCAATTGCTGCCCAAATTGCGGTGAACGCACCCTCTTTAAGTCCGGCACTTTTTTTCAGGTGAACAAAGAATGTCCCTCGTGCGGTCTCAAGATCGAGCGCGCCAACGACGAAGGTTTTTTCCTTGGGTCGATGTCGCTTAACTACGGGGTAACGCTGGTGGTGTTCCTCGTTCCGATCTTGTTGCTCGCCTACAACAAGATAATCGGCACGACGGCCGCGATCGTCCTAGCGGGCTTGGGCTCCATCGTATTTCCTGCTCTTTTTTACCGTTCATCTCGGAGTTGGTGGCTGATGAACTACTATATTTTCCTGCCGCACCACCTCCCCGCCAATAAAGCGCCCGTGCCGCCCGGGCAGGACGAAAATCTGTAGTTGAGCGGGGGGGATATTTTCGGCTTCCGTTTTCGGAGTCCTGACCTACGTTTTGCTCTCTTGCGCCGGAGAGGTGGCAGAGTGGTCTAACGCGCCTGACTCGAAATCAGGTGTGGCCGAAAGGTCACCGGGGGTTCGAATCCCTCCCTCTCCGCCAGTTTCTTAACGAACCGAAAATCCACTAGTTGCACTCCTGCCACTGCAGGTGAGTGGTTGGATAACGCGAACTCCCGGGCAACAAATTTAAGGCAGGCTTCTGGAGTTCTCCAAGTCGGCCGGCCATAGCGTTGCCGGCAAGCAGGCGAGTGGCACCCCTTGGATCTAGCGCGATGGTCAACCGGTAGGCTGCCCTCTTATTTCAGGTGATAGCCGGTGCTGCGTCCGCCAGCGTCATCCTTTGCCAGAATGGTCCGGTCTATCAGGTCGGTGATGTCGCGCAGCGCTGTATCCGGGGAGCACTTGGCGATATTTGCCCATTTTGAGGAAGTCAGCTTGCCGTCGAAACCGTCCAAAAGCCGGTTGATGAGATTGCGCTGACGTTCGCTGAACGTCCCCCCTTCGTGGCGTTTCCAGAAATTCGCCTTCTTTAAAACGGCGTCGAGAATTTCACTGGATGAATTTATCGCATGCCTGAGGCAGGCAAAATACCATTCAAGCCAAGCGGTGATATTCAGGTCGCCACGCTGACTGGCCTCGAGAATGTCGTAGTAGGCATTTCGTTCACGCTGGATTTGTGCGGACATGCTGTAGAAACGCTGCGCGCTGTTTTCAGAGCGCGCGAGGATCATATCGGCGATGGCGCGGGCGATGCGCCCGTTGCCGTCGTCAAATGGATGGATCGTCACGAACCAGAAATGTGCGAGCGCCGAGGTCAGGACCGGATCGGTTGCAGGGACGGCGTTCAGCCACGCCAAAAAACGGGTAATTTCCGCGTTTAACCTGTCATGACGCGGGGCCTCGTAATGAACTTTCTCCCGCCCGTAGGCACCGGAAACAACCTGCATTGGCCCTGATGCATCGGTGCGCCAGCCGCCCACGGTAATTTTCCGCATGCCGCTGCGCCCGGTCGGGAACAGTGCCGCATGCCAGCCGAATAGCCGATCCTGATCGAGCGGCTTCTGATGGTGCCGCGTGGCGTCCAACATCACTTCAACGATACCCTCGACGCTGCGATCCATCTGCGGAAGGGCCGCGATCTCGATGCCCATGCGCCGCGCGATCGAGGAACGGACCTGCTGAGTATCCAGCTTCTGCCCTTCAATCTCGCTCGTCTTGATCACGTCCTGCGTGAGCGTGGCCAAGGTTGCTTGCTCGCGCAGATAGAAGCCCAAACTTTCCATCTTCCCGAGCAAGCGCCCCTGCGTATGCCTCACGTCACTCAACAGCGGAGTGATGGCGGCATGGTCCCAGGTGAAGCCCGGCCAGTCCTTTCGTTCGTGGATATACATTTAATCTCCGCAGTTTATGCTGCGAACCTACCCCGCATTCTTCGCACAGCAAGGGATAATCTCCGCTTTTCATGCGGAGAATAAGGGCGCTATTCTCCGCAGAGGGCAAAAAGCCGTTATTGGTGGAGCGACAGTCCAAGTTATGTCCATTCATCCCGGGCTGCTGCTTATGCAGGCGCAAGTCACTCGCTCGCGAATCTGTCTTTCCGCCACTTTCAGGCCAGTGGCCGAAATGGCGCGAGTCCATCCACAACCGGACCATGAAACGCCCGTGTCTTTTCGCCGAGCATTGCAGCGGAGGCGGCAAAACCGCGGCAATTTTCGAGGAATTCTCCTCTGAAAATCACTTATTAGCGCCACTTTGGTTCGCGTTGAAATCGCGTCTCCTCCGCCAGTTGCGCTCCTGCTCCAGCAGGCGAGTGGTTGGGTAATGCGAACTTCCGGATAAGAAATTAAAGGCAGGATTCTGGAGTTCATCCAATCGACCCTAGGGATGAAAAAAACCACAGCCTCAGATCCAGGCGTGGGTGCTCTAGCAGCTGAGAAAATCATTGGTTTTACAGGATTTACCTTGCTGAACGCGAATGAGCGTTTGTGCTCGTTTGAGCTCAATCAAAAATGTTCGCTCATGAACGCCAATTGAAGATTACCGCGCTGCTTGAGCAGCGGCGCCAGGCTGGCGTCATCAGTTTGCAGCGCGAGCTCGGGGTTTCAGCGGCGACCTTACGACGTGATCTCGCCCACCTCCAACGCGTGGGCAAACTCGTTCGCACCCACGGCGGGGTGTTACACACCGCCTTTCACTCGGGCGAACCGGCCTTTGAGCGGAAGGCACGCGCGGCCACCAAGGCCAAAGCGCGTCTGGCCAAACTTGCCCTTGGTCTAGTGCCGTCGGGCGCCACGGTTTTTGTCGATGCGGGCACGACCACCCTCGAACTTGGGCGGCTGTTGCTAGAGCGCGATGATCTCACGATTTTCACCAACTCGCTTCCGCTGCTTAATGTCCGCCGCGCGGGCAAGGCTGCGCTGATATCAGTGGGCGGCGAGATGCGAGAAATCAGCCGCGCCCTCGTCGGCAGTCTGGCGCTGGATTGGCTGAGTCATCTGCGTTTCGATCTTGTTTTTATCGGGGCCTCGGCGCTCGATGCGACGGATGGCGCGAGCACGACTGAGTTGCTCGAAGCAGCCATCAAGCGCGAGGTCATCGCGCGCGCGCGCTGTGCGATCTTGCTCGCTGACCACACGAAATGGACGCAACGAGCGCCGATCAGCTTCGCCACATGGCGCGCATTCACCGATTTCGTCACCGATCAAATGCCGGCACCTGCAATCTGTGCCGCGCTAAAGCGCGACGGCGTGAAACTTCACGCCGTCGCCCAATCCGCTTCAGCTTGATTTTTTAAACTATGAAAATCGCCCGCCTCCATCGTCTCTTCAATCCCAAGACCGGTCGCTGCTTCGATGTCGCGCTCGATCACGGATTTTTTAACGAACCTTCGTTTCTCGCCGGCATCGAAAATTTGCCCCGCGCCATTGCAGCGTTGGTCGACGCCGCGCCTGATGCGATTCAGCTCACGCTCGGCCAGGCCGCGCATCTTCAAAAACTACCCGTGCGGGGCAAACCCGCCCTCGTCCTGCGTACCGATGTCGCCAACGTCTACGGCACTCAGCTGCCGCGCACGTTGTTTTCGCGCCTCATCGCCGAGCCCGTACTCCAAGCCGTGCGGCTCGACGCGACGTGTGTCGTCGTAAATCTTTTCAGGATTCCGGAGCAGCCCGAAGTCACTGACCAGTGCATCCAAAATATCTGCGCACTTAAACCGCTTTGTGATCACTACGGAATGCCGCTCATGATTGAGCCGCTGGTTTTCCAGCCTAATACCAAGGCTGGTGGCTACATGGTTGATGGGGATCCTGCAAAAATCATCCCGCTCGTGCGCCAAGCAGTGGAGCTCGGAGCCGACATCATCAAAGCCGATCCGACTGATGACGTTTCGATTTATTACAAAATCATTGAGACGGCCGGCGGCGTACCGGTTCTGGTACGTGGTGGCAGCAAGGCGCCTGAAGCAGAAATTCTTGCGCGCACGGCAGCGCTGATGGCGCAAGGTGCGGCCGGTATTGTTTACGGTCGTAATATCATTCAGCACCCTCGTCCCGCCGCGATCACGCGGGCGTTAATGGCGGTCGTGCACGACGGCGTTACACCCGAAGCTGCTTTGAAATTTCTTGCATGAGCACTGCCCCTACATCCTTTACAGCTTCGGCCCAACCGGTGCGTGTTGCAGTCATTGGCGCCGGTCTCATGGGCCGCGAAGTCGCCAGTGCCTTTGGTCGCTGGTTCGCCCTCCTGGATTGTCCCGTACGGCCTGAGCTCGTTGCCGTATGCGACGTCAATGCCGCGGCGCTCGATTGGTTTCGCCAAGTGCCTACGGTGCGTCACTTCGACACCGACCACCGTGCGTTGCTTGCGCGTTCTGATATCGACGCGGTTTATGTCGCGGTACCGCACCATCTGCACGAAGCCATTTATCTCGATGTGCTGCGGGCGGGCAAAGATCTCTTCGCGGAGAAGCCCTTTGGGATCGATCTTGCGGCGGCGCGTCGTATCCGAGACGAAGCGAACCGGCTGGGTCGTTTTGTGCGTGTTTCCTCGGAGTTTCCGTTTTTACCCGGCGTGCAGCGTGCGTATCAACTGGCACGCAGCGGAGCGCTTGGGCGCATCATTGAAGTGCGCTGCGCGTTTTTGCACTCGAGTGATCTCGATCCAGCCAAGCCGATCAATTGGAAGCGCCAGAGCGCGTATTGCGGTGCGGCCGGCGTGATGAATGACCTCGGGCTCCACGTCGCGCACTTACCACTGCGGCTGGGTTGGAAACCGACTAGCGTATACGCGCAGCTTCAGAAAATTTACACCGAGCGGCCCGACGGAAAAGGCGGGGTCGCTGCCTGCGATACTTGGGACAACGCCGCGCTGCACACCCACGCGCAGATCGGTGGGCACGATGTTCCGCTCACGTTGGAGATGAAACGCCTCGCGCCGACCGAGACCAACACTTGGATTTTCGAGGCGCTCGGGACAGACCGTGGTGTGCGTTTTTCCACCAAGGAGCCCAAGACGCTCTGGCTCTTCCGTCGTGACAAGGAGCAGTGGTGGGAGAAAACCGATCTCGGTTTTGGTACGCCTTTTAAGACCATCACGGGCCATATCTTTGAGCCAGGTTTCCCCGATATTTTGCAGCAAATGTGGGCGGCGTTTCTCGCTGAGCGTGCCGGATTACTCGGCGACCGCTTTGGTTGTGCCACACCCGAGGAGGCCGTCGCGCACCATGAAATCTGGGCCGCCGCACTTATGAGCCAACGCGACCAAAGCGTCGTCTCGGTTGGATAAACTGCATCTGCCTTCATCATTCTCTATCCTGTAATTCATCCCTATTTTATCATGCATCGCTCCGGCATTATCTCAGGCGGCAATTGGATCGTTGATCACGTCAAACTCATCGACAACTGGCCACCGCAAGACGCGCTCGCTTCCATTCTTTCTCAATCTGACGGCAATGGTGGTTCGGCTTACAACTTGCTTAAAAACCTATCGCGCCTCGGCGCAGGATTTCCGCTTGAGGCCATCGGACTCGTTGGGGATGACGCTGATGGCCGTGCTATTTCAGCGGATTGTGCCGCGCACCTTATCGACTCGACCCAGCTTCGCCGTGCGAACGATGTTGCGACCAGTTACACCGACGTGATGACGGTACGCTCGACAGGCCGCCGTACGTTTTTCCACCAACGCGGCGCCAATGCGAAGCTCGCGCCCGCGCATTTTGATTTTACGGCGACCAAGGCAAAATGGTTTCATCTAGGTTATCTGTTGCTGCTCGATACGCTCGACACGCTCGGGGCTGATGGCCGGCCCGCGGCGGTCGAAGTCCTCGCTCGGGCGCGGGCGTCGGGCTTGCTGACTTCGGTTGATTGCGTGAGTGAATCGGCGGGACGTTTTCCCACGCATGTCGCGCCGGTGCTGCCAGAAGTCGATGTACTTTTCGTTAACGACTATGAAGCAGAACAACTCACGGGTATCGCGCTTGGTCGCGGGACGACACTGAATCGTCGCGCGGTCGAACGCGCGGCGCAGGCGCTGATCGCACTCGGAGTACGCGCCTGGGTCGTCTTGCATTTTCCTGAGGGCGTTTGCGCCTGTTCGGCGCGGGGCGAGATCGTGTGGCAAACCTCGGTGCGCGTGCCGACGGCTTCGATCGCGGGCACGGCGGGCGCGGGTGATGCTCTCGCTTCTGGCATTCTGCTTGGCTTGCACGAGGAATGGCCGATGGCGCGAGCGCTCGAATTGGGTGTATGCGCGGCGGCCGCTTCGTTGCGCAGCCCGACGTGTTCGGATGCCGTGGTGACGGCGGGCGAATGTCTCGCGACGGGCCGGGTTTTGGGGTTTCACGCATTGCCCTCGTGAGGCCCGGATTTGGCGGGTAACGTTAAGGTTACCTAAGTAAAGCGCTGAAGCGGTGATTTCTTATTTGTGCAAAAAAGAACCCAGCGTCGCTCGGTTTAAAGGAGCGAGGCCGGGTGTTTAAGTAAGAGCGCCGTGCTGGTGCGTTGGGAGTGGACCTGCGTCGGATCGCCTGGGGATATTAGCTCTTGTTGGGCCAGGCGGGTGGGGGCGGAAGGGTGCGGCCCTTGGTTTTGAGCTCTTCGAGAATAACCTCGATGCCTTTGTCGAGTTGTTGATCCTCGCCGCGGAATTCGCGGGCGGGGTCGTTGTCGACTACGATGTCGGGATCGACGCCGTGGCCCTCGATGATCCAGCTCTTGCCATCTTTGGCGTAGGGCGCGAATTCGGGTTTACGCAGGTCGCCGCCGTCGGTGAACGGCAAGGTGCCGGAAATGCCGACTACGCCGCCCCAGGAACGTTTGCCGATGAGTTTGCCGAGACCGTTTTCGCGGAACCGATAGGGGAACAAGTCGCCGTCAGAGGCGGAGTATTCGTTGAGCAAAGTGACTTGGGGCCCGAGCAGCATTTGAGCGGGATTAGTAGAGGGGGTGCCGTTGCGGCGGATGTTGATCATCGTGAGTTCGCGTTGGAGGCGCTCAATGATCATGGGTGAAACGTTGCCGCCGCCGTTGCCGCGGACGTCGATGATGAGGCCCTGTTTATTGAGCTGCGGGTAGAATCGGCGCACGAATTCGTTGAGGCCCTCGGGGCCCATGTCTGGAATGTGCAGGTAACCGATTTTGCCGCCGGTTTTTTGCGCGACATAGGCCATGTTTTGCGCTACGAACTGCTCGTAATAAAGTGGGGCTTCGTCGGCGATGGGAATAACGGTTACCTCGCGCGCGCCTTCGTCGGTGGGCTGGGCGTTGATGCGGAGGACAACTTGCTTGCCGACGGTGCCGATGAGGGCGGTGTAGAGATTGGCGAGATCGCGGACGGACTGGCCGTTGACGGCGAGAATGTAGTCGCCGGCGCGGACGTTGACGCCGAGCTCGGTGAGTGGAGAACGCGTCTTGGTCTGCCAGTTTTCACCCGGCAGAATTTTGTCGATGCGATAGGCGCGGCTGGCGGTATCACGGGAAATTTCGGCGCCGAGGAGACCGGTTTTGATGCGCGGGGCTTCGATACGATCGCCGCCACCGACGTAGGCGTGGCCGATGTGCAGCTCGGAGATCATTTCACCAATGAGGTAGGTGAGATCGTTGCGCGTGGATACGGAGGGGAGAAGCGCGGCGTATTTGGTGCGCTGAGCGGGCCAGTCGACGCCGTGCATGTTGGGCGCGTAAAAGAAGTCGCGCATCTGGCGCCAGCTTTCGTTGAAAATCTGCGTCCACTCGGCGGTGCGATCAAGACGGACCTCAAGGCCGGAAAAATCGAGTTTAGCGTCGGGCTTGAGCTCAACTTTGGCGGAGGGCAGGTCGATGAGGGAGTAGTCGCGGCCGGAGCGGATCAGCATTTTTTTGCCGTTGGCGGTAATTTCGAAGCCCTCGAAGTTGCCGAGCTCAGTTTCTTTTTTGGCTTTGAGGTCATAGAGGGCGACCACGGGTTTGGTCGCAGCGCCGCCGCCAAAACCTTCCCCGCCACCGCCGCCGCCGGAAGGGCCACCAGGGGCGCGGCGGTAGTAGATTTTTTCTCCAAGCATAGTGATAGAGCCGTAGTTGGAGGGCGCGATGGGCAGGCCCAGAACACGGCCGGAGAGACCTTCGGCATCAATCTTCACAGTGACGGCAGAGGGTTTTTTCGAAGTGGATTTCGGGGCGTCCGATTTTTCCTCGGCCGGTTTCTTTTCCTCATCTTTGGCGATCGCGACTTCGTCGCTTTTCGGCGCGAACGGGGAGGCGGTGTCTTTGGCGAGTGCGACGAGATAGATGCGTTCCATGTCGAGATAGGCGTGATTCCACTCGGTGTCGGAATAGATGGGGCGGTAATCACGGGCGGAGGCGAAGAGGAGCCATTTACCGTCGTCGCTAAAATTAGGGCGGCTGGAATCGTAAGAACCGTCGGTGACGGCGAGCGTCTGCTGCGCTGCTAGGCCGTAGAGCATTATTTTGGCGAGGGTACCGCGCTCTTGTTTTACGTAGGTGACCCACTGCGAGTCGGGCGACCACGAGTATTGTTGAATCGGAGCGTCGGGGTTTTCGGCGACGGTGGTGATGGCTTTCGAGGCCACGTCGATGAAGCGTAGGCGTTGTTTACGGTCACCCCAGAGCAGTTTTTTGGAGTCGGGGGACCAATCGAGGGCGAAGGGATAGGTGTCGTTGTTGGCCGTGAGTTGAATGGCAGGGCCTTTGCCGTCTTGCGGGCGGACGTACAGTTCGAATTCACCGGTGGCATCCGAGAGGTAGGCGATCCATTTACCGTCGGGCGACCAGCGGGCAGAGCGTTCGTGCACGCCCTGAGTCTGAGTCAAATTGCGTGTGGGCCCGTCTTTGGCGGGAACGGTGAAAACATCACCGCGGGCGACGACGGTGACGCGTTGGCCGTCGGGTGACAGGGAAACGCTGGCGATAGATTTGGCGACGTTGGTGAGGGCGGGCCGGGTGGCGGCGAAGTCTTCGCGGATAGTGATTGGCACTGCGGTGGATTTCTCGGTGGCCAGGTCGAACTTCCAGATCTGGCCAGCTTGTTCGAAGACGATGGTTTTACCGCCGAGCGAAGGGAACTTCACGTCGTAGTCGGTGAACTGCGTGAGCTGCTTAGTCTGTTTTGTGGTGAGGTCGTAGCTAAAGAGGTTGGCGCGCGGGGTGCGTTCGGAAATGAAATAGATTTTGCCGTTGCTGGCCCACATGGGGAAGAGGTCTTGGGCGGGATTATCGGTGATGTTTTCGAGGGCACCGGATTTTAGGTCAAAGATCCAAATGTCATCGGCCATGCCGCCGCGGTATTGTTTCCACGTGCGGAATTCACGGAAGACTCGGTTGTAGGCGATCTTTGTGTCGTCGGGTGAATAGGAGACGAAGCCGCCGCGGGGAACGGGCAGTTGCGTGGGGACATCGCCTTCGAGACCGACCGTGTAAAGTTGGCCAATGAAGGGATTAAACGAATGCCAGCGGGAGCGAAAAACGACCTCTGCGGCGGTGTGGCGCCAGCCGAAGACGATGTTGTTGGGGCCCATGCGATCGGCCAAGTCGTCGCGGTCCAGGGTGGCGGAGGTCGTGAGGCGCTTCGGGTTGCCGCCGGTGGCAGGCATGACGTAGACCTCGGTGTTGCCGTCGTATTGAGCGGTGAAAGCGAGTTGGGT
>CANGCX010000034.1 GCA_947452315.1 Opitutia bacterium | reverse complement strand
TTCCATGAGCAGTCACGCTGGCACCATTGACCACCACCACGATCCGAGCACCTCGACCGGCATCCCCAACAAAAAGTTGCTGATGTGGACGTTCCTAGCTTCGGACTGCATGTTCTTCGGTGCGCTCATTTCGACGCATCTGATTTACCGCCTGCACCCGATGCCCGATGCGCCTTCGCCGAAGAACATCTTCAGCATCGAGCTCACCTCGTTCTCGACCTTCATCCTGCTGATGTCCTCGCTGATGATGGCGCTCGCCGTCACCGCGATTCAAAAAGGTAACCTCAAGAGCATGCGCTGGTCGATTTTGACCACCATCTTCTTCGGCTCGATCTTCCTCGGCTGCCAAGTGTACGAATTTCAGGAATTCGTTGAGATCAAAAAGATGACGATCACCAACAGCATGTTGGGTACGACGTTCTTCACCCTCACTGGCACCCACGGCACCCACGTCGCCATCGGCGTTTTATGGCTGATTTTGATGTATGTGCGCTCCTTCCAGCCACCAGAGGCTGGCCGCAACTCGGCTTGGTTCATCCGCCATGCCGTGCACATCGCCGTGATCATCGGAGCCATCTTGCTTGCGATCTTCTCCACCCTCGCCCTCGTCCACACCCTGCACACCGGCGAAAGCCTCGGCGCCTTCTTGGGCGGTCATTTCGCGATGCTCGCCGGCCTGCTGGCGTGTATCGCTGCCGGCATTTTCCTCGCCCGTCCAACCGGCCCGGTGAACTTCGGCGAAGCCAACGCCATCGACGTCGAATCCATGGGCCTTTACTGGCACTTCGTTGATATCGTTTGGATCGTCATCTTTACCGCCGTCTACCTTCTAGAATATCTTTGATTATCACCATGAGCGCTCCCGCCCACTCCGCCCCGGCCGCCCACGATCACGGCCACGACGAAAGTAAGTTTCAGATCTACGTGCAGATCGCCATGCTCCTCGCCGTCATCACCGGCGTAGAGATCGTCGGCATTTACCTGCCCTTCGCTAAATGGATTATCGTGACCAGCTTGGTCGTTCTCTCGGTCGTGAAGTTCATGTACGTGATCTTTTACTTCATGCACCTGCGCTGGGATAAACCCTTTTGCACGATCATGTTTTTCATTGGACTGGTACTCGCCAGCGGCACCACCTGGGCCCTGCTTGAGTTGTTCATGGTGAAAGACAGTTTGCCACTGCCCGTCTAAACGGCGGAGACCCGAGCAGATCATTAAAATCACCACGGCGGCCTCCGGGCCGCCTTTCTTTTTCCCATGATCGACTGGCGCCACTGGCACAATGAACCTTACTTGGTCGGTGGGCTTGTGCTCCTCGGCTGGCTCTACGCGATCCTCGCCGGCCCGCTTCGCTCCCGCCTCGCACCCGGTACGCCCTTCCCTCGCGGCCAAGCCGCTCAGTTCTACACCGCACTAGTGATCTTCTATCTCGCGGTGGGCTCGCCCCTAGACCAGATCGGTGAACGCTTCCTTTTTAGCGTACACATGCTGCAACACCAATTGCTGATCTACGGTGCAGCAATTTTCTTTCTACGGGGCTTGCCGGTTTGGATGGTGGATCCCGTGCTCGATCGCAACGCATGGCGCGGCCCCCTCCGCCTAGTGTTCAATCCCCTCATCGCCGGGCTCCTCTACACCCTCATCATCAGTCTCTGGCATGCTCCCTGGGCGTATGATTGGGCCTTACAGAACAAAATCGTGCACGTGATCGAACACCTCATGTTCTTCGGCGCCGGGCTGCTGTATTGGTGGCCCATGCTGAGCCCTTCGCGCGCCTTCCCGCCGCTCAATTACGGCGCCCGCATGATCTACCTGTTCGGCGTGCTAATCGCAATGACCCCGGTCTTCGCCTACATCACCTTTTCGCAAGACATCCTTTACCCCACCTACGAATACGCCCCGCGCCTCATCAGCGATTTCACCGCCGCCGAAGATCAACTCCTCGCCGGTGTGAGCATGAAACTGATGGGCCTATCTGTGGCTCTCGCCGCCTTCGGCGTCTGCTTCTTCAAGTGGGCAGGCACCGCCCAAGAAAAAAAAGACCGGTCAGTGACCGGTCTGCACGAGAACTAAATTGTCCTTCGAGGGCTCAAACCTTCGCAGCGCCGATGAGATCCTCGATCGAGTCGCTCTCAACGTTGATATCGGCAAATAACCACGACGAGAGATACCGCTCCGAGGCCGAGGCAATAATCACAACGATACGCTTGCCCTTGTTTTCGGGCCGTTGCGCAAGTTGTAAGGCCGACCAAACGGCCGCGCCCGACGAAATACCGATCGGGATACCGTCGAGCTGATTGACCTGCTTGGACACCGGACCGGAATCGGCTTCCTTCACCCGGATAACTTCGTCGTAAACTTTAGGATTAAGCACGGCGGGGACAAAACCCGCACCAATACCCTGCAGTTTATGTGGGCCAGGCGAACCCCCAGATAGCACCGGCGATGCATCGGGTTCGACGGCCACGATTTTCACTGCGGGATTACGCGCCTTCAGTACTTCCCCGATACCAGTAATCGTACCGCCGGTGCCCACGCCCGCCACAAGGAAATCCACTTTGCCGTCCGTGTCGCGCCAGATTTCCTCGGCGGTGGTTTTGCGGTGGATGGCAGGATTGGCGGGATTGGCGAACTGCTGGAGAATAACAGCACCAGGGATCTTGGCGGCGAGTTCCTCGGCTTTGGCAATGGCGCCTTTCATGCCCTTGGCTCCTTCGGTAAGCACCAAACGCGCACCAAGAACTTTCAGCAATTTACGGCGCTCGATGGTCATCGTCTCAGGCATGGTGAGGATGAGTTTAAGGCCCTTGGCCGCGGCCACAAAGGCGAGCGCAATACCGGTGTTGCCGGAAGTAGGCTCAATGAGAACGGTATTTTTGGTGATTTTGCCGCTACGAAGCGCTTCATCGATCATGGCAAAACCGATGCGATCCTTCACGCTTGAGAGCGGATTGAAGAACTCGAGTTTGAGCAGGATCTCCGCCTGCGCACCGTGTGCGGCCGCGGTGCGGTTAAGCCGCACGAGCGGAGTGTTACCGATCGTTTCCGTGATGTCGTTGTATATTTTAGCCATGGTGGGAATGAGTTAGTTTTTAGGGGAAAATTACCGAGGAAAATTCAAATCGCGTAGTCCTCGCTGAAGGAATGAGAACGCCGGAGGCGCAGACCCACGCGGTCGTTAAGCTTAAGATCGAGACCAACGAGTTCAGAACGGGAAAGCTCCACCTCGATCAGTTCATGATTGCTCACTTGCTCGAGGGTGAGCTTTGCCTGCGGACCCGCCGCGTGAATACCACGAATCTCGGCTTCGACTCCACCCGCACCCACTACAAAAGGAGAGATCGCGATATCGTGGGGGCGCACATAAATCTGGCCGTCGCGCACGAGCGCCGGAGCACCGGGCGTTACAGCGGGCGCGAGCGCAGGGGCGCGCAGGATATTTACGTTGCCAAGGAATTGATAAACAAAGGGCGTCGCCGGCCGGTCATAAACTTCCTGCGGAGTACCCACTTGCTCGATCTTAGCCTGGTTCATGATGACGACCTCGTCGGCGATCTCGAGCGCCTCTTCTTGGTCGTGCGTGACGAAAAGGGTGGTGAGATTAATCTCCTCATGAAAACGCCGGAGCCAGCGCCGCAGTTCTTTGCGGACCTTTGCATCAAGTGCGCCGAAGGGCTCGTCTAAGAGCAACACCTTGGGCTCAACAGCAAGAGCGCGCGCGAGCGCGACGCGTTGACGTTGACCGCCGGAGAGCTGGCTGGGTAATCGCTCATCTAGGCCCTCAAGTTGGACCAATTTTAACAACCGATGCACGCGGTCCGCGATGTCGCTAGCTGGCGGACGATCACGGCGCGGCCGGACGTTGAGGCCGAAGGCGATATTATCAAACACCGTCATGTGCCGGAACAACGCGTAATGTTGAAACACGAAACCAACTTTGCGTTTGCCTGCCGGCACGCGTGTCACGTCTTCACCATGAAACGCGATACTACCAGAGCCTAAATCAGGCTCATCGAGTCCCGCAATGATGCGCAGCAACGTGGTCTTGCCGGAGCCTGAAGGACCGAGCAGAGCGACCAGTTTGCCCGCGGGGACATTGAGATCGACGCCGCCAAGAGCAGTAAAAGCACCGAACGATTTATTGATATTGGATAGATGGATGCTCATACAACGATGGCCTTCAGGCGGCGTGCGACCGAGCGTGGCGCCACTCGACGATGGATTTGAGCACGAGGGTCACCAGCGCGAGCAATGCAAGCAACGAGGCCACCGCAAATGCGCCGACGAAATTGTACTCGTTGTAGAGAATCTCGACGTGCAAGGGCATAGTGTTGGTTTCCCCGCGAATGTGGCCGCTCACAACCGAGACAGCGCCGAATTCACCCATCGCTCGGGCGTTACATAGGATCACGCCATAGAGAAGACCCCATTTGATGTTGGGTAACGTCACGCGCCAAAATGTCTGCCACCCGTTAGCCCCAAGCGTGATCGCGGCGTACTCTTCTTCGCTGCCTTGCGCCTGCATAAGCGGGATCAATTCGCGCGCAACAAAGGGGAAAGTCACAAATGTCGTAGCCAGAACAATTCCTGGCACCGCAAAGATGATCTTAACATTGTGCTCGATTAACCAGGGCCCAAGCCAACCCTGCGCACCAAAAACGAGCACGTAAATTAAGCCTGAAATGACCGGTGAAACCGCAAACGGCAGATCGATGAGCGTGATCAGCAGGCTTTTCCCGCGGAACGAATATTTGGCAATGCACCACGCAGCAGCGACGCCGAAGACAACGTTGGCCGGCACGGAGATCAATGCGGCGATTAGCGTGAGTTTGACCGAGGCAAGCGCATCGGCGTCACCCACCGCGGCGAAATACGCCCCCAAACCTCGCCGCAACGCCTCGCCAAACACCGCCGCGAGCGGCAACAACAGAAAGAACGCGAGAAACCCCAACGCGATCCCGATCAGTAACCGCCGCACACAGCGCGGATCCTGCGTCGCACGCAGCGGCGCCCCGGCCAGCGCCCGAGGCTTAACGAGAGTAGAGGTGACGACGACAGCCATGTTAAAAATTTAGCGCTAAACCGCCGCAAAATCTGGGTAATAGACGCAAAATCAGGATCGTGAACGTGCTCATACGCGGTGATGACGACGGCTCCATTTCTGGATCAGGTTAATGAGTAGAAGCAGGCCGAAGGAGGCCGTAAGCATCACGACCGCGATCGCCGTGGCGCCGCGGTAATCGTATTGCTCGAGCTTAGTAATGATGAGCAGCGGCACGATCTCCGTGCGCATGGGCATGTTGCCCGAAATAAAAACCACCGAGCCGTACTCGCCGAGCGCCCGGGCAAACGAGAGCGCAAACCCTGTGAGTAACGCCGGAAATAACTCAGGTAACAGCACTCGGGCGATCGTCTGCCAACGATTCGCCCCGAGACTCGCGGCGGCTTCCTCGAGTTCGGGTTGCAGCTCTTCAAGTACCGGCTGCAACGTACGCACCACAAACGGCAGGCCGATAAAAGTAAGGGCGACAAACACGCCGATTTCGGTAAACGCGATTTTTACGCCCTGCGGTTCGAGCCATTGACCAAGCCAGCCGTTTTTTGCGTAGATCGCCGTGAGGGCGATACCGGCGACCGCCGTGGGTAACGCGAACGGCAAATCGACGAGCGCATCGAGGATGCGTTTGCCAGGAAACGCATAACGCACGAGCACCCACGCGACGATGAGACCGAAAAATGCATTCACACTCGCCGCGGCTAAAGACGCAAAAAAACTCAGGCGATACGCCGCCATCACGCGCGGTGAGGCGACCGCAGCGATAAAGTCCCCCCACGACATGCCCGCAGTTTTAAGAAACGCCGCCGACAAGGGTACGAGCACGATCAGACCGAGGTATGCCAGCGTGAAGCCGAGCGAGAGGCCGAAGCCCGGCAGAACCGAATGCTGTTTTCGGAGCAGGGACATCAGCGTGCGTAGATCTGGTCAAATACGCCGCCATCGGCGAAATGAGTTTTTTGGGCTTGGGTCCAGCCGTCGAATTCAGTGTCGATGGTCACGAGTTCTAGTTGCGGAAAATGCTGCGCGTACTTGAGCGCGATCGCGGGCGAGCTCGGTCGATAAAAATGACGCACCGCGATGCGCTGAGCCTCGTCAGAAAAAAGATACTCCAAGTAAGCTTGAGCGACGGCTTGGGTGCCTTTCTTTTTCACATTTTTATCAACGAGACAAACCGGAGGCTCGGCGAGAATGCTCAACGCAGGTACCACGATTTCGTAGCCCTCGGTAAGAAATTCTTTTTGCGCAAGATGGGCTTCGTTTTCCCAAGTAAGCAGCACATCACCGATACCGCGTTGGGCAAAAGTCGTAGTGGAGCCGCGAGCACCACTGTCGAGCACAGGAACATTTTTAAACAGATTCGCGACGAATTTCTGCGCACCCGCTTCGTTGCCGGCGCGGCGCCGCGCGTAGGCCCAAGCGGCGAGGTAATTCCAACGCGCGCCGCCCGAGGTTTTGGGGTTGGGCGTGATGACGGATACGCCGGGTTTCACGAGGTCGCCCCAATCTTTGATCGCCTTGGGGTTACCCTTGCGCACGAGGAAAACGATGGTGCTCGTGTACGGTGAGGCATTGTGCGGCAGGCGTTGTTGCCAATCGCCCGGAATGAGTTGCGCGACATCATAGAGCGCGTCGATGTCCGCGGCGAGGGCAAGCGTGACGACATCGGCTTGAAGCCCATCGATCACGCCGCGGGCCTGCTTACCGGAGCCACCGTGGGATTGTTTTATAACGACTATGTCGCCAGTCTGAGCTTTCCAATGCGCGGCAAATGCGGGGTTTAAATCAGCGTAAAATTCACGCGTGGGATCGTACGAGACGTTGAGCAGCTCGATCGTTTTCGCGCTCGAGGACGCGATGAAAAAAAATGCGAACAGCGCGATCGAAAAACTGAAGAGCTTTTTCACTTGGGTAAAAATGAGGCGCGCAAACCACGAATATTTTAGATGCTGTATTCGCCCAGAATCTGGTGGAGTACGCCCTCGGATTCATCGAGGCGGGCGTGAGCGGAGCGACGGGACAATTGACGCGCGAGACGGGCGGAGGAGGCCGCGGCGTCGGCTTCTACGGAGAAAGGCAAGGGAAGGCTGTCGCGCCGGAGTTTACGCAGCGTGATCTCGACCACATCGGCGAGCGTGTAACGATCGAGAATACCGGCGATCGCGTTACGCACATCAAGCATGAGCATACGCAGGCCGCAGTGCGCCTCATCCGGACACGTACATTTTTCGTAGGCGGATTGGCTGACACAACCAATGGGAGCGAGCGGGCCGTCGATCAGTCGAACCACTTGACCGATGGTAATCTCACGGGCCGGCTTCGCGAGGCGGTAGCCGCCAAACTTGCCGCGCACACTCGTCACCAACCCAGCCTCCTTTAGAGCCTGCATGATTTGCTCGAGAAATTTGATCGGGATCTGCTCGTTATCGGCGAGTTCGGAGACCTGCACGAGGGCGCGCTTCACCTCCACGGCGATGCCGAGGTTGATGAGCGAGCGGAGCGCGTATTCGCCTTTTTTAGAGAGCTTCATATCACTACTATATTAAACTACATTAATTAAGTAGGAATTAAATCAAGCCTCAAATCATCGGCTATCATTTGTGAGTTTGATTGGTTCTTCGCTACTTTCAGTGGGTTAAACGCCACTCAACGACCACTATTTGTGGGTCAAATCGCCCAACAGAGTCTTCTGATGCTTTAATAGTAGGGATTTACAAAACCCCGTCCTAGGCCAACTGCTCCCATTCATACAAGCCATCCACTGGAAACAGCGAGGAACCAAAATAATCAATGTGCTTATCTGGCACAAGCCATGACGGAGCGACCTCAAGGTGACCGTGGCTTTAACGTTAGAAGAAGCCCACCAACCTAAACCGCGGCCAGGGCAGCAACCAAAGCATCGGCCAGAGGCCTTTGGCGATGAGCTGCATCGGCGGCAAGTGTGCGCTCGATTTCAAGCATTTGACCAAGAAATTGAAAATTACCTAAGACACGCTCGATCATTCCGTTTAGATCAGGACTTTGATCTTTCCTCAAAAGATTTCTAAGTTCCATGAGGTCGTAGTCGCTTCCACCCTCGATTCGAGAGCGAAAGCGCCCGAAGTCCAGACCAGGACCACCGCTGTTCCATAGTTTAAGCACCGCCAGCGACCGGATTAATTCCTTTGCGAGCGGCCGGCGCGCAATCTCCGAGAGATCGTAAAGGTCTCGGATTTTCGAACGCTGGCTAGCAGCTCGAATTTTTTCAGCAATCACTTCCTCAAATGCTAGGCTAGGGATTGCGGCAGGCAGCAGCTTGCCGTAATTGTTGCGCAGTCAACATCACGCGACTCCACTACGTTTGATCCGAGGCACGTCCGTCAAAAGCTCAGATTCGCGTGCGTGAACCAGCAAACCCCAAGCGGCAACGTAGCCGATGTCGCCCACCTGACGTTTCTCACGGCCAAAGACCGCTCTAGTCGAGGGAGCGATGGTGTTACGCAACCGTGAACGGACGACAGCAGGGAAAGTCCAGCCGACAAGGTCAGCAAGAAACCCCAAGCGTTGGAGCAATGCGGTGGACTTCATGCTCAGAGCAATATCGGCCACATCTTTAATATCTGCGTCAACCGCACCGCCAGAAACGATACGCGCCACCTCAACGACTCCTCCCGCCAAATCGGGACGGTCGAGACAATCCACGAGCGTTTTCTGCGGCGTGGAAAGCATGACCGGACGCCCGTAAAGATCATATGATTTAAAGCCGAAAAACTTTCGTTCGACGACTTTTACGAAACGAATTTCATTACCCTCGATCGTGCGAGGCGACATCGATCGCCTCGTCGCCACCGAGATGGTTGTCGGCTTTTGAGTGGTCAATCCGTGAAATGATGCGGCCGCCCACCAACCGATGTAGGAGGGTTCGACTACCGCCGACGCGATGGCGAGGGGATTATTCTCCCCGAGGTTTTCTGATCCATGCTCCGGTGGCAGGAACAAATAGCGGCCAGCGACTAAGCGTGTAAGCCAGCCTTTTTTAAGCAGGTTTCGTATCACCTTCCGAGCCGTTTGTTCTTTTGCTAAAAGTTCAATCACATCTTCGGCACATACCACGTTGCGCCCTTGTTCTCGAAAGGTGAGTACGGTTATGGCTTCTTTTGGCCCAAGTGTTCTTAGATCGGTTTTCACACTGTTTTAGCCCTATAAGGGCTAAAACACATAATAAATCAATCAATTACTAGTAATTAATACCTGACCCGCAGAAATATCTTCCATGAAACACCACTAACTCACGCGCGTAAGTTGGATACCACCCGCTCACCTAATGTGCGGAAATGCGCGTGATAAACCGTTAGAGCTTCACCCGTAGACCGTCAAATGCCGGTTCGATACCGGCGGGTAATTCAGTGGTGAGCAACGCGTGATCACTCAAGTGCGTGAGGTGCGTGAGCAACGTCCGCGGCGCGGCGATCTCCTGCGCCACTGCGACCGCCTCTGGAATGCTCATATGCGAGGGGTGCGGCAACGGCCGCAGACCATCGAGCACCACCAGATCCGCCCCGCGAGCAAGCGCGACCGCCTCACGCGGGACGCGTTTACAATCGGTGTAGTACACGAGTTTCTTGCCGCTGCTGCGCTCCGTGAAAACGAGACCTAGGGTGTTGATCCCGCCGTGCGGTAGCAGCGTCGATTGGATCGTCCCTTGCGGCAACTCCAACACGGGCGGCAATTCTTTGAGTTTAAAAGCCGGATAACCCTTCACCACGGGCCGCTCCATAATCGCGTAAGGATAAATCGCCAACACGCGGCTGATGCCTTCATCGGTCGAATACACCGGCAACCCTTCCCCTCCGAGCAGATCACAGAAGCGCCGCAAATCATCCATACCCGTGATGTGATCGGTGTGCCCATGCGTGAGGATAAACACATCCAGTTGGCGGATATTTTCCCGCAAACACTGCAGCCGGAACTCCTGGGCCGCATCTACCTGAATATGCAATCCATCCATCACCACATGCACCGAGGCGCGCGTGCGCCGATTGCGCGGATCGGTCGAGCGACACACGGCGCAATCACACGCGATCATGGGCACGCCCTGCGAGGTCCCAGTGCCGAAAAAAATGAGCTCCATAGTATGTGGAGCATAAAAACCCAAAACTATCCTCGCCGCCAGCCCGCAGACGCTGATTCTCCCCTCGCCCCCATAAGGGCATAAAAAAGGCGCCCCGCGAAAAGCGGAGCGCCTTGAATTTTTTTACCTAGCGTGATCGTGAGATCGACGAGGACTTAGTAGTCCATGCCGCCGCCGGGAGGATGGCCGTGGCCGCCGCCGGCCGCTTCCTTCTTCTCGGGGATCTCGGTGATCATGCACTCAGTGGTCAGCAAGAGGCCAGCGATGGACGCGGCGTTTTGCAGCGCGGTGCGGGTGACCTTCGTGGGGTCAACGACGCCGGCTTTAACGAGGTCTTCGAACTTATCGGTAGCGACGTTGTAACCAACGTTGCCCTTCGAGCTGAGGACTTCTTTGACCACCACGCCGCCGTCGACGCCGGCATTCGTGCAGAGAGCGCGAATGGGGTGTTCGATGGCGCGACGCACGATTTGGGCGCCGAACGCTTCGTCGCCTTCGAGCTTGAGAGCTTCGATAGCTTTGATGGTGCGGAGCAGAGCGACACCGCCGCCAGCGACGATACCCTCTTCAACGGCCGCGCGGGTCGCATGGAGAGCGTCTTCAACGCGGGCCTTCTTTTCTTTCATCTCCGCTTCCGTGGCGGCGCCGACGTTGATGACGGCGATACCGCCGGCCAACTTAGCGAGACGCTCTTGGAGCTTCTCGCGATCGTAGTCGGAAGTGGTCTCGTCGATCTGGCGGCGGATTTGCTTCACGCGGCCTTGAATGTCGGAGCTCTTGCCGGTGCCTTCGACGATGGTGGTGTTTTCCTTGTCGACGACCACACGCTTAACCTTGCCGAGGTCGGCGAGGGTAAGGTTCTCGAGCTTGAGGCCGAGGTCTTCGGTGATGCATTTGCCACCGGTGAGAACTGCGATGTCTTCGAGCATGGCCTTGCGGCGATCACCGAAGCCAGGGGCTTTGACGGCGCATACGTTGAGGGTACCGCGGATCTTGTTCACAACCAAAGCAGCGAGGGCTTCACCTTCGACTTCTTCGGCGATGATGAGCAGCGGCTTACCGGTCTTGGCGACGGTCTGAAGGAGCGGGAGCATCTCCTGCAGATTGGAGATCTTCTTCTCGTGGATCAGCACGTAGGCGTCCTCAAGGGCGACTTCCTGGCTCTCCGCATTGGTGACGAAGTAGGGCGACAGGTAGCCCTTGTCGAATTGCATACCCTCGACAACGTCGAGGGTGGTTTCGATGGACTTGGCTTCTTCGACGGTGATGGTGCCGTCTTTGCCAACCTTGTCCATGGCGTCAGCGATGATATCGCCGATGGTGGCGTCCCAATTGGCGGAAACCGTCGCGACTTGGCGGATTTCTTCGCGGTCGGAGACCTTCTTGGAAACGCGCGCCAACTCGGCGACAGCGGCCTCAACGGCCTTGTCGATACCGCGCTTGAGGTAAACCGGATTGGCACCGGCGGTGACGTTCTTGAGACCTTCGCGATAGATACCTTCGGCGAGGACGGTGGCGGTGGTGGTGCCATCGCCGGCGCTGTCGGAGGTCTTGGAAGCGACTTCCTTAACCATCTGCGCGCCCATGTTTTCGTAGGGGTCGGGCAATTCGACTTCTTTAGCGACGGTCACGCCGTCTTTGGTGACGGTCGGGGAGCCGAATTTTTTGTCGATGACGACGTTACGGCCTTTAGGCCCGAGGGTAACTTTAACGGCGCGGGAGAGCAGCTCGACGCCGCGGAGGATTTTCTGACGAGCGGCCTCGTCGAATAGGATTTGTTTAGCAGGCATGTGTTTTTAGCTTTGGGTTTGAGATTAAATTATTCGGTTACGCGAGATCAGGCGAGGATGCCGAGGATGTCGTCTTCACGCACGAGCGTGTACTTCACGTCGTCGATTTTGACTTCGGTGCCGCCGTATTTGCTGATGAGGACTTTATCGCCGACCTTCACTTCGAAGGTGGAGAGTTTGCCGGCTTCATCTTTCTTGCCGGTGCCAAGGGCAATAACTTCGGCTTCTTGTGGTTTTTCTTTGGCGCTGTCCGGGATGATGATCCCGCCGCGGACTTGCTCTTTTTCCTCGAGGTGCTTCACGAGAACGCGATCACCGATGGGTTTGATTTTTACTTTGGCCATATGGATTTTTGTTTTTGGGCTGAAGGTTGGGTTTTTATGTTTGTGGGTTTCAACAAAGCGCGCCGTTAAGGTTTAACCGCCACGGCGCGCAAAGGCTTGAAAATTATTTCTTGTTCTTGTCTTCGTCGACGACCTCGAAGTCCGCGTCGACGACGTCGGCCTTCTTTTCGGTTTTCTTGGTGGCGCCACCAGCAGGCTGGGCCGGATCGGCACCCGCATCGGGAGTCGCTCCCGCACCGGCGGCCTGCGCCGCGGCTTGCGCTTCGGCGTAGAGTTCGGCGCCAACTTTAGAGAGTTTCTCCATGGCGGCTTTCATGCGATCGCCGTCGTTGCTTTCGAGGTCTTTCTTTGCGTCGGCGATGGCGTTCTCGATAGCGGTTTTCTTGTCCGCCGGGAGCTTATCACCGGCGTCTTTCAACGTCTTTTCGAGCTGGTAGATAGTGCTATCGAGTTGGTTCTTAGTTTCTACGGCTTCACGGCGCTTCTTGTCCTCTGCGGCGTTGAGCTCGGCTTCCTTGGTCATCTTCTCGACCTCTTCTTTAGAGAGACCAGAAGAGCCTTGGATGGTAATTTTCTGGTCTTTACCGGTACCGAGATCTTTGGCGGAGACGTGCAGGATGCCGTTGGCGTCGATGTCAAAGGTGACTTCGATCTGGGGCGTGCCGCGGGGAGCGGGCGGGATACCGTCAAGTTTGAACGTGCCGAGGGTTTTGTTGTCCTTGGCCATGGAACGTTCGCCTTGGAGTACGACGATCTCAACGCCAGGTTGGTTATCGCTGTAGGTAGAGAACGTCTGGGTCTTTTTCGACGGGATCGTGGTATTGCGCGGGATCATGGGCGTCGAAACGTCGCCTGCGGTCATAATACCAAGGGTCAACGGGGTGACGTCGAGCAGAAGCACGTCACGGACGTCGCCTTTGAGGACGCCACCTTGGATGGCCGCGCCAATGGCGACGACTTCATCAGGGTTGACACCTTGGTGCGGAGGTTTGCCACCGAGGGTCTTGGCGATATCGACAACCTTCGGCATACGGGTCATGCCGCCGACGAGCACGAGCTCGTCGATCTTGTCGGAGGTGAGGCCGGCGTCTTTGAGACAGTTTTTGAACGGCTGGATGCAGCGCTCAAAAAGCTTTTCGCAGATCTGCTCCATCTTGGCCCGGCTAAGTTGCACGTTGAGGTGCTTTGGACCGGAGGCGTCAGCAGTGATGAACGGTAGATTGATATCGACGGATTGAGTCGAGGAGAGCGCAATTTTGGCTTTCTCAGCTTCTTCCTTGAGGCGTTGGAGCGCCATCGGGTCTTTGCGCAGATCGATGCCGTTTTCTTTTTTGAAGGTTTCAACAAGCCAGCCGATGAGCGCTTCGTCCCAGTTGTCGCCGCCGAGGTGAGTGTCACCGTTGGTGGCTTTCACTTCGAAAACACCATCACCGATCTCGAGCACGGAAACGTCAAAGGTACCGCCGCCCAAATCGAAAACGGAAATTTTTTCGTCCTTCTTTTTGTCCAAACCGTACGCCAGCGAAGCGGCGGTGGGCTCGTTAATGATGCGGAGCACCTCGAGCCCGGCGATCTTGCCGGCATCTTTGGTGGCTTGGCGCTGGGAGTCGTTGAAATAAGCAGGGACGGTGATAACAGCCTGCGTGATTTTCTCGCCGAGATAGGCTTCAGCATCAGCCTTCAATTTACCGAGAACAAACGCGGCGATCTGCTCGGGAGCGAACTGTTCGGTCTTTTCGGCGGATAGCACCTCGATGTAGGCATCGCCGTTTTTTCCGGCCACGACCTTGTAGGGCATGTTCTTCGACTCTTCGCTCACTTCAGAGAGCTTGCGGCCGATGAAACGTTTTGCGGAGAAAACGGTGTTGCGGGGATTGGTAATGGCTTGGCGCTTGGCGGCTTGGCCGACCAAACGTTCGCCGGTCTTAGTGAACGCGACAACGGATGGCGTCGTGCGTGCGCCTTCGGCGTTGGGGATCACGACGGGCTCGCCGCCCTCCATGACCGCCATGCAAGAGTTGGTGGTACCAAGATCGATGCCTAGAATTCTGCTCATAATGGGTACACACTAAGCAACGCACATGCCTTTGGCGCAAAAATAACTTTAGTCATTGTTTATCATGATTTAAAAAGAAATCTGATCCCAAATATGTCTTCAGCAAGCGGTCATATTTAGGTCAAATTGTCCCACTTTTTCCAAAAACGTGCCGCGGCGGTGGCACAGTATCGTCACAGTTGAATTTTGGCTAATCTCGCCTAGAGTGTTCATATGGAAGCGGAAATTATAGTACCCGATGAAGTGCCCGTGATGACATTGCCCAATGTCGCGTTTTTTCCGCAAGCCCTACTGCCGTTGCATATTTTCGAACCACGCTACCGGCACATGCTCCGTGATGTCCTAGCCAGTAACCGCATTTTCGCCATCGCCGGCCTCGATCTGCGCCAAATCGGCCAAACCGAAAATCCCGAACCCCAGCACCGCATAGCCGGCCTAGGTATCATCCGCGCCTGCCAAAAAAATGACAACGGCACCTCCAACCTGCTCCTCCAGGGACTCTGCCGCGCCGAGATCGATTCCATCGTTAGCGACGAACCTTACCGCCGCATCCGCATCCGCGCCCTCACCAGTGAACCCGGCGCCTCCCTAGACGAAAACGAGCGCCTTCGCGCCGAACTGGCCCGCTTGATTAAATTAAAACTCAAACTCGCCGCCACTCAAGCCAGCGACTTAACCCGTTTCCTCAAAACTGTCGCTGATCCCGAGGCCTTTGTAGACATCGCCGCATTCAGCCTTTGCGAAAATCCCGCTCTGAAACAGAAATTGCTCGAAACCCTCGACGTGCACCGCCGTTTCCAACTCTTCAACCGCGAACTCCGCCGCGATATCGAGCAGATTAAGCTCCGTCGCAAACTCCAGGGCGGTCTCGCCGACGAACACATCGCCGATAATTAAAGCCATCCAGGCCTACCGCGAAATGGAGCCGACAATCGGACTCGAACCGATGACCTGCTCATTACGAATGAGCTGCTCTACCAACTGAGCTATGTCGGCGCTTTTGAAAATGCGCAGGACCCACGTCGCGAAGAGCGGAAGAAACTCGCCACCCCTGCAAGGGCAAGCCTCATTTTCCCGCCGTGCCGCCGCTCGACGCCCAACTTTTTGATTACACCCTGCCTGAACACCTCGTCGCGCAGACCCCTGCCGCCCGGCGAGACCACTCCCGACTGCTCGTAGTTGACCGCGCCACCCGCACAATTTCGCATCACACCTTCGCTGATCTTCCCGGCTTCCTACGCGCCGGTGACACACTGTTTCGCAACAACGCCGCCGTCCTCCCTGCCCGCCTCCGCGCCCGTCGCCCCACGGGCGGCCAAGTCGAGTGCTTCCTGCTGCGCCCCTCAGAAACTCATTCGGGTCAAACTTGGCGCTGCCTCATCAAGCCTGGGAAAAAACTTCCCGTCGGCGCCACGTTTGCAGAACCCGCAGGCGCCTTCCACGCCGAGATCGTCGCCCGCGAACCCGATGGCTCCGCTTACGTAAGCTTCCAGACTCTCGGCAACGAACCTGTCACCTCCCTCGCTAATCGCATCGGGGAAATCCCATTACCTCCGTACATTTTGCGTCCGGATGCTCCCGCTAAGAATCAAGCCATCACCGCCGCAACCAACCCAGACCGCGCCCGCTACCAAACCGTTTACGCCAACCCCGCCCGCCAAGTCGCCGTCGCCGCTCCCACCGCTGGTCTGCATTTCACGCCAGAACTATTAGCCACACTTTCCGCTCAAGGCATTCTTTACGCCGATCTCACCCTCCACGTCGGCCTAGGCACTTTTAAACCCATCACCACCGCCACCATCGAGGAGCACGCGATTCACCGAGAACTCTACGAAATTCCCGTCGCCGCCCAACGCGCCTTGTTTGCACCTCTGCCCGGTCGACGTATCGCCGTAGGCACGACTTCCGTGCGCACGATCGAAGATTTTCTGGCCCACCACTCCACCCCCCTCGAGCACCCGCACCTCTCAGAGGCCGACATCTTTATTTACCCCCCGCGCACTTTCCGCGGGATCGACGCGCTAATCACCAATTTCCATCAACCGCGTTCCACGCTGTTGTGCTTAGTCTCCGCTTTTCTCACCCCCGGCTCTTCCGAGGGCATCGCCTGGCTCCAGAAAATTTACGCCGAAGCCATCGCCCGCGACTACCGCTTTTTCAGCTACGGCGACGCCATGCTTATTGTGTGACGTTTTCGATCCACCGGTGTAAAAAGCGCAAAATTAGTTGCATCATCCAGCAGACCGAATTTCGTGCCCCAAATCGTTAAACATCAAACGATCTCGAATCGATTTTACTATGAAATCCATCGCCAAACTCGCCCTCATCGCCGTCCTTGCCCTTGGCTTGGTCCGCAGCGCCTCCGCTGCGACGGAGACCTACGTCATTGATCCTGTGCACTCGACGCTGAACTTCAGCCTCCGCCATCTGGTCTCTAAATTCACGGGCAGCTTCACCAAAGTCACCGGCAGCATCAACGTCGAGCGCGCCGATCTCAGCCGCAGCTCCGTCGAAGCCGTCGTCGACATCGCCTCCCTCAACACCGCCGACGAAAAGCGCAACGGCCACGTGAAGAGCCCCGATTTCTTCGATTTCGCTCAGTACACCACCGCCAGCTTCAAAAGCACCGCGTGGAAAAAAACCGGCGAAGACGCTTACGATGTCACCGGTGATCTCACCATTAAAAATATCACCAAACCAGTCACCCTCCAGGTCAAACTCCTCGGCTTCGGCGACGGCATGAACAACGCGAAGCTCTCCGGCTGGGAAGTCACCGGTCTTATCAAAAAATCCGACTTCGGCCTAGCCGGCCCCGCCATGTTGGGCAAAGCCCTCGGCGACGAGGTCAGCCTCAACATCGGCATCGAAGCCGTGTTGAAAAAATAATCTACCCGCACGGTTTTAAATCGCGCTTAATTTTCAGGACGGCTCGCAAGGCCGTCCTTTCTTTTTGCCCATATCGCCACCACGCTCCCGCCTCAACCGCCCATGACGCCCGACGCCCTCCAGACCTTAATCGAAGACGCCACCGCCGACTACGCTCTCGGCGACACCGACAGCGCTCTCGCCAAACTCGCCCTCGCCACCGCCGCGACCCCCAACTCTTTCGAAGCCTGGCATGCACTCGCCGAAGTAAATTTTTCTCTGCGCCAACTCGATGCCGCCCTTGCTGCCGCCGACCGCGCCCATGCCATTCAACCCGCCGATCTTTTTATCAACACCACTCTTTCTCGCATCTGGATGGAGCGCGGCGATAAAGCCCGTGCCGAACACTACGGCGCGCAGGCCAAAATCCAAAGCTGGAAAGAACAGCTCAAGTCCCCACCCGCCCCAGGCACACCTGGCCTGGCTTGACGCCCCGTTGACACCACCTCCTGCCAGCCCGTAGAAAATACTATTTATGGAAGCTCCGGCCTACGTCTTAGAGTTTGAAAAACCTCTCCGCGAACTCACCAAGCAACTCGATGAATTGCGCCAGCAGTCCATCGAGACCAACGTGGACCTCGCCCGCGAAATCAACGGGATCGAAAAGAAAATCAGCGCCACCCAGAGCGAAATTTATTCCGCGCTGACACCTTGGCAAAAAGTTCAAGTCGCCCGCCACCCTAAGCGCCCCTACGCCCTTGATTACGTCGAGACGATCTGCACCGGATTCCAAGAACTCCACGGCGACCGCCAATTCAACGACGACCGCGCCCTCGTTGGCGGCACTGCCTTCTTCAACGGCGAACCCGTGATGATCATCGCCCAACAAAAGGGCCGCGACACCAAAGAGAAAATCTTGCGAAACTTCGGCATGCCCCAACCTGAGGGCTACCGCAAAGCCCTTCGGCTCATGAAAATGGCCGAGAAATTCAACCTGCCTGTCTTCACTTTTATCGACACGCCCGGTGCCTTCCCTGGCATCGAATCGGAAGCCCGCCACGTCTCCGAAGCCATCGCGGTCAACCTCCGCGAAATGGCCATGCTCAAGACTCCAACGATTTCCGTGATCGTAGGCGAAGGCGGCTCTGGCGGAGCCCTCGGGATCGGCGTCACTGACCGCGTCCTCATCTTCGAAAATAGTTACTACTCGGTCATCTCACCTGAAGGTTGCGCTGCCATTCTCTGGAAAGACGCCGCCGCTGCCCCGAAAGCCGCCGCCGCACTCAAGCTCAGCGCTGACCACCTCGAGAAGATGAGTATCGTCGACGAGGTCATCACCGAACCCCTTGGCGGCGCCCACAATGACCCCGCCCAAGCTGCTGCCGCGCTCAAATACGCGCTACAAAAACACCTCAACGATCTTCGCGCGCTCGATACCGTGAAACTCCTCGATACCCGCTACGATCGTTACCGCCACCTCGGCTCCTACGTCGAGGCCGGCACGGTCCGCAGCTAATTTTTGCGGGTTCACCCGTCGCCGCCGCGCTGATTTTAAAGCGCGGCGTGGGTCTAGGTTATTTGCGCACCGTCAATAGCTCGATTTTTTTCGCGCGGGTGCTCGAAGCGCTGATTTCCACCAGTGCCCCCGACAACCGCACGTCGCCTTCGGCAACTTCGAAACGGTGCGGCATACCTTCGATAAATTTCGCGACCACCGGCGCAACTTCGCGCCCGAGCACACTCGCGTAAGGCCCAGTCATACCGACATCGCACATAAACGCCGTGCCTTTCGGCAACACGCACGCATCCGCCGTTGGCACATGCGTGTGCGTGCCCAATACCGCCGTAACACGACCGTCCAAGTGCCAGCCTAACGCAATTTTTTCACTCGTGGCCTCGGCGTGGATCTCGACCACAATCGCGTCGGCCTGCGAGCGCAGTTGCTCGATCATCCGATCCGCACATAGAAACGGACAATCCGCTTTCAAACCCATAAATGTCCGCCCGAGCACGGTGAACATCGCCACGCGGAAACCGCGTTTCTCGATAATTACATGATCCCAGCCAGGATTGGATTTGGGTAGATTCGCAGGCCGACACACGTGATCCATCGTCGCGATTTCTGTCTCCCAACCACGTTGATCCCAGACGTGATCGCCAAGCGTGATCGCATCCACCCCACTCTCCAAAATCGATTTGGCCAACTTGCCCGTGATACCCGCGCCCGCGGCGACATTCTCGGCGTTGGCGATGACGAAATCCAGTGCGAGTTCCTGCCGCAAACGCGGCACGCGCTCCATCACCATGTCGCGCCCCGGCCGCCCCACGATGTCGCCAATGAACAAAAGCTTCAGCATCGCGCCAACCTGCAAGGCACCCGCCAGAGCGCCAACCCTTATTTCCAAGGTTGCCTCTCAGCCAACTGATGGTTTTTTCTTCACGTTTTTCCGCCTACTTCCGTCCCTATGAAAACTTCCTCCACCCCCGCCACGTTTCCCCCAGCCGAGATCGGCCGCGAAATGAAGGGCTCCGACGCCGTCGTCGAGTGCCTGATCCGCGAGGGTGTCGACGTCATCTTCGCCTATCCCGGCGGCGCTTCGCAGGAGCTCCATCAATCCCTCGCCCGCACTGATAAGATCCGCACGATCCTCCCCCGCCATGAGCAGGGCGGTTCGTTCGCCGCCGAATCCTACTCCCGCGTCACCGGCAAAGTCGGCGTGTGCATGGCCACCAGCGGCCCCGGCGCTACTAACCTCGTCTCAGCCATCGCTGACGCGTTCATGGACTCAATCCCGATGGTGGCGATCACCGGTCAGGTGTTTTCCAAATACATCGGTAAAATGGCGTTTCAGGAAACCGACTTCTACGGCATGACGCTGCCGATTGTGAAACACTCGTATTTGGTGATGAACGTGCACGACCTGCCGCGCATCTTCAAAGAAGCCTTCATTCTCGCCCGCAGTGGCCGCCCCGGCCCCGTTGTCATCGACATCCCAAAAGACGTCCAACAAGCGAAATTCACCCCCGTTTTCCCCTCCAGCGTCGAGTTCCGCAACCCCACGCTCAGCCATATCCCGAAGGCTTCCGATGGTGAACTGAAGGAAATCCTTGCCCTCATCTCCGCCGCAAAAAAACCCGTACTTTACGTCGGCGGCGGTGTCATCTCTGCCGAGGCCAGCGCCGAACTCAAAGCCTTCGCCATCAAGGTCAACGTCCCCGTCGCTACCACGCTCATGGGCGTCGGCGCCTTCCCTGAGACCCACCCGCTCTCCATGCACTGGTTCGGTATGCACGGAGCTGCTTACGGCAATTGGGCCGTCGACCAGAGCGATTTGCTCCTCTGCTTCGCGGCGCGCTTCGATGACCGCATAACCGGCAACACCGATAAATTTGCTACCCACGCCAAGATCGTCCACATCGACATCGACGCCTCCGAGCACAACAAAAACAAACGCGTCCAGCTCGCCATCACCAGCGACATCAAATTCGCCCTCACTCGCCTCAACGAGCTCGCCACTACCTTCACCCCACCAGACAACGCCCCTTGGCACACTCAGATCGCCACGTGGATGAAGGATCACCCTTTCAGCTACGAAGAGAGCAAGCACATCGTCCCACAGGAAGCCGTAAAGACCCTTTACGAACTCACCAAGGGCGACGCCATTATCACGACCGGCGTCGGCCAACACCAGATGTGGGCCGCGCAATTCTACCGCTTCAACGAACCTCGCCGCTACATCAGCTCGCTCGGTCTCGGAGCGATGGGCTTCGGCTATCCTGCCGCCCTCGGCGCCAAAGTCGCCCGACCCGATAAACAGGTCATCGATATCGATGGTGACGGCTCCTGGGTCATGAACATCCAGGAACTCGCTACCGCCAAGATTGAGAAGATCGCCGCCAAAGCGATGATCCTAAATAATCAACACCTCGGCATGGTCGTCCAATGGGAAGATCGCTTCTACGGCAGTGTTCGCGGCAACACCATCCTCGGCGACGAAAACAACGTCGGCAGCCCCGATAACCTCGCCGGCATTTACCCCGACTTCGTCACCATCGCTCAAGGCTTCGGCGTCAAAGCCCGCCGCGTCCACAAAAAGAGCGAACTTCGTGCCGCCATCCAAGAAATGCTCGACCACGACGGCCCGTACGTCCTCGACGTGATCGTCCCCTACACCGAGCACGTGCTCCCCATGATCCCCGCCGGTAAAACGGTGAAGGACATGCTCCTGAAGTAAGTTTTCTTAAAAACAAAATCTTTTGCATCCGATGCACGGTATTCTTTGGAATCCGTGCTTCGTTTTTTAGTTACCCCGCCCCACCCCGTCTGCGCGTAAAATCTGTACGCCCATGCCATCCGCCGCTCCCGCGCCCACGTCTTCGCGCCGCACCTACGCGCTCGTTGGGACCGGTTCGCGTTCGTCGATGTATCAAGACGCGATCGAGCAAACCTACCCCGCCCACGCCGCCCTCGTCGGTCTCTGCGATACCAATCCCGGCCGCCTCGAGCTCGCCCGCGCTCGCTCCATAAGCCACGGCACCACGCCGCCGCCCGCCTATCTCGCCGCCGACTTCGGCCGCATGCTCGCCGAGACTCGGCCGCACGTTGTCATCGTCACCACGCCCGACGCCACGCACGACGACTACATCATCCGCGCCATGGAAGCCGGCTGCGATGTCATCACGGAAAAACCCCTGACCACCACCGCCGAGCGCTGCCAACGCATCCTCGCCGCCCAGCAACACACCGGTCGCAACCTGCGCGTCACGTTTAATTATCGTTATTCCCCGCCCCGCACGCAGGTCAAAGACCTCCTCATGCGCGGTGAAATCGGCGATATCCTATCGGTCGATTTTCACTGGATGCTGAACACCAGCCACGGCGCTGATTACTTCCGGCGCTGGCACGCACACAAAGACATTTCCGGCGGCCTACTCATCCACAAAGCCTCGCACCACTTCGACCTCGTCAACTGGTGGCTAGGCGCGCTCCCCGTTACGGTCCACGCCACGGGCAAACGCGATTTCTACACCCCAGCCATGGCCACCCGCTTCGGTCTCACTGCCCCCGGCCCGCGCTGCCATACCTGCGCCGAAAAATCCCGATGCGGCTTCCGCCTGGACCTTGCCGCCACCCCCAATCTCAAAGCCCTCTACCTCGATCACGAACACCACGACCTTTACCTTCGCGACCGCTGCGTCTTCCGGCCCGATATAGATATTGAAGATACGATGAACGTACTGGTCGGCTACGACAACGGCGCCACGCTCGCTTACTCGTTAAACGCCTTCAACGCCTGGGAAGGCTACACCATCGCCTTCAACGGCACACTCGGTCGCATCGAGCACACCATCGTCGAATCCACCTACATCAACGGCACCGACACCGTTCAAGGTGGCATCGCCGCCGACGGCGTCACCACCCGCCTCATTCCGCTGCGCGGCGCGCCCCGCACCCTCACGCCTTGGGACAGCTCAGGCGGCCACGGTGGAGGTGACGAAGTCATGCTCGAGGAAATTTTCCGACCTAACGCTAGCGTGGCCGATCGCTACCGCCGCGCCTCCGACGAACGCGGGGGCGCAGCCGCCATCCTCGTCGGCCTAGCCGCCAACCAAAGCATCGCAACGGGCCAACCCGTCCGCATCGCCGAGCTTCTGCCCGCCCTCACCCCGCCCGACACCGCACCCATGCCCGGCCGCACCGATCCGCTGCCCATGCCGCAGCCCTCGGCCCTATGCACTTAAATCGCGATCCTTGCCCGCCCGCGGGCACAAAAAAACGGGGCCGGATTACTCCGGCCCCGTTGCAGGGAGGGTTTTTGCGCGGTCCTTATTAGAGGCCCAGCAAACGTTTCCAGTTGAGGCGATATTCGAGGGTCGCGATGGCAACCAACACGGCCACCGTGCCGAAGCCTACGACGATATCAGCCTTAGAGAAGGAACGGAAAGAAAGCAGCAACGCGGTCGCGACGATGACGCCGGGGATGACCGTAGTAGCATTGATGTAGTTTTTCATGTGTGTGTATCCTTGGTTTAAGCCCGACCCACTAAAGGTCAGGACGAACATCATACACCACCTCTTTCAATAGTTGAAATCGGTAGTAACTATATTATCTATATTTTTAAACTATGGAAATCCATCAACTACGCTATGTTGTCGCCGTAGCCGAGACGGGCAATTTCACCCGCGCCTCCGAACGCGTACACAT
>CANGCX010000033.1 GCA_947452315.1 Opitutia bacterium | reverse complement strand
GGCGATGGCGAGGCTTTTGAGCCGAAGGTTCGGTTGCTCAACGAAGCCTAATGTCTCGGAACCGAAATACGTGCGGGCGTTTTTGGCACCCCAATCCGTCGTGGCGAGGCGATAACGACGAGCGGGGTCGAGTGGAAGGACGGGGCCGACGGCGACGAGATTTTCGCCGCGCCGCGCGGAGAGGGGTGTGGCGGGATCTTGGTTCGATTTGGCCAAAATGGCGGTAAGTTCCGCACCGGAGATTTCGGCGACGAAGATCGTCCCGTCGAAGCGCACGCAGGCATCTAGGGCGACACGAGTGACCACACCTGCGGGTAGGCCGGCGCCGAACGTAGTGGCGCCGATCACCGCGGCGTCTGCGCGGGCGGCCGTGCGCAGAGCCGCCACTACAAAACGAGCGGCCGCGGCGGGAGCGAAAGCGGTGGAATTGCGCCCGAGGACGGCGAGGTCTTCGGGGGTGAGGTGCTGGGCGGAAATTTTTTGGATCAAAGCGGCGAGTTCGGGATCAGCGGGATCGGTAGCCGAAAGGGGGAATTGGGCGACGGTCCACCGCGGCTGGCCGGCGGCGTCCGTGCGCAGAGTGGCGAGGGAATAGCCGTCGTTCCATGAGCCGGAGTGAAAATAAACGCTGCGACCAGCTTGGTGGACGAAACGGAGGTGATCGTGAGCGCCGGCGAAGAGCGTGCCATCAGGGATGAGTTCAAGGAGGGCGCGGTCGGCATTAAGACCGGTGTGCGTAAGCAGAATCGGCAGTGCGGTGGCTGGGGAGAAAAACGAGGTGAGGTTTTGTTTGGCCCAGACGACTGGGTCGGCTAGGTCGAGTGACGGACGAATGGCGGCGCGGTAGGTGGTGATTTTATCCGTGGCGAGGCCGACAACGACGGCTTCGCGGATACCTAAACGCAGCGAGGTGGAAACAGGGGCAAACGGTTGGCCCGTTGCGCGGTTAACCAGGTTGCTAATGACCGTGACGCCGGTGGCTTGAATGCGCGCGACCGTGTCATCAACGGCGTAGAATTCCGGCTCGTGGTTGCCGAGATTGAGAATCGTGGGAACGCGGCGGGCGAGCGCGGCAAAAAACGCAAAATCGATCGCGCCGGCGCTACGGCGGGCGACGATGTTACCGTATTCTAGGGAGTCGCCATCGATGAGTACGGCAAAGGGCACGCCGGGATGCGTCGCGCGGAGTTGGTCGATACGGGCGACCAGTTGAGCCGTGCGTTCGTAGGCGGAGTGTTGATCGCCCACGATGAGCACGAGGGCGTCGGGCGCAGGGTTGAGATCCGCGGCGCCGAGACGCGCGAGCGCTGAAGTCACGAGCGCAAGGACGAAGAGAAGGCGGCGCATAATAAGCCGAGAATGACGAGCCGGTATGCGGTGCGGCAAGCCCGTGAGACGGGTTTACCGTTTGACGCTCAGGGAGGGGTGTTTACTTAAACCCCTCCCACAGATGAATCGGGTCCACATCAAAACCTACGGGTGCCAGATGAACGAGCGCGACAGCGAGGCGGTCGCGGCGATGTTGCGCGCCCGCGGTTACCGGATCGTGGCGAGCGAGGACGATTGCGATGTGTTGTTATTGAACACGTGTAGCGTACGCGATGCGGCGGAACAAAAAGCCATCGGCAAAGCCGCCAACATCGCGCACCGCAAACGCCGCCAACCGGATTTCGTGCTAGGGATTTTAGGCTGCATGGCCCAGAACCGTGGCGCCGAGCTTTTGGACAAGTTGCCCGACGTGGACTTGATTGTGGGCACGCAAAAATTTCACCAGGTGCCCGATTATCTGGAAAGCATCCGGGCGGCAAAAGCCGCCGGCGTGCCACTAGCCACAAGTATCGTGGACATAGCGGAGGAAGCCGGTTCGCAAAACACGATCCGCGATCACGTGCTCTCACAAGACGTCGCAGCCGAGGAGACCAAAGAGGGGGTTGTGGACGCAGCGCCTCAAGTGAGCGCGTTTGTGTCGATCCAGCAGGGCTGCAACATGGATTGCGCCTTCTGCATCGTACCAAAAACACGAGGTGACGAACGCTCGCGTCCGATGGACGATATCGTAGCGGAATGTCGCGCGCTCGCCGCACGGGGTGTGCGCGAAGTCACCTTACTAGGACAAATTGTGACGAGCTACGGCCGGCGCGACTACGTGCACACGGATGGGATTTCGCCGTTCGTGCAACTGCTCGAACGGGTCAGTACCATCGAGGGCATCGAGCGCATCCGCTTCACCTCGCCGCATCCACGCGGGTTTAAGCAAGATCTGGTCGAAGCCTACGGGCGGCTGCCAAAACTGTGTGGATACGTTCACCTGCCGATGCAGTCGGGCAGTAACCGAATTTTGAAGGCGATGAACCGGCCATATACGCGCGAGCGTTATTGGGAAATTGTGGAGGCGCTCCGCGCCGTGCGGCCGGACATGTATTTCTCAACCGATATCATTGTGGGCTTCCCGGGTGAGACCGACGAAGATTTTGAACACACGCGCGAACTCTTCGAACGGGCCAACTACGATATGGCCTATGTTTTCAAATACTCGATTCGTTCCGGCACGCCGGCCGCGGCGATGGGCGATCAAATCTCCGATGAGGTAAAAGAGGCGCGTAACGCCACGCTGCTCGGCTTACTTCAGCAAAACTCGGTGCGCCGCAACGCCACTCTTATTGGCACGGTTGAAGAGGTACTCGTCGAAGGTCCGGATAAAACCGGTAAAAAATTTACCGGCCGCACGCGCGGTAATCGCGTGTGTATCTTCGAGGCCAACGCGCGTCTGATCGGCCAACTCGTTCCCCTCAAAATCGACCGCGCCAGCGTGAGCACCCTTTACGGCGAAATTGTGCTCGCCGGCGTCGAAGCCTAAGCTGCCAATTTCATTTCTATGTCACTCACCGTCGCCACGCTCATCCCCGGCTTGATTTTGCTACTGCTCGGCATGCCGTTGCTGCTGGGTAATTCGATCGCGGGCGCGGCGCTAAAATCGTTCCCGCGTTCCAAGGCAGCCTCTTATCTTTTTTTTAGCGTCGGAGCAGCTTGGTTTTTATATAACATTTGGAACCTCTCCATGGCCGACATGGGCGAATACCGGAAACTGTTATTTGTCGGATTTCTGTTTGTTGCGGTGATGGCATTCAAATGCGTGCCAGATTTTTTGTCGGTGCGTGGATTGTGCGCGATTGTGTTGTTAGGGGCGATGCCGTTGCTCGACGCTGCGTACATGGAATGGGCTAAGCCGCAGCGTCTGTTAATGGTGAGTGTCGTTTACACCTGCATCGCGGCCGCGATTTGGCTCGGAGCGCAACCCTGGCGTCTACGCGACTGGATTAATTGGCTTTTCATCGTGCCTTTACGCGCCCGAATTGCTGGCGGCGTATGTACGGGGTACGGGCTGCTCCTGTGCGGCGTGGCGTTCACTTATTGAGCGACGGCGACGTTTCTTTTTCTAAGTAGCCCGCTCTTTTTCGCATGACGGCCCCCTCCCCTGTTTCACCAAAAAACATTCCGGTGTTGCTCGTGCTCGCCGGTCCGGCGGGCTCGGGCAAAAGCACGTTGTGCGAGCGGATCGTCAAAGAAGAACCGGGTTTTGAGCGCGTCATCACTACGACGACGCGCGCGCCGCGCCCAGGCGAAGTGAATGGCGTGCATTATCATTTTCTCACGCCGGAGCAATTCGACGCCAAGATCGCGGCGGATCAATTTCTCGAGTGGGCCTGGGTCCATGGCGACCGGCGCTACGGCACGTTGGCTGCGAGCGTATTGGAGCCGCTCAAACGCGGCCAAAGCCTAGCGATAAATCTCGATGTACAAGGCGTGAATAGCCTCAGACGTGCAGCGGAGCACTCAATTGTTCTGCAGCGAGCGATGGCGACGATTTTTATCATGCTCGATCACGAGCAATTGGTGGCGCGAATCCGCGGGCGCGGACAAGACGACGAAGCAGAAATCGCGCGTCGCATGGCGACTGCCGAGGCTGAATTGCTCGAGGCACCGAAGTTTGAGTTCGTGATCCAGAGCGCCTCACGCGACGAGGATTTCGCGGCGTTGCAGAAGATATTGGCGACGGCCCGCGAACGGGCGGCCTAATCTACGACGAAAAGTTTCGCCCCCAAAACGGTGCAAGAGCGGTGCGGCTCTGCTTGATCGGCGACCTGATAACTCATGCCGGGGGTGAGCGTGAACTTCCGGCCGTCCGCGAGTTCCGTGTCGAGTTGGCCCTCGAGACAAAACAAAATATGACCTTTCACGCACCAATGGTCGGCGAGGTAGCCGGGCGTGTATTCTAGGAGGCGGACCCGAATATTACCAAATTGGCGAGTGCGCCAAAACGCTTTGCCCGTGGTGCCTAAATGCTCCGTGACTTCGACGGTGCTCCAGTCGGTGGTACCGAACGGGATATCGGTGATATTCATGAATCGCGGGGGGTTCAGCCGCCGATGTAGCTCATCTCGATTTTGGCGCGAGATTCGCCAGCGGCGAGCAAGCCTGCGCGTTCGTCACTGTAACGATCTTCGCGACCGCGCCAAATACGCGCAATATAAGTAGCAAGTTCGGCGTCATCGGCTCCCGCACGCAGGCAACCGAGCACATCCCAACCCAACGACGCAAAAAGACAGGTGAAAAGTTTACCGTCGGCGGAAAGCCGCGCGCGATGACAATCGCGGCAAAATGGTTCGGTCACGGAACTGATCAGACCAATCTCGCCTCGTCCGTCGACATAGCGGTAGCGGGCGGCAACTTCGCCACGATACGCAGGGCCAACGGGCTCTAGCGGCCAGCGCGCAGCGATACGGTTAACCAATTCCCTAGCAGGTACAACGCGTTCGGCGGACCAGTGGTTGGTATTACCGACATCCATGAACTCGATGAAGCGCAGCGTATGGCCACGCATGCGGAAATACTCGCACAACTCGAGGAGTTCGCCGTCATTCACGCCGCGTTGGATGACGCAGTTAATTTTTACCGGCAGGCTGAGGGCCGCGGCGGCATCGATGCCGCGCAGGACGCGGGCGACGCTAAAGCCGAGACCGTTGAGTTTTCCGGCGGTGGTATCGTTGAGGGAATCGACCGAGACATTGATACGATCAAGGCCGGCGGAGCGGAGCGCGGGGGCGAGTTTTTCGAGCAGCCAACCGTTAGTGGTGAGAGCGACGTCGGGCAGACGCAGGTCGTGTTTCAATGCCGCGACGAGGTCGGGTACATCTGGGCGCAGGAGCGGTTCGCCGCCGGTGAGACGGATTTTTTCGACGCCGAGCGTAGTGAAGGCTCGGGCGATACGGGTGAGTTCACCTAAGGACATGAGCTGAGGATCGCGCAGGAACGCATGACCGGGGCCGAAGACCTCTTTCGGCATGCAATATGGGCAACGAAAATTACAACGGTCGGTCACCGAGATGCGTAGATCGCGGAGTGGGCGTTGGAATTGATCGCGGGAGCCGGACATGAAAGTGGAACGAATGTGGCGCAGGTTTAAACGCAAAGGAAACGACGAACTTTTCATGATGGCACGCTTGGATCGAATGCGTTGTGAGAATTTGCAGTCGCCGCCACGGCCATTCCCGTCACAGAAACGCTTTGCCCATGCTCACGCCCAGCGCAGCCGAGCGGTTGATCCGCGAAAATATGCCCCTCTTTCTTCGAGAGGATTGCACGCTCGCGGCTGCCCATGGTCGGATTTTAAAAGAAGATTTACGCGCGGATCGCGATTTGCCGCCGTTTGATCGCGTGACGATGGATGGCTACGCAGTAAAGGCCGCAGCGCTCGCGGCGGGGACGCGGCAATTTCGCATCGAGGGAGTGCAAGCCGCGGGGATGTTGCCCCGCACACTCGGAACGGCGACCGATGTCAGCGTGGAAATCATGACCGGTGCCGTGTTATCGATAGGAGCGGATTGCGTGGTGCCCTATGAGGAGACCCTGCGCGACGCGGGTGGCGGCACGATCACGGTGAGTGAAGCGGCGGGGGAATTTTTGGCCGGTCACTCCGTCCATCGGCGTGGCAGTGATCATCGCTGCGGTGAGGTGATGGTGCGGGCCGGTACGCGCATCAGCGGGAGAGAAATCGCGGTGGCCGCCTCGTGCGGGCACGCCAAATTAGCCGTCGCAGCGTCGCCAAAAATCGCCGTGATTTCCACGGGGGATGAGCTGGTGGAAGTCGAGGGTGCCGTCGCGCCACATCAAATTCGAAGGAGCAATGACCATGCGTTGCGGGCCGCATTGATTCAGGCGGGTTATCCGCGCGTGGAGCGCTATCACGTGCACGATGTGAGGCACGAGATTGAGCACCTATTGTGGCATATACTAGCGGAGTACGATGTGGTGTTGATTACGGGTGGCGTTTCGAAAGGGAAATTTGATTTTTTACCCGAGGAACTCGATCGTCAGGGCGTAAAAAAAATATTTCACGGTGTGGCGCAGCGGCCCGGAAAGCCGTTTTGGTTTGGCTTAAGTTCGCGGGCGACACCGATCTTCGCGCTGCCAGGGAATCCCGTTTCGAGCTACACATGCTTACATCGCTACGTATTGCCCGCGCTGGCGCATGCGAGTGGTGCGACTCTCCTCACGCAAAGGATGGTGGCATTGTCGGAGCCGGTGGTGTTTCAGCCGAAGCTCACGTATTTGTTGCCGGTGACTTTAAGTAGCGGTCCCCAGGCGGAGTTACTCGCGAAACCGGAGCGAGTGAATACCTCGGGGGATTTTGCGGGGTTAATTAATACCGATGGTTTTATCGAGTTACCCGCCGATAGAACAGAATTTGCGGTGGGTACGATCGTGCCGTTTACGGCCTGGGTGTGATTTCGTCGCAGGCTCGACTTTACGCGCCGCGAATTGCCGGATAAACGTTCTCAAAGTATGCTTTCCCACCTCGACGCCCAAGGTCAGCCCGCGATGGTCAATGTCGGCACTAAGGCCGTGACCCACCGTATCGCGCAAGCGAGAGCTATTGTGGTATTGCCGGCGAGTTTGGCGGCGTTACTGCGCGACGGCGATATCGCGACGAAGAAAGGCCCGGTTTTTCAAACCGCGATTCTAGCTGGAATCATGGGGGCCAAGCGCACGAGCGAACTCATCCCGCTCTGTCATCCACTCCCGCTGGATGATTGTAAAATCACGATTGAAAACAAAGCGCCCGCAGCGGATGGCTCAACGGAGGTTTTGATCACCTGTCGCTCAGAGACCCACGCGAAGACGGGCGTCGAGATGGAGGCGCTCACCGGCGCAACGATCGCCGCGCTGACGCTGTACGACATGGGCAAAGCCGTGAGCCATGATATCGTCATTAAAGACGTGCGACTCTTAGAAAAAACTGGTGGCAAGAGCGATTTCCGCGGGCCAACCCCCATCGCATGATCACCGTCAACATCCAGTATTTCGCCATCCTGAGGGAGCAACGCGGCCTTGCGCACGAAACCCTCGCAACTCACGCCGCCACCGCCGCCGCGCTGTACGAAGAGTTGCGCGACCGCTATGGTTTTACGCTGCCACGCGATCGAGTGCGGGCAGCCGTGAATGAAGAATTTGTCGCTTGGGAGACGCCGTTGCGCGACGGGCAAAAAGTGGTGTTTATTCCGCCCGTGGCCGGGGGTTAACTGCGGGAGTATATTTTTTAAAATGTTTCGCATTTCGACCGAGCCTCTGGATCCCGCCGCTTTGCAACGCACGCTCTCAGATGCACACGCGGGCGCATGCGTGACGTTTGAAGGCTGGGTGCGTGACCATAATGAAGGCCAACCCGTGGTCGCGCTTGATTACGAAGCGTACGCACCCCTCGCGGAAAAAGAAGGGTTACGAATCCTAGCGGAAGCCCGGGAGCGATTTGCCATCCGTGGCGCCGTCTGCGTGCACCGGGTCGGTGCCCTCAAAATCGGTGAACTCGCGGTGTGGGTCGGCGTGACCGCCGCGCACCGGGGTGCGGCGTTTGATGCATGCCGTTATCTCATCGATGAGATGAAAGCGCGCCTGCCCATTTGGAAAAAAGAACACTACACCGACGGAGCCACGGTTTGGATTAATTGCGCCACTCGTGGCGACTTTGCTGATCAACTAAAATCACAATAATTATTTGTTTAATAGGGGTTTGCCCTAGCAAGTGAGCCGGTTCAGCTTAATTGTTGGAGGCGCATTTGGAATCGGCGCCCCCAGCCTAGACGAAATTTTTAAGGCTACTTGTAAAAACGGGTTGGTTTCAGACCAGAAGCAGAGTAACAAGTCGCTCTCTTTATGGCCAAAACGCACTCTGACATCGGACTCATCGGACTCGCCGTGATGGGTCAGAACCTCGCTCTCAATATCGCCGACCACGGCTTTCAGATCTCGGTTTATAACCGCACGGTCGAGAAAACCGAGAAATTCGTCGCTGAAAATCCCAACACCCCAGGTGGTGTGGTGGGCAGCAAATCGCTCTCTGAATTTGTTCAGTCACTCGCGCTCCCGCGTAAGATTGTGATCCTAGTTCAAGCGGGCAAAGCCACCGACGCCGTTATCGACGGCCTCATCCCGCTGCTCGCGCCTAACGACATCATCATCGACGGCGGCAACGCTCTGTGGACTGACACGATTCGGCGTGAAAAAGCGCTCAAGGAAAAAGGTCTCCGCTTCATCGGCTCCGGTGTGTCCGGCGGCGAAGAAGGCGCCCGCTTTGGCCCCTCCCTCATGCCCGGCGGCGAGAAATCTTCATGGGAAGAGTTGAAGCCGATCTGGACCGCCATTGCCGCCAAGGTCGATAAAAAGACCGGCAAACCCATTATGGGCGCCACCCCCGGCAAACCCGTCAAAGGCGGCGTGCCCTGCACCACTTACATCGGCGAAAACGGTGCCGGTCACTACGTTAAGATGGTTCACAACGGCATCGAGTATGGTGACATGCAGATGATCTGTGAGGCCTATTCGCTCATGCAGGGCCTCCTCGGCCTCAAGCCCGCCGAAATGGGCGAAATTTTTTCAGCTTGGAATAAAGGCGCGCTCGACAGCTTCCTGGTCGAAATCACCGCCGACATCCTCAAGCAGAAAGACCCGGTTACCAAAAAACCCTTCGTCGACATCGTCCTCGATACCGCCGGCCAAAAAGGCACCGGCAAATGGACCTCCGTTAACGCCCTCGATATGGGTGTGCCTGCTCCGACAATCGCTGAATCCGTCTTCGCCCGCTGCCTCTCCGCTATCAAGGAAGAGCGTGTCGCTGCCTCGAAGGTCCTCAAAGGCCCCAAGGTTAAAAAGGTTTCACCAGCGAAGAAGAAGGAGCTCATCAAAGCCATCCATGACGCGCTTTATTGCTCAAAAATTTGCTCTTACGCTCAGGGCTTCCAACTCATGCGCACCGCGCAGGGCGAATACGGCTGGAAGCTGAACTTCGGCCAAATTGCCCAGATCTTCCGCGGTGGCTGCATTATCCGCGCCGCCTTCTTGCAAAAAATCACCGAGGCTTACGCGCGCAACCCGAAGCTCGCGAACCTTCTCCTCGACCAATACTTCAACCAGACGATTCAGAAGGCCCAGGCCAACTGGCGCAAAGTTATCAGCCTCGCCGTCGAGAGCGGCATCAGCATCCCGACCTTTGCCTCGGCGCTTAGCTACTACGATGCCTACCGCTCCGCTCGCCTGCCGGCCAACTTGCTGCAAGCTCAACGCGATTACTTCGGCGCTCACACCTACGAGCGCACCGACAAACCCCGCGGCAAGTTCTTCCATATCGACTGGCCCGAGAAAAACCGTCCGCAACTCGAGGCGTAATCGCACTGCGTTTTTGTTTGGTGACCCAAGACGTCTTGGGTCACGGGGACCCTAGTTGGTGATCGTCGTATCGTTGGCCAAGCCGAGCGAAGGCCTTCGGATCATGGCCGACAATAACCGCCTCCATACAATCGGCAATGGCGGCCTGCCACGCATCGTTTTCACCCATTCGCTGATCAGCGCGTCGCTGGTTCAACGCGACGCGATCGCTATGCTGCTTACCTATCGTCTGCCAACGAAACGCGCGGAAGGCCTCACGAACGGCTACTGCATCTTCAGCGCCCTCCAATACCTCCGCATACGTTACAGGTGATACCCAAAGGTCCGCGCCGGAATTTCGCACAATCCAAGCATGAGCTGGACCGCGCCGATTGGCGGCCACCTCGTTGAGTAGGTCGATGACAAAAGAGGAATCGAGAAGGCATCGTTTCATTTGCGTGGCGATATCCGCAGTCGCTCGTCACCCGCATGTCGGCTGGCCCACGCTAGCAAATCAGCTCCGCTCACGATTTCCTCGTCGCGAATCAACTTCCGCACAAAGGTGGCTTTTTTCATCCCAGCGCGCTTTGACCGCTTGGCGAGGATTCCTTGCTCTTCTTTGCTTAAACGAACGGTCAGGACGGCAGGCATAGTATTTCTTTTGTATGCCAATAATTATGCCTGTCAACCAAGCTCCGTCGCGAACAACAGCGCGCGGTGGATTCGTGGATTGGGTTGAGTTAAATTCACTATCAGTTCTCATTGTCACCAATCAGTTTTTCTTCTGAAACACTCCGCCCCGGCCTCACCCGCCGGGGCTTTTTTGTGGGCAAAGCAATGCCCGCGAAAAACACTACGGCAAAAATGCTTTCCAGACGCGACAATACGCGCCGGACGCGTACGTTAAAGCCGTTCCCTTCCCCATGGACCCCACGACCTACCGCTCGTACCGCGACCTACCACCCCTCGCCGGCCTCGCCTCGTTTGCCGAAGCCATGCAGCCCGGGCTCTCCATCGACGACTGCGTTGCCCGCCTTAAACGCCACCACTGGGCCCTGCGTCGGCTCCACGAAATTTTCATCAAACGCCTCACCGCCGAGCCCATCTACGAACTAAAAATGGCGTTCAGCCTACATGCGCATTACTGCGCCGAACACGCCTCCGCCTGGCGCACTCGCGTTGGTGAAATGCGCGAGCCACCGCTCGGCCTCGACGCCGTGCCCCACCCTGCGCTCGACATTTTTTTTGATGAAATCCTCGCCGCACCCGAAACCGATGCGCTGATGCTCGGGATTTACCATCACGCCCTGCCGGCGCTGCGCGACGCGCTCGAACGCCATCAACGCGAAACCAACCGCCTCGTCGATCATCCGTCGTTTCGCCTCTGTCGCTTCGCCTTGATCGAGATCGACGAGATGATCGCCTTCGGTGAACAAGCTCTCGCCAAGCTCCTCGCGCCTGAGCGCCGCGCCGCGCTCGCCCCGTGGACGAATCAACTCGAAGGTTTGCTGAACCTGGCTGGATCACTCGACGGTCACGCTCCGCAGGAAACCAGCGCCGCCGCTAGCACGCCCGAGCGCCACTTCTCCGCGCAACCTTACGTTTACAACGGCACTCCGCGACGCGACGAGCGCTTCACCGATTCCTATAACATGGGCGTGCACGCGGAAGCGTTTCTCTACGACAAGACCTTCCCGCCGGAACCGAAGACGCTCATGATGTATTACAAGCGGCTGCGCGAAATCGATGTGCCCGAGATGATGGCGAGTATCATCGCCGAAACTCGCGGAAAGCCCTGGGACTACACCGTGGACATGACGCGCCAGCTTTGGGACGAAGCGCGTCACGCCATGATGGGCGAAGTGGGTTTCGTGCGCGCCGGAATGGATTGGCGTCAGTTCGTGCGCGTTAACTTCACGTGGTCGCTCGCGCTTAACACACAGCTTACACCGCTGGAGCGTCACGCAGTGCTCTATTTTATCGAACAAGGTCTGATGCCGAAAACGGGTAAACGTTTCGAGTGGGAAGTCGGAGTGGCCTCGGGCGACGCATTTTCGGCACTCATCCAGGATTACGATTGGGCTGACGAAGTGCTGCACGCGCGAATTGGACGAGATTGGTACGTCAAAGTCATGGGGGACCCACGCAAAGCCACCGAATACGGGGACGCCTGCTGGTCGAAGGTGCTCATCGACTGGCATTCCTACCGCGCACAAGGCTTCACCCGGCATGAAAACTGGTGGCCCGCGCTTTACCGCGAATGGTGCAAGGTCCACGGCCACACACCCGATGAACGCATCGCGGCTTTTGCGACAAGTTACGCGACTGCGCGCGCCGATCTGCGTGAATTAAGCACTTCGGGTTGAGTCGGTTCGCGCCTTTTAATCGCTTCAAGAACGTGGCGGGCGAACGGGTTGCCCGATCGGGGGCTTACGCTCGGGAATGAACGTCGCGTTTGGCTCCGGCGTTTTTTAATATACCACAACTCGCCGAGAACATGGTGGGCCGCCGCGATCCTCGCACTCGGTCCACACCCGCTCGCGGCCAGCCCAAATCTACCATGAGAGACGACTACATCCAAAACGCCCTCAAGGTGATCGAAGATCCCAATATTCTTGTTAACGTGGTCTCCCTGCGCGTGAAACAGCTGAAGCGTGGCAACCGTCCGCTTATCGAGTCGCTAGAGAAACTTTCCGCGGAAGACACCGCTTTACGCGAGATTGCCGAAGGCAAAATCAGCTACGAGCTGGCGACCGCCGCCGAGCTCGCGCGCAGTCATCGGTAAGTCGCACCAGCGATTACTCCGCGCTCAACGCGCGAGGTAACCGCCATCCACGACAAGATCGCTGCCTGTCATAAAGGAAGCGTCGTCGCTCGCCAAAAAAGCGACCGCCGCGCCGACTTCTGCCGGCTGCCCTTGACGGCCCAGCAAGTGCATCGCTGAGGCGCGTCGATCTTCCTCGGCGATATCCAAGCCAAGCTTCTGGCAGGAGTCCGTGAAGGCGGAGGTATAAATGTAGCCTGGGCAAATTGTGTTCACACGAATGTGATGCGGCGCGAAATCCTGCGCCCAACACTTGGTGAGTCCGCGCAGCGCAAACTTGGTGGCATTGTAAGTCGAGAAATTCGCCTGGCCGACGAAGCCGCTCACCGATGAAAAGTTAATTATGCTACCGCCCCCGTTCGCCTTCATCTGCGGCAGGATGTTCTGAGTAACCAGAGAGGTGCCGATAATATTAACCGAGAGAATGTCGTTCCACTCTGCAGGCGTTGCATCGACGCTACGAAAAATAAACCGAGCGGCGCAATTCACGAGGATCGTGACGGGACCAATTTTCTCCAAGATCGTAGCACACGCGGCTTTCACTGCGGCTTCATCGCTAATATTGACCGTTTGATGAAAAACACCGAGCGCGGATAGTTTTTTTGTATCGTCGGCTTTAAGATCGAATGAAGCCACGCGACAGCCTTCTTCAACGAGCCGCACGATGGACGCGTAACCGAGATCACCGAGCCCGCCGGTCACGAGCGCAATTTTTCCTTTTAGGCCTCTCATGGTAAAATGGCTACGGCGCGAATCGGAGAACCGTCGCGTCCGTGGAAGTTAAGCGGGAATCCCGCGAAGGTGAAACGCTCGGGCAATTGACTGAGGTTGGTAAGACCTTCCACAACGACGACCTCGGCATTAGCCGCGAGCAGGATGTGGTGAACCTCAAACCAGTCACGGCTCGGTGTGGGGGTATCCATGCCGAGTAAGCGTATTTTACGGGACACCAAATAACGCGCCGCGTCCTGCGTGAGGCTCGGGAAATCACTAAAGTAATTTTCCTGGCCAAACTGGCGATGCCAGCCCGTCTCATAGATGAGCTTCACACCGGGCTGCAGCTGGTGCTCGATTTTTTTAAAATCATCGACCGTGATTTCCTCGCGCGGGGCCTTGGGAATGCGCAGCAAAATAGTTTCCCCGTAAAACCAATCGAGCGGCATCTGATCGATAGTTTTTCCGCCATCGACGAAGTGCGACATCGCATCGAGGTGCGTGCCTTGATGCGTCGCCATACTCACGTGGGTCATGGCGTATTTGAGCGTCTGCGTCGTGCAGTGCGTCATGATACTCAACTTGGGGTCCATCGGGAAATTAGCCTGCCCGTGGATGAGCGGATGCGACAGATCGACGAATTTCATGGGGTGCGAAGAGTGACAGGAAAGAAGCGGGCGTTAACGACGTTGGCGAGCGCGCCGCCGCGCAAACCAGCGATCACTGCCTCAGCGCTTTTGCGCTGCAGTTCCGGCACGCTACCAGCGCTGTACCAAGCTGTGTGGGAGGTGAGTAACGCGCTGGGTGCGACGCGCAACGGATGATCAGGGGGTAAGGGCTCGGTTTCGTAAACATCAAGACCAGCGGCGCCCACCGTGTGCGCCGTGAGCGCGGCGGCGAGTGCGACGGTGTCGATCAAGGCTCCGCGCGCGGTGTTCACGATGATCGCATCGCGGCGCATGGTTGCGAGTGAGTCACGATTGAGAAAATGTCTCGTTTCATCGGTCAATGGGAGATGCAGCGAAAGAATACCCGCCTCGCGGAGTACTTCAGCCGCCCCGAGTCGCCGCACGCCGAGGGCGGCGAAACTGGCGTCGTCCACGAAGGGATCGTAAGCGGCGAGCTTGAAGCCGAAAACTTTCGCCCGGGCCAACACCGCACGCGCGATGCGGCCAAAGCCGGCGGTCGCAAACGTCAGGTCACGAAACGCCGCGAAAGGCGACGGTGGCATGATTTTCCACGTGCCCGCACGAACCGCGGCATCGGTTTGCGGAATCTGGCGCGCAAGCGCGAGGGCCAGCGCAAGCGTGTGATCAGCGACCTCGTCGATGCAGTAATCAGGGACATTGCAAACCGGGATGCCGCGTTCACCCGCAGCTTGCAGATCAACGCTGTCGACGCCGATACCATAGCGCACGATAACCTTGCAGTGATCGAGGGTCGCGATGAGTTCACGGCTGATACTCGCCCATTGTACGAGCAGCGCATCGGCATCGCGACAGAGCGGAATCAGCTCTGCGGGCGTCTTACATTGAGCAACGACGAGCTCGTGACCGGCCGCGGCGAAGAGCGCTCGCTCTTGATCGATCGAGGAAAAGCCATGGTCGGTGAGGACGATTTTCATAGATAAAAATTTACGGGGTAAAAACAGCTTTCAGGTCACTGTCGCCCGGAGCCAACATTCGATGAAACGCCGATACCGCTTGGTCGAGTGGTACTATTTCAGTCCACGAAGTCACATCGACGCGTCCACTGCGCATGAGCTCGAGCGCTTCCGAGAGTTCCTCAATTTTAGCGGCGTAAGTTCCGAAAATTTGTTTCTCCGGTAAGGTCACACCGTAGGAATCGAACTCCATCGCGTTTCCGTGTAGGCCAATCCAAACCGCCGCGCCACCAGGCCGGAGCGCGGCGAGCGAGAGACGTTTCGTTGCGGCTGAACCGGCGGCGTCGACGACTAGGTCGACGCCTTCGCCCTCCGTCCACGCGAGTGCGGCGGCGGCAACGTCTTCGTTTTTCGAAGAGACCACACGAGTGGCCCCGAGTTTTTGGGCCACGGCAAGACGGCCCATCGAAAGATCGCAGACCATGGTGCTTGCGCCCCGCATCGCCTGCAGCGCTTGTTGGCACATGAGACCGATCGGTCCGGCGCCGATGACGAGCGCGGTGCGCACCGGCAGATGACGCGTGAGATTAACGATGTGTACGCCGTTGCCGAGCGGCTCGGCCAGCGAAGCCGCTTGCGCGCTCAATTCCTCTGGCCACGGGATTAGCACCCGAGTCGGCACCCGGACGTATTCGGCAAAGGCACCGCCGCGGTGCATCCCGAAAATCTGGCGATCCGCGCACAGGTGAGTGTCACCGCGCGTGCACCGCACACAACGGCCGCAGGGAATTAGGGAATTGCTAACGCATTTGCGCCCGACAAGCGCCGCATCGCCGCCGGGGCCGACCGCGGCGATTGTCCCACAAAATTCGTGACCCATGACGAGCGGCGGCTGACGACGCGGGCTGTGGTTTTTAAAGGTCTCAAGTTCGCTGCCGCATAGTCCGCAAGCGGCGACATGTAACAGCACTTCGTCGGCCGCCGGTTCCGGGATGGGTAGGTCACGAATTTCGAGCTGATCAAAAGCGGGATAAAAAAGAGCTTTCACAAAAACGGAGGTGAAACGCAGACGATGCGGTTTACTTGGCAGACGTCATCTCGCGCAAAACTCGGTTGGCTAATACCCCAAGACCGATGCAAGCGGCGATCGTGAGCGTGATGCCGACCATCTTTACCCAGGATTGGCCCAAATTGTTAAGGTCGAGTTGTTCTAATTGCGCGGCGGCAAAGGTGGTGACGATGGTGCGAGGTAAAATACCCAAAAAGGTGCCCAGCGTGTACGTGCCGAGGGGCACGCGCGCCGCGGCGAGAGCGAAATTAGCCAACGCAAAAGGCGACAGTGGCGGCACCCGCATCAACGTGACAACCAGGAGCGTACGGGCAAAATGTTTACCGACCAAAGCCTGATAAATCGCATGCCACTTGGGTCGTTCGCGAATAATTTCGAGCACGCGATCTCGGGCGATCCAGCGTGCCACCGCATAAGCGAGCAAAGAAGATACCGTGATCGTGACAATGGCGATCAACGAGCCTTTGCCGAAACCAAAAGCCCAACCCGCGAGGATAGCGCTCGCGTACGTCGGTACGAAAGAAACGCCCAACAAAAACCCGATGACTAAAAAATAAATCAACAACCCTACCCCATCGTGTGAACGCAGCCACGGGCCGAGTTGCGTCAATGACGCGATTAAAAATAGCGACCCCAGCGGCGGCCAAAACGATAACAAAATCGCGAACGGACCTGCGGCCCCGAGACGGCGCATGAGGCCGGGCTTGGTCGCGGGATCTGGTGGCGTGAGACGAGACATCGCGTTGCACGTTGGCAGGGTTTGGGCTCCTAGCAAGCGTTCGGCGCGCGGCTCACGCTTGCCTCGTGTTAAACCCCTACGTGTGATTTCCCCCATGGCAGCACCCCTCTCCGTCAAACTCGGTCAACCCAGCTGGCGTCTCAAAAACGGCGCGGTCGAAACTTTTGTCACCCGCAGCGCCGGCATGTTGGGACCAGCAACTTTTGCTTTAGGCAAAGGCCTTAAAGTTCAACCTTTCGCGGTAGCGCCGTGGCGCGACGAAAAACTACCGGCGGGTTCGCCCCCGCTGTTGCGTGCCTTGCGCGGGGATTTTTTCTGCGCGCCTTTCGGAGGCAACGGCACGAAGTGGCGTGGCGAACAGCACCCCCCGCACGGCGAATCAGCCAATGGGAATTGGGAGTTTATTGATGCTACGCAGACGCGCGAGGCGACTGCGCTGCACGTTCAACTCAAAACCAAAGTGCGCCGTGGCGTAATTGATAAACGCGTGAGTTTGCGGCCGGGCCATAACGCCATCTACATCGAACATACGCTGAGTGGTTTCACCGGTCCGCTGACGCTGGGAACGCATCCATGTTTGCAGATGCCTGGAGTCGAAGGAGACGCGCGAATTTCGGCTGGCGGGTGGGAATGGGGCCAAGTGACACCCGTGCCGTTTGAGGATCCTGCACTGGGCGGATATTCCGCGCTAAAAACCGGAGCGCGTTTTAAAAACCTCACCGCCGTACCTTTGGCCAATGGCGGCACAACAGACCTCACGCGTTACCCGGCACGCGCGGGCTTTGAAGATCTCGTCATGCTCATGGGTGCGCCGGGCCGCACGCTTGGCTGGAGCGCGGTGACGTTTCCCCAAGAGGGTTGGGTATTTCTCCAATTGAAAAATCCCGCGATCCTGCGCCACACGATTCTATGGCACTCAAACGGCGGCCGGCACTATGCGCCCTGGAACGGACGCCACCGCCACGTACTTGGGCTCGAGGAAACGACTTCGTATTTTCATTTCGGCCAAGCAGAGTCAGCGCAACCGAACGCGCTCTCCCGAGCTGGTTATCCGACAACGGTTAAGCTCTCGCCGAAAAAGCCGCTACGTGTGCCGCATATTTTTGCCGTCGCCTCGATTCCGCGTGGATTCGATCTCGTGGCTGATGTCAGCGCGAAATCTGACGGGTCCGGTGTCGTGATCACCGCGGCCAACGGCCGGAAAATCTCACTCGCGCTCGATCTGGAATTTTTGCGCGGCGACGGCTGAAGTTCAAAGCGCCCAACTGCGTTCGCCGGGCGTCAGTTTCACCGAACCGCGAAACGCGCCGGGAATCGGATCGTACCGCAACGCCTGCGTCGCGCCGGTTTCCGCGGTGAAATAGCCGAGCACGGTGAGTTCTTTGATGTGACGCAACGGATGCGGCGCGGCGACGGACTGGGCTTCGTACTCGGTCAACACGCGCTCGCGTTGTGCGCGGTCGAGCACAGAAAAGTTTGTTCCGAAACGCTGCTGGCTCGAGGCGGTGATGTCGCTCAAGCCTCGACGCAACGTCGCCCGAGCTTCGGGCGGAAAACAATCGTGGGTTTGCGTGAGAATAAAACGTCCGATCGCGACCGCACCCGCGCCGGGCGAGGTGGCCGTTGAGGGAATGATGGTATCGCCAATGAGCGTGAGCAGCGTTTCTTCGGCGGCATCCCAGCCGGTTGGAGCAGCGAGCGCGGCCCACGTGCGCGAGGGCAAACTAGCCCAAAGCGCAGCGGCTCCGGCGACGAGCGCAGTGTGGCGCAGGGCTTCCCGGCGGTTCATAGATTTCCTTTCTTCAACTCAGCCACGGCGTGCTGCGCGGCGCGGGCGGTGAGCGCCATAAACGTCAGCGAAGGGTTTTGCGTGCCAGTCGAAGTCATGCAGGCGCCGTCGGTGACAAAAACGTTCGAGCAGGCGTGGAGCTGATTCCAGCGATTGAGTAACGAGGCCTTAGAATCGCGACCCATGCGCACGCCACCCATCTCGTGGATGTCGAGACCGGGGTTTTGTTTGGAATCACGCGTCACGATTTTTTTTGCGCCGACGGCTTCAAGCATCTCTTGGCCGCGAGCGAAAAAATCCTTGAGGAGCCGTTCGTCATTGTCGTGGTAGCCGATCGAGGTGACGAGTTGCGGAATACCCCAGACGTCTTTTTGCGCGGTGGATAGGCGGACGTGGTTTTCTTTCCGCGGCACGGTTTCACCCTGCATCATCATGGAAATACCCCACGGGCCGGGGCGCGTGATGCGTTCCTTGAAGGCGGCGCCGACGCCAGGCGTGCTGGCGCCGCTCTGCCAGCCGGCGCGTCCCGCGCCGAAAAATACCATGTAGCCACGCTGAAAATCGGTTTCTTGTTTCCGCACGTTGCGGAAATTCGGCATCATGAGCTGGGTCGGACGCCGGCCTGAATAATAAGAATCTTCAAAGCCTTCGATGGAACCCGAGAGGCTGCCGCGATAATTGTGAAACGCGATGTGATGCCCGAGTAGTCCGTGATCGTTGCCGAGGCCCGCGGGAAAACGCGCGGAGCGTGAATTAAGTAAAATGAGGTTGGTGTTGAGGCAGGCGGCGTTGACGAAGACGATACGCGCGAAAAATTCTGTGGTCTGTTTGGTCACCGCGTCGATCACGCGCACGCCACTGGCTCGGCCGGTGGCGTCATCGTAGAGGATAGATTCAACGACCGAGTGCGGACGTAGCGTGAGATTGCCGGTCGCCGCGGCGGCGGGGAGCGTGGCGGAGTTCGAACTAAAATACGCGCCAAACGGGCAACCGCGGTAGCAGAGGTTTCGCGCCTGACATTTACCGCGACCTTGCGCGAGGTGTTGGGGTTTTGGCGCCGTGAGATGCGCACAGCGGCCTTGGATCACGTGCCGGTCGGCAAACGCGCCCATGATCTTGGCCTGCGCGTGTTTTTCGACGTCGTTCATTTCCCAAGCGGGGAGAAATTCACCATCGGGCAACGTTTCGAGGCCGTCGTAATTCCCACTGATGCCGGCGAAGCGTTCGACGTGCGAATACCACGGGGCGAGTTCGTCGTAGGAGATAGGCCACTCGCCGAAGCCGTCGCGTGCTGGGCCTTCAAAATCAAAACGGCTCCAGCGCTGCGTTTGTCGGGCCCAGATAAGGGATTTGCCGCCAACTTGGTAGCCGCGGATCCAGTCGTAGGGTTTTTCCTGTTCGTAGGGGTGTTCGGCGTCTTTGACGAAGAAATGTGAGGTCGCCTCGTCGAAAGCGTAGCATTTTTTCGCGATGGGATTGGCTGTGACGATGTCGCGAGGTAACTTACCGCGATGCGGCAGATCCCACGGGTTTTTTAACGCCGTGGGATAATCGTCGCGGTGCTTTACGTCGCGACCGCGCTCGAGGACGAGTGTGCGCAGACCGCTTTCGCAGAGTTCCTTTGCCGCCCAACCGCCGCTGATACCGGAGCCGATGACGATAGCGTCAAATGTGTGCTCGCGGGCGCCGGGGGAAGTCGGGGAATTCGCCATTCGACGTGAAGTCGAAGTAACTCGGGGCAAATTATCAAGCAAAGCTCTATTTTAGACCCCCAACTCGAGTAGCTATGCGCCCACGTGAAAGACGCCATGCGTAGCTTCGTGGTTGAAAACCGCGTTTTTCAGGACCGTTAAAAATCCCTTGGATGCTTATAACTATCCTTGTCTTGACGGAAAAAGATCCTATTTTTCCCGTCAGAAACTAAGTGAAAAATAAATCTCAATCCATTGATATACAAGTTCGTAGCCAAATTTATGGCCACGGTAGGGGTTGGGTATTTACACCAAAGCATTTTCAAGGAATCGGGAGTGCAGCCGCCATTGAGTCTGCCCTACGCCGCTTCAAGCAAGCGGGCGTCATTCGCAAGCTTGCCCGGGGTCTTTATGATTATCCGGTGCAGCACCCCGTACTCGGTGCCGTTGCGCCTTCTGCCGACGCCGTCGCCCGCGCTTTGATGGGGCGCGATGCAATTCGCCTTCAACCCTCCGGGGCCTATGCCGCCAATGTGTTGGGCCTTTCCGAGCAAGTCCCATCCCGGATTGTTTTTTTGACCGATGGCCCCTCCCGGAAGGTGAAAATAGGTAAGCAGGAAATTATCCTCAAGCAGACTGTGCCGCGGAACGTGGCTGCGGCTGGGAGAAAAAGCGGCACACTGATCCAAGCGCTTCGTTATCTTGGACAGGATCAGGTGGACGATAGAATTTGCACCATTCTTCGAAGAAAAATTACCGATGAGGATCGCGCAGCTATTCGCCGAGATCTTCGTTATGCGCCCGCTTGGATTGCCGATCTTCTGCGTCCCTTCACTGAGTCCGCACTTAAGTCATGAATGCTTTTCTCAATCTCCCTATTAGCGAACGCCGACTGGCTTTTCAACAGGTTGAATCACAGATGGGCTTGCAGGCTTTCAGCGTGGAGAAAGATTTTTGGGTTTGTTGGGCACTAAGGGAGCTTTTCACAATGCCCGGCATCGGTGACCACCTCACGTTTAAGGGTGGAACATCGCTTTCGAAGGCATGGAAGCTGATCCAACGCTTCTCAGAGGACATCGACATCATCGTGGATAAAGAGGTGCTCGGATTTGGCGGCGATGCCTCACCGGATAAAGCTCCGAGCAACAAAAAGCGGAGAGATCGTTTGCAAAAGCTTATGGAGGCTTCTCGCAATTGGGTGCAGGGCACTTTGCAGCCCGCCCTCAATTTACGTTTACAATCCCTTTTTGGAGAAGCGGGCTGGCGACTCGAGGTCGATCCAGACATGCTGGACGGACAGTGTCTGCTATTCCACTATCCGTCCGTTTTTTCCTCCGAAATGGCCGGCTATGTGCGTCCGATTGTTAAGATCGAATTGGGGGCGCGTTCTGATGACTGGCCCCATGAAAAAAAAGTCCTACAGCCCTACGTTATCGAGTTTTTCCCGACTTTCGATGCACACGCCGTCTTCTCGGTTCGGGTCCTTGCGGCTGAACGCACCTTCTGGGAGAAGGCCTGTCTGCTGCATGAGGAAACATTTCGCCCCGCCGGCAAGCCGCGCAAGATTCGTATGGCTCGGCATTATTATGATATTTGGTGCCTGCTGCGAGCTGGAGTAGGAGATCGCGCAATCGGGAATATAGCCTTATTCCAACGGGTCGCCGAGCATCGCGAGATATTCTTCGGTTTGTCTTGGGTGGATTATTCGACCCATAAACCTGGTTCATTCCGTCTCGTTCCATCCAAGGCCCACCTTGCTAATTGGCAAAGTGACTACGAGGAAATGATAGGGCCGATGTTCTTTGGTGATGTGCCGCAATTTGCCGAGATACTGGAACTCGCTGGTCAGTTTGAGAGGCGTTTCAACCAGCTGCGAATTGCACCTCTATAATTCAATGGGCGATTTCGATTTGGGGTCCTGCTGTAATTATATTAAGGATTTTTGTGATCGGTTCTGCTTTCTGGACATTTTGAAAATTTGATGGGTGTCGCGTGGGTTGCGCCATCTAGACAGCGCCCCGCCCGCGATCTCACCCTAGGTGCTTAGGACAAATACGATGAAGTGGCTCCATCGCCGCGAAAGTGGGCGATGGGTATAAAAACGCTGCAAATCGTGGGAGCTAAAATCGGATAAAAATGCGAAACCTAGCGACCAAACTCAGGCTGAAAACAACTTACTTTGCTTTCGCGAACATCGGATCGTTCGGGTTCCCGCCGGAGAGGAGGTAAGCGACGAGATCTTTGAGTTCGTCGGGGTTAAGCGCGTTAGCAAGGCCGGCGGGCATCATCGAAATCGGATACGGTTTGCGTGAACGCACTTTCGCGATTTCGGGACGCGCCAGTTCGTCGGGGGCAAACGGATTGGTCATGACGGAATAGCGGTTGCTATCTTCGGCGACGACGCGGCCGATGATCACTTCGCCGTCGGCCATGGTGAGTTGTTCGGTGCCGTATTGGTCGCTGATGACCTTGGAAGGCTCGATGATATTTTCGAGGAGGTCTTTTACGCTATAACGGTTGCCCGCGCCGGAGATGTCGGGACCGATGCCGGCGCCCTCACCGTTGAAGCGGTGACAGAAAATGCACGCGGTGGCGGAGAACATGGCTTTGCCTTGAGCGAAGTCACGGCCGGTGAGTTTGGCAGGGAATAGCGCGGCGGCACTTTCTACGGTGTAGGTTTGGCCCGGCCCTTTGGGGCTGACGGCGCCTGCGACAATTGAGTGAACCGGAACTTTGGAGAGATCGTCGAATTTCTGGCGTTCGAGAGGCTCGGAGATTTTCGCGAGCGACTCGTTGCGGATATTACGCAGAAAGCCGGTGAAGCTGGCGCCGCCCTTCCATTCTGAAGTGTGTGGAAACCAAGCAAAAAACTGCGTGCGAAGCTCGGGCGTCCAGCCGACGGTGGCATTACGCAGAGCGTAGGCGTAAGCGATTTGTTGGCGATCAGAGCGGGCGTCGGTGACGCTTTGCACCGTACGACCATAGCCGTCGTTGCGGGCGAGAAGCGCGCGGCTAGCGATTTCTTCTGGGGCGGTGCCGGGATTTTCAGCGATGCTAAGCAGCGGTACGGTCTTGGCGACGACCGTAGGGGAATCGAGAAAAATGAGGAGCGAAACAAGTTCGCGGTTCACGAGCGAGTCGGTCGCGGGGAACAACGGATCGAGCAAGGCAGCGACGCGGGCGCATGTGGCCGCATCGGGTTTACCCATGCGGATAAACGTGAGTTGCCAGGCGCGCAACAGCGGGAGGCGAAGCTCGATGGGCTGTTTCGTGAAATCCAAACGCGTGAGCGCATCAATGATCTGTGGTTGAAAATGTTTCTCACCGACACGTGCCAGAGCGATGAGTGCTTCGATGGCGGCCTGCGGATTTTTTTCTTTGAGGGCCCGCTCCGTCCAGTTGGCGGGAAGTTGGCGCTCGATGGCGGCGCGAGCGGCAAAACGGATAAAACGGTCGGGGC
>CANGCX010000032.1 GCA_947452315.1 Opitutia bacterium | reverse complement strand
TCTCCGCTTTTACATCAATGGCCAACTCGCCGCCAAAAACGAAACCACCGCCGTCTACAACGCCGCCCTCGACCAATTCGGACCGCACTCCCGCATCATTAGCCCGTATCAGGTCCAGAGTGACTACAATTTCACGCGTGGTGGCGACATCGACGAAATCCGCATCTACGACCACATGCTCGATGACGCCGCCGTCGTCACTCTCGCCAGCGGCGCCGCCCCCGCCCTCGTGCCCGCCCCCGCCGCCTCCCTCGCGGACTCCGCGACCCGCGCCGAATGGGCCCTGCGCTACGGTTGGAACCGCCCTGACGTCCTCCCTCCGTATTACGCTGGCGACAACTTGAGCATTCGCAAAATCGAGATCCACGAGGCCTATGACTTGAAACGCTGGTGGTGGAAAGCTAACGACGGCATCCGCGAAACCACTTGGCCCGGCGTCTACAACCGCTCCCGCCTCGCCGGCCGCAACGATTACTTTCAACTCCCTGACTGGGATTGCTACTCGACCTCCGGCCAAGCAATCACCTTCGCCCTTCCAGAAGAACCTTGGAACCACCTCGAAATCGCCGGCGCCGCTTTTGGGAAAATGGAACTACTCCCACCGCACACCGTCCTTGAAACCGCCAGCGAGTCCAAAGCCGAGTCCACGATTTTTTCACGCCGCGCCGGCCAAGAGCGTACCATGCACGCCCTCGAAAAACCCCTCACCGGCCGTCAGATCCGTTTCACTAACCTCGAACCTGAAACACCCATCGGCGAACTCATCGCTTACCACGTCACCGAAGGCTCTGCTCCCACCGGCCGCAAAGAGCTCGCCTTCCAACTCTCCGCCGCACCCGCCACCGCGCCGTCCCTCGCACCGCTCACCGCCTACATCGCCGGACGATTCGCACCGGCTGAACGGGCCACCCTCGTCGCCGTCACCGGCTCCGCCAAGTCCACCAAGCCCGCGCCGAGCACTAACTCGCTGCCACTCGTTCATCTTTTGATCCCCAATTCTTGGGACAACCTCACCGAGGGTCTCGATGGCATCGCCCTCGAGCTGCCTGCACTTAAATACGACCGTAACGCCCTCATCCCGCTCAACCTCCAAGTCAAAGACCCGCTCTGGCCCGGCCGGAATCTTTTCGATTTCACCTTCAGCGTAAAACCCGGCTCAGCGAAAACACTTTGGCTCGACCTCCGCGATCGTCTGTTACCTCCCGGTAAAGGCCTCTGGCTTTCCATCGCGAGCGCTTCGCCGCAATTCGACGCGGCTACCCTCGCGGGCGCCAAACTCCGCCTCATTTTTAAACCCCGCGCCGCCGCCCTCGCCGAACACGAGATCGATCGCTTCACCCAAGCCCGCGACAGCTACGCGATGCTCGTCGAAGAACATCCTAACAGCCCGAAACTCGACCTCTGGGTCCGGTTCCAAAACGACCTGAACGATCTCCTCCGCGCCAACCCCGACCACGTTCTTGGTCAACAGTACCGCGCCGTCGCCTTCCCGGGTACTCCGCGCCCCGCCTTCACTCAACCCACACCGCCCGCCGGCGTTCCGCTCTGGGCGTTCCGCCAAGTCACGCAACTCGGTCTCGTTGAAAATTTCGTCAACTGGTACATCGACCACCGTCAGATCGCCAACGGCGAATTCGGCGGTGGCATCTCCGACGACACCGACCTACTCAACGTCTGGCCCGGCGTGGCTTTTATGGGCTGCTCACCCGAAAAAATCGCCGCCTCCAACGCCCGTCTCCTCGACGCCGCCTACGCCAACGGCATGTTCACCCACGGCATCGCCACACTCCAGACCGACGAACTCCACAGCTACGAAGAGGGCATCAACGCCCTCGGCCAAAACCTCATCCTTAACTACGGCAGCCCGCGCCAAATCGAGCGCGCCATGGAAAATGCCCGTAGTTTTGCTGGGATTACCGGAATCAACGCTGCCGGCCACCGCCATATCCGCACGTCTTACTACAGCGGCACCAAAATGGCCGAAGAGGGTCCTTGGGGCTGGTCGAAATCTTACTCCTACCTCGTCGCCCAACCCAGCCTCCTGCTCGTCGATTACAACGGCAACCCCACCGTCAAAAAAACCCTCATTGAACTTGCGGACGGTCTGCTCGCTCACCGAAAAAATGACGAATTCGGCTCGGGCGCGATCCCTACTTCGATCCAATTCTCGACCGATGCCGAAGGCACGGCCACTCGCGGCAACCTCCCTTGGCCTATGTTTTGGGGCGCGTATAAATTCACCGGTCAGCGCGATTACCTCGGGCCTATCCTCGGCGGCGGTCCCGCTGCTCTCATGACCGTCAACGCCAACGCCCTCGACGTCCTCGGCCTGCGCGCCGACTGGAGTCCACGTTTCCTCACTGAGGAACGTAGCCGCCCCACCGAGACGCGCCGCGCCGACGGCCGCACCCGCACCCTCGAGAGCAGTTACCGCGGCTCCGGCGTTGGCCATGTCAAATGGCAGCTCACCGGTGACAAAAAATTTCTCGAAAAACTTTACGCAGATCAGATCGAGATGACTCACCTCCAAAAATTTATTAACACCGACGGTAGCCTCTGGATCGACCGCGTCGGCGTCCCCTACACCGAACTCCAACGCGCCCGGCTCGGCGGCATCGCCCTCGCCCGCGGCGCCACCTTCCCTGGTCACGCCGTGAGCTGGCACTTCACCGCACCCGCCACTGCGCAAAGTGTCGCAATCCTCATTCCCGACGCCACGACGAGCTCTTTTAAGGTCATCGCCTATAACCTCGAAACCACGCCTGTCCATGCCACCATGACCGGTTGGCACCTCGACCCCGGCCTCTGGGAAATGACCCAAGGCCTCGACGCCAACGACGACGACGTGGCCGACGGCCCCATCACCACCACGACGATTCCCCTCGCGCGTTCCCGCTCTGTCGAACTCACCTTCGCCCCACGCGCCGCCACAGTCCTCACTTTTAAACTCAAAACTCCCGGCACCCCTTATTGGTCCCGCCCCGATCTTGGGCTTGATCGCCAAGACGTCGTCGTCAACGGCCGCCAGATCAGCGTGACCGTGCACAGCCTCGGCGCTGTCGGGGCGCCACCCGCGCGCATCCTCGCCCAATCCCGTCTCGGTGAAATCCTCGCAAGCGCCACCATCCCCGCCCTCGCCGCCCCGCTCGATTTGACGCCGCAGACCACCACTGTGACCCTCGAGCTTCCCGCCGGAGCCGATCTCAAAGGGGCCAGCATCACCATAGAACCCTCAACCACGATCGAGGAATTGACTGCGCTCAACGACACGGTGCCGCTTTAAGTCACGCTAGTTTTTTAAGAGGCAATCGCTCGCTCTGTCGCAATCGGAGCGAGTCGAAGTTTCCCGCTCCTCTTTTCACTTGGGTCTGTCATGCGTGAGAAAAACCAAAGCACGTCCCCTCCTTCTAATTCCATGACTCTCAAAGACGCCGAAACCATCGATCTGTCCACGCCGACCGGCCCCATGCGCTCCTATATCTTCCGGCCGCAGGCTTCCGGACGTTATCCTGGCATCGTGCTCTACTCGGAAATTTTTCAAGTCACCGGGCCTATTCGTCGCACCGCCGCGATGCTCGCCGGTCACGGCTTTATCGTTCTCGTTCCCGAAATTTATCATGAATATGAATCTGCCGGCACTGTCCTCGCCTACGACCAAGCCGGAGCCGACCGCGGCAACGCCCTCAAAACCACCAAGCCAGTCAATGCCTACGACACCGACGCTCGCGCCGCGCTCGATTTTTTAAAATCCTACGCTCCATGCACCGGCGCCCTCGGCGTCATGGGCATTTGTATCGGCGGCCACCTCGCGTTTCGAGCTGCGATGAACCCCGGCGTACGCGCCGTAGCTTGTTTCTACGCGACTGACATCCACAAACGCAGTCTCGGCGCCGGTATGAACGATAACACACTCGACCGCATCCCCGAGATGAAAGCCGAAGCACTCATGATTTACGGCCGCCAAGACCCACATGTACCTGCCGAGGGCCGAGCCAAAGTCTACGCCGCGCTCGCCGCCGCCGGGGTGAATTTCACGTGGCACGAATTCAACGGCGCCCACGCCTTCATGCGCGACGAAGGCTACCGCTACGATCCCGAGCTCGCCCTCCAATGCTACCGCCTCGCCCTCGATCTCTTCCGCCGCAAACTCGGCGACGGCGATCAACCAGATACAGTCCCTGTATAGATTGAATCGAAACACTGACCGCCCGCGCGGAAAACATTATCGCGCATACTCGGCCGGCACCGCAGTGATCGGACGCAGTTCAATCCCGCGGTAAAAAATTTCCGCGCCTTCGGATTGCAGAATGAGTGGGCCCTCGTTCACGGGCTCAGGCGTAGTCCGATCCAGTCGCAACGTACGGTGCAACCTCATCACAACTTTGCCGTTTACGATGTGAATACTGTCTTCACCCAGGCAAACGAGTTCCACTGTGTTCCACTCGCCCGTCGGCTTTTCGCTGTCGGGTTGTTTTACGCAACGCCCATCCTGTCCGGGCACTTGCGCAAAAAAATTCCACGCCCCCTTAGAATCATAATCGTAAACGGCCTTCGTCGTCGCGTTGCCCGTGCCTTTGCGCAACAGCGAGCGCACAAACACAAACGACCCAATCGAATAAAGATCACCCACGTCGCGCTCCTGAATTTGCAACTCCGTCGACCGCGCCCAAATTCGCCCTTCGGCACCAGGATCTGCATGCACGCGATACAGTAAACCACTGTCTCTCGGCGTCTCGGGACGATCTCGCGGTGGCCACTTTTTTTGGCCCCACTTGAATTGCAACCGGAGATGATAATTAGAAAAACTCTCACGCGTTCGCAGCTCGCCGAAAACCTGACCCGAAATCCGAATCACCGGTTGGCCGTCGACTGTCGTCACGCTGAACACGCCCAAGGGATCACGCCCACTTCCGATTGGCTGCGTATAATTGCCCTTCGTGTCCCGCGGCTCGCCCGGCAGAACTGCGCTCGGATGCGGCTTAGCTAACCATGTCGTCCAACCCTCGAGATCACGCCCATTCCAGAGCGGCGACCAATCCGGCCCTGCGGCCAGGCCCAAGCTTAAAACCGATAGAAAAATCAGCGTCGCTCTGAGGTAATAAAAAAGCATCCCCAAATAGCTAAGCACCCGCGCGCCGCGCTCAAACTTCAATTCGGTGTCGTGCACCCGGTGCCATCAGTGCGATTTTTTTAGCGTTTTTAATTTACCTAGAACTAGACACAAAAAAGCCCGCCGCTAAGTAAGCGACGGGCTGAATTAAAAAAACTGAATATCAGCTTACTTGGCGGTAGCAGGCGCAGCAGGAGCCGCGGGCGCAACCGGAGCTGGTGCACTGGCCTTGATGTCGAGCAAGTCGATCTCGAAGATCAACGTGGCCGATGGAGGGATGTTGCCACGCGCCTCGTCGCCGTAGGCGAGTTGCGGCGGGACGTAGAGCTTGATCTTGCCGCCCTTGTTCACCTTTTGCAGACCTTCGGTCCAGCCTGGAATGACTTGGTCGAGTTGGAATTCAGCCGGCTCGTTGCGCTGCACGGAGCTGTCGAACACGGTGCCATCGATGAGCGTGCCAGTGTAGTGAACTTTGACCGTCTCGGTGGGCTTAGGCGCGGCGCCATCGCCTTGCTTCACGATCTCGTAGCGGAGGCCGCTGGGCAGTTCGGTGACCGCTTTGTTTTCCTTCAACTTAGCAAAGAAAGCGGTGCTCTGTTTGATACCGTCTTGCTTCAACTTGGTCATGTAGGCGTCCTGCTTTTTCTTCATGAACTCATCCATGGAGGGACCGATCTTGGGCAGATCATAAGGAGAATCTTTGCCGGCGATCGCGGCGCCCATGCCTTTGAGCAAGGCGTCGATCTCAGAGGCGCTGAAGCCGAGCTCGGAGAGCCCGACACGCTTGCCCATAAACCAGCCAAATTCTTCGACGAGTTGGGCTTCCGTGAAAACGGGAGCGGCCGGAGCGGCGGCAGCGGGAGCGGCGGCAGCTTGGCCAGGGATGTTGAGTTTGACCTCCTGAGCGTGGATCGCGGTGGCGGTACCGAGCGCGAGCAAGGAGAGCGTGAGGGCGGACTTGAGTTTCATTTTATGGGTTATGGACTGCGTTGAATGGAAACGGCGGAGGTCATTTTGTGCCGTAAAACTTTTGGATGTGCCCGCCCATGGCTCCAAATGCAACCAATTACTCCCCGCTTGTGTACTCTGCCACCAAGGCCAAAGTAAGAATTTGCAATGACGCCCGATCAATTTTGGACCAGTCAGGACGGCCAAATCCTCACCGTTAAGAACAAAGACGAGCGCTCCACCACGCTTACCCTAGCCTTCTGGCCTCGTAACCCCGCCGAACTAGAGTCCCTGAAATCCCTCCTACCCGAGCTGAAATTCACCGAACGCAGTTCACTCGCACGTATTGGCATCGAGATGCTCCTTCAAGGCCCGCCCGTGATCGAGGGCAACCGCCTAATCCTTACGGCCGATGCTTTCATCTACGATGCAAGTTTCCCCAACGCCGCTTACTGGAAAAAACTCCTGAGGCCTGGCGCGCCCGTCGGTCGTCTTTTTTACGCGCCCGTCGCCGCCAAACTCTCCACCGCGGAAATCTGGGCCGCCATCCAGGCCAACGATCTCAAACTACCCAACACCATCTCAATCGACTCGCGCGGACGCGTTTTCCTCACGCCGCATCAAGTCAGCTACACGCTCTCCCCGAAACTTACCCGCCTCAATTTTGAAAACGTCGTCGCCGGCCTCGCCGGCCGCGGCTTTCTCGACAAAGTCCAACTTCGCCACGACGCATCACCCCTCACGGTCGCACCGCACTCCGGTGTCCTCACCAGCTGCTCCATGTATCTAAAAGAGCACTATGTCGTACTCAATCAAGGCGAGGGCAATTTCGGCCTCCATACCAGCGCCGTACTGCTCGACCCAATCAAGACCTTCGGCACCAACGTCATGTTGGAAATCTACAACCCGGGCGACCAACCGGTTGTAAACCCGATGGTTTCGGTCGATATCTTCCGCGCCCCGCCATTTTCCGATCCAGAATTCAAGACGCTCGCCAAAAAACGTCAGCGCCTACTTGGCACCGCCACCGAACTTTTCAAGTGCCTCGACGCCAACCCGCCCCGCGATACCCGCGAAGCCCGCCCGCGTACTAAAATCACTGTCCGCGGCCAAAGTGGCGCCAACGAAAACCGCAGCGTCCTCGTCCGCGCCAACGAAGAGCTAAAAAAATTCCTCGAAGGTGACGCGTGCCCCATCGGCAGCCGCACCATGATCCAAGCCCTCGACGATGCCCCAGACGATGCCGATACGCTCATCGTCGATTATTTCCCGGACTTACTCGAACACATCGAGCTACTCACCCGCATCGGCGAAGTAAAAATTAAGCGTATAATCTTCCGCAAAGCCTCCCGAACTCACGGGTATTTTCTGTCCAGCAACGCCCACGCGCGCCTCGACACCTTCGACGCGATTGGCGTCCGGGTATATTGGTACGACGAGTCCACCAAAGAGCTCTACGCTCACGTTTACAAAAAGGAACACGGCTTCTTCGTGCGCGAAGAACTCAGTCGCAAATTCCAGGAAACCACACTTCTTGCGTTCTACGGTTCCGCCGTCGGTCTTGACCCCGCTGACACCGCGCGCATCACCGGGCTCGTCGAACAACTCACGGGTTTTATCGGCCCCAACGTCGGCGTCCTGACCGGCGGCGGCGGTGGTGTCATGCGCCTAGCCACCGACCAAGCTCGCAACAAAGGTGCCCTCACCGGCGCGTGCTTTCTCGAACTCGAAGCACAACCACCCGAGCTCGGCGTCGACTTCTTCAATACATTTCAGGAATCCTCCCGCCACTTCCGCCAAAAATGGTTCGAAGCAGCTGATTTTTGCATCTTCAACGTCGGGGGCGTTGGCACCCTAGAGGAGATCGGTATCGAGATGTGCAACCTCAAACTCGGTATCCGACCGCGCGTTCCTTATGTTTTTTTTAATTCCCGCTTCTGGGGTGATCTGCGCAAACAACTCAAAACCATGATCGCCACCAAACGAGCCCCTGCATGGATCGCCGATTACATCCTTTTTACCGATGACCCTGCTGAAGTTGTCGCTTTCTACCGCAAAAAACTTCAGGTGCTCTAAGCTCGCCTCGATCACATCGCGCTCTCCTTTTCTTTTTCCGTGCCTCCTCTTTCCGCTCTTCCTCAATCTGTACTCGTCGTCGGCTCCGGCGGACGCGAACACACGCTGGTCCGCGCGTTGCTCACCTCACCCGCCGCCCCCCGCGTAATCTGCGCGCCTGGAAACGCTGGTATCGCCGAAGAAGCCCCTTGTTTCTCGATCGCCGCTGACGACATTTCCGGCCTTGTCGCACTCGTCCAACGCGAAAAAATCGCCTTTGTCGTAGTCGGCCCCGAGGTTCCACTTTCGCTCGGCCTCGCCGATCGCCTGCGCGCCCTTGGTATTCCCGTTTACGGTCCCGGCGCCGACGGTGCACGACTCGAAGCTTCAAAAATTTTCACTAAGGAGATTCTTCTTAAGCACCACATCCCCACTGCACCCGCGGCATTTTTTAATGCGATCGAGCCTGCGCTCGCTTACCTGCGGACACGCTCGATCCCAATCGTAGTCAAAGCCGATGGGCTCGCCGCGGGCAAAGGTGTGGTCGTCGCCCAATCTCTCGCTGAGGCCGAAGCTGCCGTCCACGAAATGCTCGCCGGCGATAAATTCGGCGCCGCCGGCCGCCAATTACTCATCGAGGACTGCCTCTTCGGTGAGGAAACAAGTATCCTAGTCGTTGTTTCCGGACGAGATTACCTCATCCTTCCCACCTCGCAGGACCACAAACGAATCGGAGATGGCGATACCGGACCCAACACCGGCGGCATGGGCACCTATTCCCCAGCCGAGGTCGTGACACCTGCGTTACTCGCTCGTATCGAAGACGAAATCGTTCGCCCTTCCGTCAACGCCATCGCCTCTGAGGGTATTGCGTTTTGCGGCACGCTTTTCATCGGTATCATGCTCACGCCCATCGGCCCGAGCGTGATCGAGTACAACACCCGTTTCGGCGATCCCGAAACCCAAGTCGTGCTCCCACGTCTCACCACCGATTTATTGCAACTGCTTTGGGCCGCCGCCTGCGACCGCCTACCCGCTGTAGGACCGCTCGTGGTCAAACCCGACTATGCCGTCTGCGTCGTTGTCGCCGCACGAGGCTATCCCGATGCATACACAAAAGGCGACGCCATCACACTCCCCGCGCCCGCCGCACTCCCGCCCGCCACGACAATTTACCACGCTGGCACCGCCCGTAACACCCTCGGCCAACTTGTGACCAACGGAGGACGCGTCCTCGGCGTCACCGCACTGGCCCCCAGCCTACGCGATGCTGCCGATCGCGCTTACGCCGCGTGCGAACAGGTCCTGTGCTCCACCAAATATTTCCGCCGCGACATCGGCGCACGGCAGCTTAACCGTTCATGAAACTCCGCCACGTTCTTCTTGTTAGCTTATCTCTCGGCGCGAGTTCTTTGACCCCCACCGCCGTTGCGAAGCCCCTGATCCTCGATCTCGGCCAAGGCCTCTCGTACCACCGCGCCTATACCCTGCCGACGGACTTACCGGCGGCTTCGCCCGCCCGACCCCAGCCGCTGGTCCTCGACTTGCGCTACACCACTGGCGGCCCGGACGCTGCCATCACGCTCGCTGCGTGGTTAAAATTCCGCGCCCTACCACGCACCCCTGTATTTATCCTCGCTAACACCGAGACCAGCCCCGCACTTCGAGCTACTTTTGCTGAACGCGAGGACACCCCTGGCCTCATCGTCCTTGGCCTTAACGCAGCCGACTTCACGCCAGACCTAGCTCTCGCCGTCGATCCCGAAACCCAACGTCGCGCTTACAACGCGCTCACTCAACCCGAGGCGCTTTCCACCCTTATCACTCCAACCCTCACCAAACCTCGCAACGATGAAGCCGCTCTCGCTGCTGAGTGGCACCCCGACCGCTCCGATTCCAATCCTTCCGTGGTTGCAGCCCTTCCAGCCGATCACGGTAAACGCGCCGCATCCAAAACCCCCGCCGCCCCCAGCGATGCCGCGACTACCGTCCCACTGCCCTTAATCGACGCGGTCCTCCAACGCGCCGTCCACCTCCACCGCGCCCTAATCGCACTCCGCCAAATCTAAAAACGTCCACGCCTGCAGGTTGCCTTTCGCGGAAAAAACCTGTCGTTTAACCCCTTTCCATCACACCACGATGCCCAAGCCTGGCTACATCCTCGTCGTCTGTACCGCCAACGTCTGCCGTAGCCCAATGGCCGCTGCCCTCCTCCAACACGCCCTCGCCGCCCAGCCCGAGCCACTCCGCTCGCTCGAAGTGATTTCCGCCGGCGTAGCCGGCAGAGATGGCGACACCGTCAGTGCTAACTCCGTCTCAGCCCTCAAAAAGGTTGGCCTTGATATTGCCAAGCACCGCAGCCGCGCTCTCACCGACGAGCTCGTGCAAAATGCCCTCGCGGTCATTGGCATGACCGAGTCACACCGAGCTTCCTTGGAATACGCGATCAACCCAGTCCCACGTAACGTTTACCTTTTTCGCGAATTCATGCCAGCCCCTCACGCCAAAGAAATCGGCGACCCTTTTGGCGGTTCACTCAAAGTCTACGAAGCCACCCGTGACGAGATGGTCGAAGCCATCCCGAGCCTCATCGAATTCCTCAAAACTAAGATCAATTCTGCTCGCTGAGCCACTCCACGCCTTTCTTGTAAAAAATCTTTGCCTCCGCGCCTCCTTGCGCGAGCTTCAATTCACTCTTTTTTCGCCATGCTCAACGCCGCTCCCCTCGCCCAACTCGATCCCGCTGTTTACTCCGCCATCGCCGCCGAGTTCTCCCGTCAACAAAGCCACATCGAGCTCATTGCTTCGGAAAATTTCACCTATCCTGCCGTGATGCAGGCGCAGGGCAGCGTCCTCACCAACAAATACGCCGAGGGCTACCCCGCCAAACGCTGGTACGGCGGCTGCGAATTCGTCGATCAAGTCGAGCAACTCGCCATCGACCGAGCCAAACAACTCTTCGGCGCCGATCACGCCAACGTCCAACCCCACTCCGGCGCCCAAGCCAACACCGCCGTCTACGCCGCTGTTCTCCAACCCGGTGACAAGGTCCTGGGTATGAACCTCAGCCACGGTGGTCACCTCACGCACGGCAACCCCGCCAATTTTTCCGGCAAACTGTATAATTTCTGCCAGTACGGCGTCCGCGAGGACACCGGCCTGATCGACTACGACGAACTCGCCACCGTCGCCCTCCGCGAAAAGCCCAAAATGATCACCGTAGGCGCCAGCGCCTATTCGCGCGTCATTGACTTCGCCCGCATGGGCGAGATCGCCCGCAGCGTCGGCGCCTATCTCTTCGCGGACATAGCCCACATCTCTGGCCTCGTAGCCGCCGGCGTCCATCCCTCACCCGTCCCCCACGCCGACTTCGTCACCACGACCACGCATAAAACTCTCCGTGGACCCCGTGGCGGACTCATCCTCTGCCGTGCCGCCCACGCCAAAGCCATCGACTCCGCCGTGTTCCCTGGCACCCAAGGTGGCCCGCTCATGCACGTCATTGCCGCCAAAGCCGTGTGCTTCGGCGAATGCCTCAAGCCTGATTTCAAGACCTACTCGGAACAGGTCGTGAAAAACTCTCGAGCCCTCGCTGCCGCCATGGCACAGCGTGGTTACAAAATCCTCACCGGCGGTACCGACAACCACCTCTTCCTCATCGATCTGCGCGGCAACCTCCCGGAGCTCACCGCCAAGAAAGCCCAAGAGACGCTCGATCTTGCCCATATCACCTGTAACAAAAATACCGTACCGTACGAAACGCGTTCACCGTTCCAAGCCTCCGGCATCCGCCTCGGTACGCCTGCGGTGACTACTCGTGGTCTGCTTGAAGCCGATATGACTGAAATCGCGGCCTGCATTCATCTTGTGCTCCCAGCTATCGGGACCCCCAACGAAGCCGATGCCCTGGCCGCGGCCAAACTCCGCGTCGCCGCACTCATGGGCCGTTTCCCCCTGCCCTACGTGATGTAAGAAAAATCGCAGGGTACCACCAGCCACCAAGTGGGCCCTTCTTAGTAACGGCACCCCGCAGCTATAGTGCCACCTTTCGCCCGCTCGCCTGCTGATACTAAACGTTTAAATTCAGGATCTCGAGCACACCGCCCGCCGCCTTCTCGACGGATCCGTCACGCCTGGAAGTTCCCCTTGCGCCTCCTGCCATTGAGGTAAATCCTCATGGAGTCCCTCCTCCCTTTTGTCCGCCGTGTCTCAAGCCTCCGACAGCACCAAGCCCGAACCGACGACGCCCAAGTGCGCCCTCTCCCTCGGCGTCATTTTTCTCACGCTCTACATCGATCTAATCGGTTTCTCGATCATCTTCCCCCTCGGCCCCGATCTACTCGGGCACTACCTCGGCACCGATGGCCGTAGCGGGGTCCTCGGCTGGCTCCTTTCTCAAACCGACACCATCGCCCGCAGCCTTGGCCACGACAATGCCTTCGCTACCGTCCTATTCGGCGGAGTGCTCAGCTCTTTTTTCTCGATTCTCCAATTTATTTTCGCGCCGTTCTGGGGTGCGATTTCCGATAAACGCGGTCGACGGCCCGTTCTACTTCTCACCGTCGCTGGCACCGCACTCGGTTATCTGCTCTGGGTCATCAGCGGCTCGTTTTGGGCCTTCTTGCTTTCACGTATCGTGAGCGGGGCCTTCTCTGGTAATCTCTCTGTCGCCACCGCCGCCGTGGCTGATGTTACTTCGCGCGCTGAGCGCTCCAAAGCCATGGGTATCGTGGGGGCTGCGTTTGGCCTCGGCCTAGTTACTGGTCCGATGATCGGCGCCCTCACCGCGCAGTGGAACCTCGTCGAAACCTATCCAGCACTCGCGCGTTTTGGCTTCAATCCGTTCTCAGTGCCCGCGCTGATTTCTTTCGCACTGTGCTTAGTCAACCTGGCGTGGATTTATCGCCGCTTCAACGAGACCCTCACCCCCGCCGCTCGCGCCGAAGCCCGCGACCCACGTATTCGCAACCCCATCGCCGCCATCTTCGGTCTTGGCGACGCCGCCCTGCGCCGCACCAACCTCGTCGCCTTCACTTACTCGCTCGCCTTCGTCGCGATGGAAGCGTCGCTGACCTTTCTGGCCGCCGAACGTTTCGGTTACACGGCCCGTCAAAACGGTTACCTCCTCGGCTTTCTAGGCGTGTGCTCGATCATCACCCAAGGTTTCATTGTCCGCAAATTACTCGCCCGCGTCGACGAAATCCGCGTGCTCGGCGCTGGTCTGATCCTTTCCACGCTCGGCCTCGTCGCTGTCGGCTTCGCCCAACAACCTTGGCTACTTTACATGGGCCTCGCCTTGCTCGCCACCGGTTCCGGCCTCGTCAATCCCGCTAGCACCGGCCTCATCTCTCTTTATTGTGGCCCGCAAGAACAGGGACGAGTCCTAGGTATCTTTCGCTCCCTCGGTTCGCTAGCGCGCGCGATCACGCCCGTACTCGCCGGCGGCGCCTTCTGGCTTTACGGATCACGCAGCGTCTTCCTCGCTGGCGCCGCCCTCGCCCTCGGCGCATTTGCCCTGAGCCGTACGCTGCCGCAACCGGCCAAATAAAAATGAACTGGCGGCGTCCTCTCGCATTCGCCTTAGCCGCGCTAGCCTGCTTACAACTCGCGGGCTGCTTCTCTTTTCGTCGAGAAGCTGCGCGGCCCGGTCGCACCACGCTTGGCTCCCCACTCATTGTGCTCCCCGCTCAACGTCTTGGCACCTTCCTAGTCCTAGAGAGCAAATGGGACCGCGGCGGCCCGTGGCACTTCCTTATAGACACCGGGGCCAACACCACGCTGGTCACCCCCGAATTTGCCCAACGCTACGGCAGCAAACCCGACCCCGCTACCCCCGTCACGCTCGTCACTATTACCTCGGCCGACGGCCAGACCGTCCCGCTCCCTGCGACCACGATCCGGCGGCTGGATCTCGGCGATGCCCGATTCGAAAATATTTCCGCACGCATCTATGATTGCGCCGCCCTCTCTGCGCACCTCGGCGTAAAAATCGACGGCATCCTCGGCTTTCCGCTTTTCCGAGAAACGCTCCTGACCCTCGACTACCCACGCGACCGTGTCGTGCTCGCCCCGGCCCGAGTCAACCCGCTGATTCCCGGCGCAGCCGTACCTTTTAATAACGCCAACAAAACTCCGCTTATTTCCGTGCGCCTTGGCGATCAGCCCTTCGTTGCGCTAATCGACAGCGGCAGCGATGCCGCCCTCAGCCTCAATCCGATCGGACTCTCCCCGCACTTTAACTACGGACCACGCGAGGGCAGCACCGTGAGTACACTCACCGGCGACCGCCCGCAAAGTATCGGCCGATTAACGGAGTCATTAAACCTCGCCGATTACCTCCTGCCTGCACCCATCGTCGAACTCTCCGACGAACTCTCCGCCATCGGTGGAGCTGTGCTTCAAAATTTTTCCGTCACCTTCGACCAAGAACGTGACCGCGTCACTTTTTACCGCGATTCACCCGCTCCCATCGCGACGACGCCGCGCCGCAGTCCCGGCCTGAGCTTCTCCAAAACACCCGCGTATTGGCGCGTCGCAGGTGTTGTCCCGAATTCCCCAGCCGCTAAGGCCGCCGTCGAGCGCGGCGATCTCATCACTCGAATCAATGGCGAATCAGTCGCCCGCTGGGATTTTCGCCGCTACGCGAGCCTAGTGGCCGAAGCCCATGAAATCACTTTCACGTTCCTAAACGGCACGCGCGAATCCCAGAAACGCCTCCCCGTCTTCGAGCTCGTGCCGTAACGTTGCAGCGGTGCGACGGAAGCACTGCTCCCGCCACACGCACATACCGCTAAAAAACCAGCGCTCAGAGTTTCTTACGCAACAAGAACGCGCCCGCGCCGTCGTGCCCCGTAACCCACGGTTGGCTGAGACTCTTGGCTTCGAGCGTAAACGGTCCGCCCGCACGGCTGTCGAAAAAAGTTTTAACGACACTCTCGTTTTCCTCAGGATCGATCGAGCAGGTAGAATACACCAACCGACCACCTGGCGCCACGAGACGCGCCGCTGCGTGCAAAAGAGCGAGTTGTTGGCGTCCGTGTTTATGGAAATCACCTTCCTGCAGGCGCCATTTTACATCAACGCGATGCCGCATCACACCCGAGTTCGTGCAAGGCACGTCGAGCAACACGGCGTCATAACTCGTAGGTAATTGACACGCATCCAGAGCGAGAAATCCGTCTTTTGCCACATCGGCTTGGACCAGCGCGACTTCGACCCCCTCGGCGCGAGAGAGATTTTCCTTCAAGCGCGCGATCCGCTCACCCGGCAGATCCATCGCAATCACGCGACTCGGTTTAGCCAGCGGCGTAGCTCCCGTAAGGGCGAGCATCGCATCAGCGATCATGAGGCTCTTGCCGCCAGGTGCCGCGCACACATCGAGCACTGTTTCGCCTGGCTGCGGCGCGAGCAACTCAACGGCGAGCCGCGTGCCCGGATCTTGTAGATAAAGCTTACCCTTTTTAAGCAACGGTTCGACATCGCTCCAATGACCCGATGGCACTTCATAGAAACCCGCCCACGCCGTAGCCTTCAGCCAAGCCGGTGCAGATGCCGTGCGGTCACGCCAACGAGCGTACACAGGCGCGGGCGATTGATTCCACTTGAGTAATGCGCGAGTGTGTTCGGCGCCGAAATGCGTCAGCCAACGCTGCGCCAGCCATGCGGGATGCGAAAAATATCCGGCCAAGACTTCAGCCGCTGCGAGCCGATTCGGCTCGATCTGAGTATGCAGCGCAGTCGCAAGTTTGCGCACCACCGCATTCACGAGGCGGGCTTCGGCCGCACTGGCGAGCACCTTGGCTTGATCCACAGCGTGGTGGACAATTTTAGCAACAAGGCCTTGGTCGGCATGCTCTCCCTCAGCCTCAATCAATTCAAAGCCTGCTACATATAAGACAGCACGCGTCGCATAGCGCGGCGGGTGGGCGATCAACTTCGCCAGCTCTTGCTCCAAACGACTCGCGTGACGCACCACGCCAAAGACCAAATGCTGGCAACGCGCGCGCTCAGCGCCGGATAACTTACCAGGCAAGGTGTCAAAAAGCGCATCAATGCGCTCCCGACGTTCAAGCCAGCGCGCGACCAATTGGGCGGCCGCCGGCCAGGCTGTAGGACGGGGAACGTCGGTTTTTATACTCATGCGCAGGTGTTTTGGAGACTCGGATTGACAGCGTTAGTCATTATCCGCTCAACTATCCCGTTCAGGCCCTCACTCACGCAACCATGAATTCCGCCGAAGTATCCGCGCTCATCGCCAAAAACCCGACGCTTAAGGCGTCCAAAGCCAAGTTGGAGGCCATGGAAGCGGACGCCTACGTGGTTCACCGCAGCTGGGGTTTTGGTCAAATCAAGCGTTACGACGACGCCACCCAAAAGCTCGTCATCGATTTCAAAGACAAGAAGGGCCATTCCATGGACCCTGCATTCTGCATCAGCACGATGGAGGTCTTGCCCGCCAAGCACCTCCTCGTTCGCAAGGAGACCGACGCCAAGAAAATCAACGAGCTTATCGCGGATAATCCCGCCCAGCTCTTGATCGAGACGCTGCAAGCCTATCCAAATAATGCCGCCACCGCCATCGAGATCGAGATCGTGCTGGCCCAAGTGCTCGGCGAAGAAAAATTCAAGAAATGGTGGGCTGCCGCCAAGAAACTCATCTCCAAAGACGCGCGTATTCAAGTTCCCGTCAAAAAGACCGAGTGCTACCTCATTCGTGAGACTCCCGTCTCCGCCGAAGACGAACTCGTCGAACAATTTAATGGCACCCGCTCTGCCCGTCGCCGCATCCTCCTCGCCGAGGAGCTCGTCGACGGCTCCGACAAAGCCACGTCCCAAAAAGACCTGGCCTCCGTCCTAGCCGGCCTTGCCACCTCCGTCCAAGAGAGCAACCAGCTCGACGCCGCCGAACGCCTCTACGGCGCCGCCATCCGCGATGACCTCGCCAAACTCGTCGGCTCCGAAACCGCCTACGAACCCTCCCAGGCCAGTCTCATCGCCAACCAACGTGATCTACCCGAGATCGCGGAAAAAATCCCGGTTCACTTCCAGAGCCGTTTCCTCGAACTAATCCTCGCCACGCACCCGATCGAGACTCGCGACATCGTATTCGGCCTGCTCAAAGTTTCCCAAGGTAAGTTCACCACCGAGTGCATCAATTTTCTCGTCGAGCAAGGTCACTCCGATGACCTCGCTTCCACCCTCACCCGTTGGCAGACCGAGCAAAATCTCCGCGCTCCGGTCCTACTTTGGATCGTCAAGAACCGCCACTCAAAGAAATTCGCTAAGCTGCTCAACGATCTCATCACCCCACGCCTCCTCAGTGCCGTCTTCTTCGCCATCGACTACGAAGCACTGCAGGCCGCCAGCGCGCGCCGCATCCCGCTCGCTGATATCCTGTCCGAAGACACCGATCTCATCGCTGACCTTCTCTCAACCGCCGATCCCGAGACCGCGCGCGATCTCGCGAACACGCTGATGTTGAACCAAGGCTTCGAGGAACTCACTAAAAAGTCCCTCCTCGCCCGCTTCATCAAAATCTTCCCCAAGATCCAATCCCTGGTTGCCGCCGATGCCGAAAGCAAGGAAGAGCAACTGCTCGTATCTCGCGCCTCCTACGAGGCCAAGCGCGCAGAATACGAATCCATCGTCTCCAAAGAAATTCCGGAAAACTCCAAGGCCATCGCCACCGCCCGCGAACACGGCGACCTTAAGGAAAACTCCGAATACAAGATGGCCAAGCAGGACCAACAGGTCCTCATGGGCAAAAAGACCCTCTTGGAAAAAGATCTCGGACGCGCCCGCATCACCGATTTCAAGGAAGCCTCCAACGAGCAAGTCAGCGTCGGTAGCATCGTCACGGTTCGCGCCGGCAGCGGCCAGACCACCTACACGCTTCTCGGCGTTTGGGACGGCAACCCCGACAAGAACATCCTCTCCTACAAGACCCCGATGGGCGCCGCGCTCCTCGGCAAGAAAGTCGGTGATACCGTCAAAGTGAAGACCGGCACCTCGGAAGATAGCTACGCGATCGTCTCCATCGCCCGCTACGTCGACTCACTCTAAGTCTAAAAAGCCCTCCTGCCAAAACCCGACCCCTTCACCGGCGGTCGGGTTTTTTTTGAACAGCCTCCGCCATTGCCACGCAGCCTTGTTTCCCCACCTTCACCTCCTGTGAACGCCTCGTGGGACATCCTTAAAACCCTCTCCGACCCCACCCGCCTCCGCCTGCTCGCCCTCGTCCTGCACGAGGAACTCTCCGTCGCCGAGCTCCAAGAGATCCTTGGTATGGGCCAATCGCGCATTTCTTCACAGCTCGCCCTGCTCCGCCAAGCCGGCCTCGTCTCCGACCGTCGCGAGGGGAAAAAAGCCTTTTACTCACTGCGAGCTAATCTTAGCGCGGCCTCCCTAACTCTACTTCGCGCCGCCGTCGCCTCCGTTGCGACCCTCCCAGAACTCACCGAAGACCGCGCCAATCTCGAGCGCATCCTCCAAAAGCGCCGCCGCACGCAAGAACAGTATTTTAACCTCATCGCTGGCCGCCTTGGCAAAAATTATTGCCCCGGCCGCTCTTGGGAAGCCATCGGTCACCTTGCCCTGCGCCTCACCCCCGCCATCACCATCGCTGACCTAGGCGCCGGAGAGGGCCTCGTATCCCAGCTCCTTGCCCAACGCGCTGCCCAAGTCTGGTGCATTGATAATTCCCCGCGCATGGTCGAAGTCGGTACCGAGCTCGCCGCTAAAAACGGTCTCGCCAATCTAGCCTATAAACTCGGTGACATCGAACACGTCCCGCTGGCCGATGCCTCGGTAGACCTCGCTATCCTCAGCCAAGCGCTTCACCACGCCCAACACCCGCAACGCGCCGTCGCCGAAGCCCACCGCATTCTAAAACCCGGCGGCCAAGTCCTCATACTCGACCTCGCCGAGCACACCTTCGAAAAAGCTCGGGACCTGTACGCCGATGTCTGGCTAGGCTTCAAAGAAAGCGCGCTGCATGGCTTCCTGAAAACCGCTGGTTTCCACCAAGTCGAAGTCGCCACCGTCGCTGTAGAAACAGCCGAGCCCTACTTCGAAACCCTGCTGGCAAGCGGTGTAAAAAATTAAGGTTTTCGCGGCCTTCATCATTTTTTTACCAAAAAGAAGGCAGACTCAATTTAGGTTAGCTCTCGCCCTAGCTGTTTTGGCCACAGTTCGTTTTCGCGATAACCATCGATATTATGCCCGCCCTTCTACGTCACCTTTTCGTACTCGGTTGCTATGCATTTGTTTCTCTCGCCCACGCCGCTACACCTGTGGGAGAGCCAGTAAAAATAGGCTTCTTCATGTCCATCACCGGGCGCGATGCCTCCTTTGGCGAAGCCGCCCTGCGCGGTGCTCGTCTCGCGATCGACGATCTGAACACCGCGGGTGGCATCCTCGGCCGGCCCGCTGAACTCATCGTCGAGGACAACCGTTCCCTCTCCGGCGAATCCGCTACCGCCGCCAAGAAACTAATCGGTCGCGACAAGGTCATCGCCCTCGTCGGCGAATGCGCCTCGTCCCGCACCCTCGAAGCCGCGCCCGTCGCCCAGCTCGCCGGGATTCCGCTCTTAACCCCCGCTTCGACTAACCCCCGCGTGACCGCGGTCGGAGATTGCATTTTCCGCGTATGCTTTGCCGATCCATTCCAAGGCGCCGTGCTCGCCACTTACGCTTGGAAAAACCTCGGCCTGCGCCGCGCTGCGCTCCTCATCGATGCCTCAGCTAGTTACTCCGTCGGGCTAGCTGAGGTGTTCGCCAAAACCTTCACCACCCTCGGCGGGGAGATCGTGGCTTCCCAAAAATACGCCGGTGGCGATAAAGATTTCCGAGCGCAACTCACCGCGATCCGCGCGACCCGTGCCGACGCGATCTTCCTTCCCGGCTACTACGTCGAAGCTGGTCTAGCCGCTCAACAATCCCGCGAACTGGGGCTACACGCCACGCTGCTCGGCGGCGACGGTTTCGAGGCTCCACAGCTCCTCGAGATTGGCGGGCCCGCCCTAGAGGGCACCGTTTATTCGACGCATTATTCTGCAGAGAGCGCCGCGCCTAACTCGCGCCGCTTCGTGACCGCTTACACCACCCGCCACGGCTCTGCCCCTGTCGGCCTCGCCGCTCTTACCTACGATGCCGTGCAGCTTATTGCCGACGCCGCCCGTCGCGCCGGCTCCACCGAAAAAACAGCGTTGAAACAGGCTCTCTCAGCCACGCGGGATTTTGCCGGCGTCACCGGCCGCACCACACTCGACGAAAACCGCGACGCCCTCAAAGACGCCGCCATCATCACCGTACGCGGTGGCCGCTGCGTGTTTGTCGAATCTATCCGCCCCTAAATTGGAAAGGCTCCGCCGCCCAGTCGCCTGAAAAACCCCTTGGCGTCGCCTCGGGATTCCTCGACGCTTACCCATCGTCATGGCCTTGCCCGATCTCCTCCCGATCACCCCCTTCACCCGCCCCGTACGCGGCGAGGTCGTCGTGCCCGGCTCCAAAAGTCTCACCAACCGCGCCCTATTGCTCGCGGCTCTGAGCGATCGCCCCGTCACCCTCACCGGCGCCCTCTTCAGTGAAGATACGCGCCTCATGGGCGAAGCGTTGCGAAAGCTCGGCCTGACCATCACCGCTGACGAAGCCGCTCTCACCGTCCGAGTTGCCGATCAAACGCAGGCCTTCGCCGCCACGAGCAAGCCCGTCGAACTTTTCGTCGGTCTCGCCGGCACTGCGGCTCGTTTTCTAACCGCCCTTTGCGCCGCCGCCCCCAGCGGAGTTTACCGGATCGACGGCATCCCCCAGATGCGCAAACGCCCCATGCGCGCCCTTATCGAAGCGCTGCGCGGCCTGGGCGCCGATATTCGCTGCCTCGGTGAAGACGGATTTTTTCCGATAGAAATTCACGCGCACGGGCTGCGCGGCGGCACCGTAAAGATCGACGCCAGCGAAAGCAGCCAACTGCTTTCCGCACTTCTCATGGTCGCGCCGCTCGCCGCTGCTCCGGTCGAAGTCGCCCTCACGGCGGATGTACGCCGACCGTTCGTGGAAATGACTACGCGCCTCATGGCTGAATTTGGCTACAAGCTGGAGGAGCAAACCAGCACCGAGACCTTTGTACTGAAGCCGGGTCGCTACGCCGCTCCTTCACGGTATGCGATTGAGCCCGACGCCACGGCAGCGAGCTACTTTCTGGCGTTGCCGCTTGTCACGGGCGGCGCGCTACATCTGCCGTTTCTTCGTGCTCCCGGCGTAGGGTTACAAGGCGACACGCATTTTGCCGATGTGCTTTCACGCGTAGGAGCGACGATCCGCTCAACCTCACGCGGTCTCGACACCAGCTTCTCACAAACGACGATGCAGCGCGGCGTCACACAGGATTTCGCGGAGTTTTCTGATACGTTTCTGACGCTCGCTGCCCTCTCGCCACTGCTCGCCGGTCCTACGCACATCTCGGGCATTGCACACACCCGCAAACAAGAAACCGATCGCGTCGCCGGCATGGCTCGCGAGCTCACGCGCCTCGGCCAACACGTGATCGAAACCCCTGACGCCCTCGAAATCGCGCCGCGCTACCTACGTAGCGGCGAAACCATCGAGACCTATGGCGACCACCGTTTTGCGATGAGTTTCGCGATACTTGGTTGCCTTGATTTACGCGGCGACGGCCAGCCTTGGCTCACGATCAAAGACCCGAGCTGCTGCGCCAAAACGTTCCCGCATTTTTTCGAGTTATTGGAAACCGTCCGTCAAAATTCGTTCGCCTCCTGATGCCCAGCACCCCCTTCCTCATCGTGGCCATCGACGGCGGCGCCGCCTCGGGCAAATCCTCCACCTCGCGCACGCTCAGCGAACGTTTCCACCTGCTCCACGCAGATACGGGCTCGTACTACCGAGCCGTCACCGCCGAGCTCCTGCGACGCCAGGTCACACCCGAAGATATCAACGGGGTCCAAACAGCCCTCACTAACATCACCTTCACCACGCGCGTCACTGGTCGTAACGCCGAAATCGAACTCAGTGGGCACACCATTCCGGATTCTGAAATCCGCAGTGCCGAAGTCACCGCGCACGTCGCTCGTTTCGCCGCGATCCCGGCTGTGCGCGCCGCCCTGCTTGATTACCAACGCGGCCAAGCCGATACCGCTCGCAGCCACGCTTTTCGCGGGCTTGTGATGGAAGGCCGAGACATCGGCTCAAAGATATTCCCCGACGCTGACTTCCGTTTCTTCCTGTTTGCCGATCCCGTCGAGCGCGCCCGTCGCCGCGAACAACAAGGCCTCCAAGATCAGGTCGCCAAACGCGACACGCTCGACAGCCAACGCCTCCAAGAAAGCCTGCAAGGTGCAGTGCTGATCGACGGTACGCACCTAACGTTGGTGGAGGTCGTTGATAAAATCGCCGCGCCCATCGCCGCTAAATTTGCCTCCGCATGAGCCGCGCCTTCCCCCAAGTCGAGATGGAGCCGGTTTACGGTTTTTTCCATTACCTCTCGCACATAGTCTACAGCATGTGGTTTCGCGGCGAGGTGATTGGCTTAGAAAATCTGCCCGCGGACGGCGCCTACCTCATCGCCGCAAGTCACGCCAGTCTGCTCGACCCTCCCTTCGTAGGCTCGCAGTTACCCAAACAAGTTTCGTTTTTCGCGCGCAAAACCCTTTGGAAACCCGGCCTTGCGGCGTGGTGGCTTGATGCGGTTGGCACGATCCCCGTGGACCGCGATGGCGGCGCCGATGTCACGGCGATCAAACGCGTGCTCGGGGCGCTCAAGAAAAACAAGGTCGTGATTTTATTTCCCGAGGGGACGCGTTCGCCCGATGGAAACCTGCAAACACCGAAACCCGGCGTCGGGATGTTAGCCTCACGCGCGCACGTTCCGGTCGTGCCGGTCCGACTTTTCGGCTCATACGAAGCCTTTGGTCGCAGCGGCAAATTAGTTCCAGGCACGCCGGTATCGTTAGTATTTGGACCGGCCCTCGCGCCGGATGACTACGATCATCCCACGGATCCGAAAGATCAGCGCTATCAACGCGCCGCCGAGCGAATCATGGCCCGCATCGCCGCGCTCCAAGCGCCACGTATCACGATCATCTGAGCAGCGGCGTACGAAAAATCGGAAAGAAAGGCTGCGTTCAGCCAGATCTCAGCGCAGTCCACTCGCCTTGCGGGCGCGGTTGATCACTTGCTCGGCGACCGCGCGCGCGCGTTGGGCACCGTCCCGGAGCACCGCATCGACGTGATCGAGATTCGCTGCGAGTTCGGCGCGGCGCGCGCGCGCGGCGGCGAAGTAATTCCAATAGTGCTCGAACAGTGCCTTCTTCAAATCACCGTAGCCAAGGCCGCCGGCGCGGAGGCGGTTTTCGTAGTCGAGTGTCACTTCGGGCGCGGCGAAAAATCTCAGGAGCTGAATCGCGAGATTTTGGTCGGCGTCGGGCTTGGGCTCAGCAGGCGTGCGCGAGTCCATCATGATTCCCATGATTTTTTTACGTAGCGCTTTCTCGTCACCGAAAATCTCGATCGTATTACCGTAGCTCTTGGACATTTTCTGGCCGTCGAGCCCGGGAATCACGGCAACCTCGTCGCGAATCTCAGACTCAGGCACAACAAGCGTTTCACCATAGGCTTCGTTGAACTTGATCGCCATGTCGCGCGTCATCTCGACATGCTGCTTCTGGTCACGACCAACGGGCACACGGTGCGTGTCGTAGAGCAAGATATCCGCCGCCATGAGCACCGGGTATGCAAAGAGCCCAAAGTTAGGTGAGATGCCTTTGGCGGTTTTGTCTTTGTAGCTATGGGCGCGCTCCATGAGACCCATCGGCGTCAGCGTTCCGAGCATCCACATGAGTTCGCAGACTTCCGGCACATCGCTTTGGCGCCAGAACAC
>CANGCX010000031.1 GCA_947452315.1 Opitutia bacterium | reverse complement strand
TTTCAATAGTTGAAATCGGTAGTAACTATATTATCTATATTTTTAAACTATGGAAATCCATCAACTACGCTATGTTGTCGCCGTAGCCGAGACGGGCAATTTCACCCGCGCCTCCGAACGCGTACACATCAGTCAACCCTCACTCAGTCAACAGATAATAAATCTGGAAACTGAGGTTGGTCGTAAACTTTTCCACCGCCTTGGCCGCAAAGCCGTCCTGACCGAAGCCGGCGAAGTATTTCTCGAACGCGCTCGCCGTATCCTCTTCGAAATTGAAAACGCCGCCAAAGAACTCGGCGATCACCCCACCTTGGAGCGGCGCATCACCGTCGGCGCGATCCCCACAGTGGCGCCCTACATTTTACCCGAGTTGATCACCCGCTGTCGGGCCCGGTATCCAAATCTCCAAATCGATGTGCGGGAAGATTTTCGCACCCATCTCACGCGCGCGGCCGTCGAAGGCGAAGTCGACCTCGCCATCGTGGCTCTGCCCATCAAAGACCCGCGGTTATCTGTTGAAACACTCCTCACCGAGCCACTCCTACTCGTAGTGGGCAAAGACCACCCGCTCGCCCGTAAGCCCCGCGTTAAAGCCCCCGATCTCGCCGGTGAAACCTTTGTCATCCTCGGTTCCTCCAGCTCGCTCGCGAGCCAGATCCAGAGTTTCTGCGGTAACCACAATTTCGAACCCCGCATCGGCTTCCGTTGCGCACAGGTATCCACGGTCAAAGCCTTGGTGGGTATTGGTGTAGGTATTTCCATTTTACCACAAGTCGCCCGTGACCCCGAAGATACTAAATCGCTGGTCTATATCGAGCTTTCAGGGGGTTCGCCCTCCCGCGAGCTAGCCATCATTCGCCATCAACAACGCTACCAAAGCCGCGGCGCCGAGCAATTTCTAACCGTACTACGCGAGCGGGCCGACGAGCTCATGAGTTGATCTTAAAACCACCTATGAGCCGAATCACCATGCAAGCCGACGTTGCGCTTTCGCAAAATAGACCAAGATTAGAAGCTGCATGTCTGTTCCTGAACACCACTCGCTGACCAAAAGCCGTGAACGCATCACGCTGCTGACGCTCGCCGGTGTGCAGTTCACCCACGTGTTGGACTTCATGATCATCATGCCCTTGGGCGCCCAACTCATGCGCGTGTTCAACCTCACGCCGGGGCAATTCACGGTGATCGTCGCCTCCTACGGCTGCGCCGCCGCCCTCAGTGGGCTCGCAGGCGGTTTCGTTCTAGATCGCTTCGACCGCAAACGCTCTTTGCTCGTGCTTTATACCGGCTTCGGACTTTCCACCGTGGCATGCGGCCTTGCGCCGACGCACCATTGGTTGATCGCCGCCCGCATCGCCGCTGGCGCATTTGGCGGTCTTTCCGGCTCGATGGTGAGCGCGATGGTCGGCGACATCATCCCACCAGCGCGGCGCGGCCAAGCCATGAGCGTGGTCATGGGCGCGTTCCCGATTGCCTCTGTGCTCGGCATCCCGGCTGGTTTGTATCTCGCCGGCCTTTTCGGGTGGCATGCGCCGTTTTTCATGCTCGCAGGTTGCGCGCTGCTCAATCTTGGGATCGCAGCGCTCGCACTGCCGCACTTGCGGACCGCCATCCATGGCCATAATCCAATCCGACAAATGCGCGAGATCGTCACGCACTCGCTGCACTTGCGCGCGTTTGCCGTCAGTATCGTACTGGTGATGGCTGGTGGTTGCATCATACCTTTTCTAGCCCCGTCCTTCGTGGCCAATTTTGGCCTGAGCGAGACGAATTTGCCCAAAGCTTACATGATTGGCGGCCTGGCGACCGTCATCACAACCCCGATTATCGGACGCTTGAGCGACCGGATCGACCGGCTGCATTTGCTCACGTTTCTCTCGGTGCTGGCCGTCGGAGTGGTACTCACACTCACGCACCTTGATACCGCAACGTTGCCATTGGCCTGCGGGATCATGGCGGCGTTCATGGTCACGATGTCGGGTCGCTACGCGCCCGCGATGGCGATGGTAGCCAACGCAGTTCAGGCCCGCTACCGCGGCGGTTTCATGAGCGTGAATTCCGCCGTGCAACAAGCCGCCAGCGGCCTCGCTAGCTTACTCGCCGGGGCTTTTATCACCACTCGAGCCGACGGTCACTTGCTCGGCTACGGCAACCTGGGGTTTGTTTCGGTCGGATTTTTTATTCTAACGGTCTACTTCGCCGCCCGTCTACGCCACGCGGCGCCGCATGTCGCCCACTCCGGGCTGATCGCACCGGTTGAGCCAAAAAATCCTTAACGCGTCGCACCGGTTTTTCGCACGGCTATGATCGTCTCGCCGATTTCACGTCGCAGACGCTCAAACTTCGCTTTGATTACATCAAATTCCTTCGGACTCGCCCCACGTAACTGCCCCACGAGCTCATCGCCCGACGCAAGTTCCACCGCGAGCTCCGACCACACGCGCCGACCGGGTTCGCCGATTGCCGCCTTTAATTTTTCTACGTCCGAGCGCATGCCGCTCATTTGGCGCGTCGCCGCTTCCACATAATTTTCCACCGCCGCCCACCGCGAGTTCGGCGCCGTATTTTCCGCACGCACGGCCAGTGACATCGCACCGATAGTAAACAACCCAGCCAACCCGACTCGTGTGAAAAATTTCATTATTGGGGTAAAATGCGCCACTCAGAAACGGCTTACTCACTTCGAATCTCAGCAACCGGCGGCCAAAGCTCCAGCCAAACTTAATCGCCCTTTATTTGCCACCCCGTGAATGCGATTGCGGCGCCGCGCCGCTCGCCTACCAGTGAACTATGTCCGTCGTCTCGTCGCCCACGCCCAACACCACTCCCGCGCTCGCTCGTCCCGCGCGCCCCGAGTTACTCGCGCCTGCGGGCGACTGGGAGTGCGCTCGCGCCGCCGTAGAGAACGGAGCCGACGCTATCTACTTTGGCCTCGAGCGTTTCAACGCGCGCATGCGAGCGAAAAATTTCACCCAGGCCGATCTGCCCGCGCTCATGAAATTTCTTCACCATCGTGGTGTCCGCGGCTACGTCACATTCAACACCCTCGTCTTCACTGCCGAATTGCCCGACGCCGAATCCTACCTGCGCACCATCATAGCTGCCGGCGTCGATGCTGCCATCGTCCAAGACGTCGGGATCTGCCGACTCATCCGCGCGCTCTCGCCCGATTTTCCGATCCACACCTCGACGCAACTTACCGTCACCAGCGCCGCCGGCGTAGGGTTCGCCCGTGATCTCGGCGCGCAACTCGTCGTGCTCGCCCGCGAAAATTCCATCGCCGAGATCGAATCCATCCAATCTAGCCAAGCGCAGAGCCCTAAGCCAGCCTTGCCACTGGAAGTCTTCGTTCATGGGGCCCTCTGCGTCGCCTACTCGGGCCAATGCCTCACTAGCGAATCCCTCGGTGGCCGCTCCGCCAACCGTGGCGAATGCGCCCAAGCCTGCCGCCTCCCCTACGACCTCATCTCCGACGGCCAAAAAGTAGACCTCGGTGATCGCCGCTATCTGCTCAGCCCACAAGACCTCGCCGGCCTTGATGTTTTGCCCGATCTTGTCCGCGCCGGCGTATCCTCCCTAAAAATTGAGGGCCGCCTCAAATCCCCCGAATACGTCGCCAGCATCACTCGCGTCTACCGTCAGGCCCTCGACAAAATTTGCGAACCGAAGACAGCCGCTGCTGCAGCACAAAAAGCTGTAACTTCCACTGCACTCGATCCCGCGCATTACCAGCTCCAGATGGCATTCTCCCGTGGCCAATACACAGGCTGGTTTCGCGGCATCAACAACCAGGAACTTGCCCACGGTCGCTTCGGTACCAAACGCGGTGTATTCCTCGGTACAGTTACACGCGTGAGCGGTGAATCCGTCGCCCTCACACTTTCCGCGCCACTCAAACCCGGCGACGGCGTCGTCTTCGATGCCGGCAATCCAGCAGAGCGCGAAGAGGGTGGCCGCGTTTACCAAGTGGAGTCTTCGCGCTCCCACGCGGGCGAAACCGTTCTTCGTTTTGGCCATGGTGATATCAATTGGCCCCGCGTCCGCGCCGGCCAACGTGTCTGGAAAACCAACGACCCAGCCCTCGACCGCGAACTACGCGCCACGTTCGAAGGCGAAAAAATTCGTTTTCAACGTCCGATCACGCTCGAACTCCACGGCCATGTCGGTGTTCCGCTCACCCTGATCGCCCGCGACGCGCACGGTCACGTTGCCCAAGCCGATTCCACGCTGCCGCTCGCCTTAGCTGAAAATCAACCCCTCACCACCGAGCGCTTGCGCGATCAACTCGGCCGGCTGGGCGGTACGCCGTTTTCCCTCGGCGAACTGATCAACCACCTTGAGGGCGCCGTCATGCTCCCCGTCAGCGAGCTCAACCGGCTGCGCCGTGAAACGATCGCCACCCTCGAGCAACGCGCCGCCGAACCCACACGTTGGCAGTTTCATCCCGCTCCATCCGGCCTCGCCGCACTTTCACTGCCCGCCGCATCCACCTCACCCGCAACCGCACCCGAAATAATTGTCGTCGTACGCAGTCTCGAGCAACTTGATGCCGCCCTGACCTGCACCGGCATTGCTACAGTCTACTGCGAATTCGAAAACCCCAAACACTACCGCGACGCCGTCACGCGTTTCCGCGCCTGGCAAACCACGGCAGTCGCCACCGCGCCCGGTCTACCGGCGTCATCGATCTGGGTCGCCCCGCCACGCATCACTAAGCCCGGCGAAGAATGGATTCTTAAACAGGTTCGCTCATGCCACGCTGACGGCTACCTCGTGCGCAATTACGACCACCTCGCCTACTTCGCCGCCGATCGCCGCCGTGGCGATTTCTCGCTCAACGTAGCTAATCCCCTCACCGCCGCCCACTACCTCCAGGGTCACGGCCTCGAGCGAGTAACTGCCAGCTACGATCTCAACATCGTCCAAGTAGAAGCCCTCCTTCAAGCTGCACCCGGCGCGTGGTTCGATCTCACGATCCACCAACACATGCCGATGTTTCACATGGAGCACTGCGTTTTTTGCGCATTCTTATCCAAAGGCAAAGACTACCATGATTGCGGGCGCCCCTGCGACACGCACCGCGTCGCCCTCCGCGACCGCGTCGGCGCCGAACTCCCACTCAAAGCCGACGCCGGTTGTCGAAACACTGTCTACAACAACCGCGCCCAAACGGGTGCTGACTACGTTGCCCGCCTCCTTGAGCTTGGAGCGCGCAGTTTCCGCGTCGAATTTATCAACGAAGGCGCCGACGAAGTCGTGCGCACGCTCACGCGTTATCAGCAACTCCTGCGCGGCGAGATCACCGGCGCCGACGTATGGCGCGAATTAAAGCTGCTCAACCAACTCGGCGTCACACGAGGCCAGATGGAAACCGCCCCGCAAATCATCGCCAAGAAACGCTAAAACGTGATGAGCGCTCAGCGCACGGTTACTTAGAGCGCTGGATCAATTCTACTTCGTAGCCTTCCGGCGCATCGATAAACGCAATCACCGAACCGCTGCCCGTGACCGTCGGCCCGTCGCTCAAGGTATAACCCTTCGCCGCCGCCGCCGCGGCAAACGCCGCCAGGTCTTCCACCTCAAAGGCGAGGTGCATCAAATCTGGCTGCACGACGACACTCGGTGCGCCTGCAGGCATCTGACAGATTTCGATTTCCTCGTCGCTGTTGGGCGTCGCTAGAAACGCCAACTGCGCACCACGCGGCGAGGTGTGCCGACGCGAGACGGTGAGCCCAATCGCCTCTTCGTAAAATTTTACCGTGCGGGCGAGGTCGTTGACGCGCATGCGCGTGTGCAAAAGTTTTTTGATCATCGTGTCGGCAAACGTGCAGGACTTCTCTCGCCTAGCCAATGCGATTTCCCGCATGCGCTCGGTGCTCGGCTACTCAGGTGAGGTGAAAAACTTCTTCCAGGCCAAGCGACACGGGACTGTTATCCGCGTTACAGGGCATCATCTCGCGCATGAAGGCCCACCAACGGCGGCAAACCTCGGTCTGCGCGATCGCGGCCCATTGCGCCTCGCTCTCGATCTCCGCGTAGCCAAAAAGCTGGCGCGTCTCAGGGTGCAGAAAGATAGAATAATTATGGACCCCATGGCCTTTGAGAACGCCTTCGAGCTCGGGCCAGATAGGCGCGTGACGGCGGCGATATTCCACTTCAAGGCCGGGATGGACTGACATGACAAAAGCTTTTCGGATCATGGTGATTTAAGCGGAGTAACGGCGTCGCGCTCAAGCGCGTGCACGAGGGTTTCAAAGCGGTTACGGTCGGCGGGGTCACGCGAGATTTTCATGCCATGCCGCGCAAGCGCGAGGGCTTCGGGCGCAAAATTGCGTTGCGCGGCGAGCATCGCGGTGCGCCAGACAAGGGCGGTGCTGCGCGGGAAGCGCTGGACGCCTTCGATGACATCAGTGAATTCTTCGCGCGTAGGTGAGCGTGCCGCCTGCGCCCAAACAGCAGCGAGGAGGCCGTAAACCTGGACCATGGGCGGGCGTTGTTGGCGGGCGTTATTTAGAGGCCCAATGATGCGGGCAACTTGAGCATCCGTGAACGGCGCATCGGAGGACGCTGCTTCTTCAAAGTTAAGGCGGGCGAGTTCGAAATAAGCTCGCGGGCGCTCAACCTTAGCTTGAGCGGCTGCTTCAAGAAAAGTGCGGGCACGAGCGTTTTTACCCTCAAGACGTTCAGCGAGGCCAAGAGCCGCGAGTAGGCGTGCGTCACGCTCGCCGCGAATGTAGGGAGCGATCAGGGCGAGGCGCGCTTCGTCAGTATGACCACCGAGGCGAAAGGCTTCGCCGACGATGCGTCCGGACTCCGCATCGGTGGCGTCGCGGAGGGTGAAGATCGGCGCATCGGGCAGGCTCTGGCCTTTCTTCGCGACATACTGCATGGACTTATAATCCGTAAAATCGATGTAACCGCGTAACTCGAGGGCCATAGCGCGGAAATCGAGACCGAAACAATCTTTGAAAATCTCCTCGGTGGGTGGCTCTTGGCCAATGCGAGTTAGAAATTTCAGAAAACCTTTTTGGTATTTTTGGCCACGGCCATACAGGCATAGGTGAACGAAGGCGTAGGATTGCGCAGCCCAGTTGCCGGCGCGTTCAGCGGGTGGGCCGGCAAAGAGCTCGGGCATCGAGAGAAGATGTTGGCGAGCGAGTTGACGGTTGAAGTCACCGGTGCGAGGGCCACCAAAGCCGTCGCCAACCATGGCAAAATTAATCCACTTCTTGGTCACATCGATGGAGGCGAAGAGCTGGACGAGTCCTTCCTCAAACCACGCGGGCGGTTTGCCCCCGGACTGTCGGCGGATGAGGTAGCGGAAATATTCTTTGTAAAAACCGCGGTAAGGATCGGCTTCTTCAGTGGTGTTGTCGTCGAGTAAAATTTCAGAGAGCGCGAAATCGACGACGATAGCGCCGCGCTCAGGATCGTCAAAAAACAGGCTATTGGTGCGGTAACGATCGTCACCGCGATCGGCAGGCATAAAGCGCTCAAAGTCATTGCCGCGGCCGGTAAGAATGAGGCTGGTGGGCACGGTGACGTTGCCGCCAGTGAAGCCTGGCATAATCTCGTTGATGGCGGCTTGAAGCAGAAAAAAATCGTCAGCGAAACGCTTTGTCTGGCTAACCGAGATACTGGAGAGAATTTCGAAGCCGGGAATGGACGCGTAATGCCACGAGGCCATCGGCGGGAGCACACGCGAATCCGTCACTTCAAATTTCGGGAGCTCGATGGGCGGAGCGGTGGATGGTGACTCGGCGACCGCAAACGTCAGCGCAAGCCAAGCCCCGAAACCGAGCCTGCAACGCAAGTAGGAGCGTGGGGCAAGCATGGCGAGCGAGTGGGGCCGCGACCTCAAGACTTGGCGGGCGGAGCCTTGGGAGCGCTCATCGCTTTGAACTTCGCCTGAGCTTCTTCAAATGCGCCGGACGGGAGTTGGGTTTTGAGTTCAGCGAAACGCGTCTGCGCGACTCCGGCCGGCGAGGTGCGAAGCCCGTGCTCGATGAGCGCGGCGGCCCCTTTAAATTCCTTGAGGCGCAGACAAAGAAGCGTGGTGCGGTAAACAAGCGCGAGGCGGCGAGGAAACAGGTTCACGCCCTCGAAGAGCATGCCCATGATCTCAGGCTTAGGGTCATCAACACTGCGCGCGTAAACATCGCCGAGCAACTCGTAGACTTCGGGCATGGACGGGGGCTGGAGGCGAGCGACGAGAAGGGGCGCAGAAAGTTCGGCGGTTTGCGCAGATGTAAAAGAAGCCTCGGGACCGGCGGCGGTTTGTGCGGATTGAAAGCGCAAGCGAGCAAGCTCAAGGTGTGCAAGCGGACGGACAACTTTGCCGGCGGCGGCGGCTTCAAGAAATTTACGAGCGCGGTCGGTGTGATCGACACTCCGCTCATAAAGACCGAGGGCGGCAAGCAGGCGCGGGTCGCGTTCGCCGCGCGTGTAAGGTGTGATAAGCGCGATGCGCGCTGGCTCTTTCAATTCAGCGAGGAGCATCGCCTCGCCCTTGATGCGTCCGACTTCCGCATCGGTGGCGTCGCGGAGAACGAGTGGCGTGGCTTCACCAAGGCCTTCGCCTTTTTTGGAGCTCCAGCCGAGGGATTTGTAATTGGTGAAATCGAGATATCCCCGCAACTCGAGCAACATGTCTTTGTAGCCGATACCAAAGCATTCTTTGAACATGGGCTCCGTAACGGGCTCTTTAGCAGAGCGCTGAATGAAGGTGACGAAGCCCTTTTGGAAACGCTGGCCCGTCTGATAAAGACACATATGAACGAAAGCGGTGGATTGTTTAGCCCATTTGCTCCCGATCGAATTGAGCGCGACAGGGTCGTCGTGTTTCACCGCGAACATCTCAGGAAACGACATGAGGTGCGTGCGCTGGAGTGCGGCGTTGAAATCACGGTCTTCAGCCGCAGCGGTAAGAGGCGCGGCTGTGTCACCATCGGCGGCAGCAAGGGCGTTGAGTTGGGCTGCGTTGGCCTGCTGGATCGAAACGGTGTTGGGATCATCGAGCTTAGCGAATTCGATTAACGTTGGGCTGACCTTCATCCCCATGAGCAACTGCGCGAGCCCTTCCTCAAGCCAAGCGGCAAGGCGGGGCGTGGTGCGCGCGAGCAGAGAGTGAACGTATTCGCGATAGAGCTGTTTGTAAGTGTCGACCTCAATGCTCCCGTTGTTTTCGACGCCGCTAGCGTTAACCTCGGTCTCGAGTCCGGCGAGGGACAACTCGCGAGTTTGCAGATCTACGACAATGGCGGAGCGCTCGTTGTTGCGCAAAAAGAGGCTGGCCATACCTTGGGCGGGACCAGCGTCGGCGGTTTTGGGAACGAAGGTTTTGAATTTATCTCCGCGACCGCAAAGAATGATCGAAACAGGCGTAGGACTGCGCCCGAGGAGCGAAGGCCAAACGACGCCGATAGCTTGGTTGAACAATTGGAAATCCTGGATGAGGCGCTTGGTCTCGCGGTCCGAGGCGTTGGAAAGAATTTCAAAGCCGGGTATCTCGGCATGACGCCAGGCCTCGGGTGGTGGCAAATCGCGCGCATCGGTAACAGTGTAAGCCGGCAACGCAACGACCGGATCGTACTGGGCGCTGGCAGGATCTTGTGCGAAAGCGGGGATGAGGCTCGCAAGCGATAATAAAGCCGTAAGGAAAAGACGCTTCATAAGGAAAATGTGGGTGTATTCAAAAAGGTAACTTACGCTGAACTAAAACGCGCGCCTAAGAGAAAGGCGCGATTTAAAACCAAGTGACCAGATTGACGCATCCAGCGCCCCAAAAGTTTCGAGAAGAACCCCCGAAGACAAAACCAAGAATAACGTTTCCCCGCTTGCGTCGGATCCGCTCTCAACAGCAAACTAACCTTGTTAATGACGCTCGGGTGGTGGAATGGCAGACACGAAGGTCTTAGAAGCCTTTGCCGTAAGGTGTGCAGGTTCGAGTCCTGTCCCGAGCACCAATAACAGAAAACCGGCGTAGTTCGGCGAAACGCCTCAGGGCGCAACGCCGAGGCGATCGCCCATCTTGGCGTAGGTTTCGAGCTGTTGAGCGCTTTGATCCAGAATATCGGCATCGAAACGGATGCGGCCCGCTTGAAATAAAGTGATCACGCATGAACCGCCAAACGAGAATAGGCCCTTTTCGTCGCCTTTAGCCACATCGCGGCCAAACGTGTAACTTTGCACGATGCTGCCGACATTCGTCGCACCGACTTCGAGCATCGCAACTTCGCCGAAACCAGGAGCCTGGATGAGCGTGAGTTCACGTTTGTTTTCGATCAAGTAGTGGATGTTACGTCGCAGCGCGACCGGACTCACCGAATAAAGCCAACCGTTGATCAAACTCGCCTCGCCTGGGGTGCCGCCGACGGGAAAATGAAAGCGGTGATAATCCACAGGGCATAGGCGTGAGATAAGCATCGCGCCGCCGGCGAATTTTTTCGCGAGCACACGCTGATCTTCGGGTAACGCGGCTTCGCCGAGCAATTCCGCCAATGAAAATTTCATACCCTTGACGTAAAAACCCTCAGTAGTGTCCACGTTTTGAAACGCAAGGTGGCGCCCATCAGCAGGAAAAACTGCGACCGTATCACCCGACGCAATGGGACGCGCGGTGGGTTTAAGCGCGCGGTAGAAAAATTCGTTGAACGTCTTATAATCGAAGGGCGACTTCAGGAACTCATCCACATCGAGGTTGTACTTCGTAATGAAAGGAATGATTTCCAGCGCGCTATCACGCTTGGTCATTTTACGACCGTACCATTGCGAGAACCACGCACGGCGCGCGAGTAACCATACGGCTGCGCGACCGAGCGGATTGCCGTAAGCGAAGCGAAGCCAGCCTTCACCGTAGATCTGCTCGGTTTTGAGCGTGCGGGCGTAGCGGTCGTAGTAGCGGATAGGTTCGGCGGACATGCCCGCAAAGGTTCATGCATCGCCGCCTCCGCGCAAAGGAGAAAACGCCGAAACCCAAAGGCGCCGGCTCCGGGAAAACCGGCTAGTTCATCACTAGTTCGTCGGCCTTCACCGTGAATTTCACCGCGCTGCCTTCGGCGACGGCGCCCGAGATGAGCGAACGGGCGAGCTTGGTCTCTATGTGGCGTTGCAAGAAGCGTTTCAACGGCCGCGCACCGAAGACCGGGTCGTAGCCTTTTTCCGCGGCCCAATCCTTCGCCGTTTTATCGAGAACGACTGTGATGCGGCGATCGGCGAGACGTTTGTTCAGATCGGCGAGGAGCAAGTCGACGATGATCGTGATCTCATCGAGCGTGAGTGGCTTAAAGAGGATCGTTTCGTCGATGCGGTTAAGAAACTCGGGGCGGAAGGCTTTGCGCAGCTCCATCATCACGCTTTCGCGTACGCTCTCAGGAATCGTGTCGCCGGTGACGCCTTCAAGTAGATGCCGCGAACCCAAGTTGGACGTCATGATGATGATCGTGTTTTTGAAATCTACCGTGCGGCCCTGAGAATCCGTGATGCGACCGTCGTCGAGAACTTGGAGCAAGACGTTGAACACATCGGGGTGCGCTTTCTCGATTTCGTCGAACAGCACTACGGCATAGGGCTTGCGGCGGACCGCCTCGGTGAGTTGGCCGCCTTCGTCGTACCCAACGTAGCCGGGAGGCGCGCCAATGAGACGGGAAACGCTGTGCTTTTCCATGTACTCGGACATATCGATGCGGACCATCGCGGCCTCAGTGTCGAAGAGCGTTTCAGCGAGCGTCTTGGCGAGTTCGGTTTTGCCGACGCCAGTCGGACCGAGGAACAGGAAACTACCGACGGGCCGGCGCGGATCTTTGATGCCGCTGCGGGCCCGGAGGATCGCCTCGGTCACAAGTGTAACCGCTTCGCTTTGACCGACAACGCGCTGGTGCAACACGTCCTCAAGTCGCAGTAATTTGTCTTTCTCGCCCTCGACGAGTCGGGTGACGGGTACACCGCTCCATTTAGAAACCACCTCAGCAATTTCATCCTCGGAGACTTCTTCTTTAAACAGCGTCGTTTGTTCGCGGCCCTTTTTATCCAAGCGTTTTAGTTCTTCCTCCATTTGCGGAAGTTTGCCGTGGCGCAGCTCGGCGACTTTGTTGAGATCGTAGGCCCGTTCGGCTTTTTCCATTTCCAGCCGCGTGGCGTCGATCTCCTCGCGGAGCTTACGAGTTTTTTGAACGGAGGCTTTTTCTTTTTCCCAGTGAAGACGGATGCCTTTAGATTTTTCGCGCGCCTCGGCGAGCTCTTGCCGCAGAACCTCAAGGCGGCGCTTGCTGGCGTCGTCTTTTTCTTTGGCGAGGGCGGTCTCTTCGATTTCGAGGCGAAGAACTTTACGGGTGAGCTCATCGAGCTCCTGCGGCATCGAATCCATCTCAGTGCGGATCATGGCACACGCCTCGTCCATCAGATCAATGGCTTTGTCGGGCAGAAAACGATCGGTGATGTAGCGGTTGGAAAGCGTAACGGCAGCGACGAGCGCGTTGTCCTGGATGCGCACACCGTGGTGGAGCTCGAAACGCTCCTTGATGCCGCGCAAAATCGAGAGCGCGTCTTCGACCGTGGGTTGATCTACAACAACGGGTTGAAAGCGGCGCTCGAGGGCGGCGTCTTTCTCGATGTGCTGACGGTATTCGTCGAGCGTAGTCGCGCCGATGCAGTGCAGCTCGCCGCGCGCAAGCATCGGCTTGAGGAGATTGCCCGCGTCCATCGCGCCGTCGGTCTTGCCGGCGCCAACGATGGTATGGAGCTCGTCGATGAACAAAATGATGCGTCCTTCGGCTTGCTTCACTTCGTTGAGCACGGCCTTCAAACGCTCTTCAAATTCGCCGCGGTATTTAGCACCGGCGACGAGCGAACCCATATCGAGTGAGAAGATGGTTTTGTCCTTGAGGCCTTCAGGGACGTCGCCGCGCAGAATGCGTTGGGCTAGACCTTCGACGATAGCGGTTTTGCCGACGCCTGGCTCGCCGATAAGCACGGGGTTATTTTTGGTTTTACGCGAGAGGATGCGGATGGTGCGGCGGATCTCTTCATCGCGGCCGATGACGGGATCCATTTTGCCTTTGCGTGCTTGGGCGACGAGGTCGATGCCGTACTTCTCGAGGGCAGCATAGGTAGCCTCGGGGTTATCGGTCGTGACGCGTTGGTTACCGCGAATCTCCTGGAGTACTTTGAGAACTTTGGTGCGCTCGAGTGTGAAGCTTTTGAAGAGTTTCTTGAGCGCCTCAGGCTTACCGATCTCGAGAAGACCAAGGAAGAGGTGTTCGACCGAAATGAATTCGTCTTTCAGGGACTTGGCTTCGGCCTCGGCGCGCGTGAATACATCGTTCACAGCTTGGGTGACATACACTTTGGAGGAATCGACGCTGCCGGTGACTTTAGGGATGCGCTCGAGTTCGCGGTCCACGGCGAGCGCGAGGGCGCTGGCGGTAATTCCGAGTTTGTCGACGAGACCGGGGACCAAGCCGCTCTCTTGGGCGAGTAAAGCGGATAGAAGGTGCCAGGTGTCGACCTCGTGGTGGTTGAGTCGGCGGGCGATAGCCTGGGCGTCCGTGACAGCCTGACGGGACATCTGGGTGAAGGTGTTCAAATCCATATGAAACCTTAACCCTGCAAGGACCGCGCCAGTGTACTCACCGAGGGCAGAATGAGCGGAGCGAGGCTAAACCTGAGTCAGTTCGTGGCGCTTAGGCTCAAGCGTAGTGTCACGAAGGCGCAGTGTGACTAAGTTGATTTTTTATCCAGACCTTACGCCGGCCTACTTCGAGTTAATCTCATAAACCTCGACGATAGCGACCCCAGGTTTGGCCGGTTGATCAGGAAGGCTCTCGAACGGTTGAACGAGGACCGTGTAACTACCGGGGGCTAGGTCGGCCATTACACAGGGTTCGCGACGGTTGCCCGGGGCGTAGCCTGTGGCGTAGATCTGTTGCTCGCTATAATAAGTGACCGTGGGCCGGAAATCGTCAGCTACGCCATTCACTCGCGCTGAACCAGTGCTCCAGTCGTCGTTTTTCATGACCAGGTCGCCGACAGAATTATAAATCTCCATGTACGGATCATCCATTGCCGTGAGGCCGTATTTGGCGAGGGACGGGCCTTGGACTCGGATCAATATACGCTTGGTGGGGCCGGAGCCGGCTTGCACAACAAACCCGCCGATCATGGTCTTAGAACGGTCGGCGTAGCCGCGGGTGGAAAGGTTGATTACCTTGTTGTCGTTGCGATCGACCTCGTAGGCCTCAACGAGGGTGGTGCCGGTGCCGCCATCAGTACTCTCGACGTTGACCGTGTAGCTGCCCGGATCGAGTGTTGTGAGTAGCGCAGAGTCTTTGCTGCCGACTGGAAAGGGAAATGCCCCGACAGCGGCACTGGCCGCGGCGATCTGAGTGCCCGTGGAAGCTGTGCCGGCCGGTGTGCCCCAGTTGTCGTTTTCGCCCATTTTGACAGAAGGAGAACGGTCGGTCCGGTAAAGGGTGATGCGAGGATCCGTGAGCGTGTTGGGCACGTTAAAGGGCGACGACGCAATGGCGGGGCCCGAAGCGCGCACCAGCATTTTTTTGGCGACCGAGCCCTGGATAACGAAACCTGCGATAAGTTGTTGCTCGCCGGCACCGCTAAAGGCGCGAGTGGCGACATTGATCAGGGTGCCTGTATTGGTGGCTGTCTGAGTTTGCAGACGGTAATTAGCGACTTCGAAGGCGCTTTGGTCGACCGTGAGCGCGTTGTAGGCTTCACCGCTTTGTCCGCTCGCAATTCCGACAGGGACACTGATGGGCGCCGGCGCGATGATGTTGGGATTGGAGAAATACGCGAGGCGGGTGCCAGGAGCGTAGGCCATGATCGTGCGGTAGGTGACTTGGTTCCGGCCAACAAAACGATAACCGTAGCTGTAAGAGTAAGCGCCGGTTCCCTGGGTGCCGTCGGCGTTCTTAGAGTTTTCCCGATCATGTGCGCAGCCAAGATTGTGCCCGAGCTCATGCGTGACTGTTTCTTGGCCGGTCACATAAGCAGATTGGACGACGCAAAACCCGAAGAGCGGATTATAATTTTGTGCAGGGGTCGCCAGTAAATAGCCTAATCCGGCGCTCGTAGTATCAGCTCGTTGGAGAATCAAACAGGTAAGGTCCGCACCGGATTGATCGCGCAGCGCATGAATCTCATCCATCTTGCCATCGCTCGTAGAACGCAGGGCTGTGAGCGCATCACTTTGCCAGGAAGCGACGGAGGAAGAGAGCTCATCACCAGGGAAATTTACTTCGGCAATTTTAACAAGACGCACTCGGGCAGTTACCAGACTGGCAGCAAAGTCACTGTTAACCTTGGCGGTGGCGTTATCGAAAAAACTTTGGATCGCGGCCGTACGAGTCGCACCCGACAAGTTAGACATCATCGCTTGGGTGTAGAGAAACATGAGATCAACCGTGACGTTAGCTCCAGCACTGGCGGCGGTCGACGAAATCGAACCCGCATCCGTTGCGCTCGCTGATTCGATCGGGGCGGCCATTTTGCGGCGCGCGAGGGCTGCAATCGCATCCGCATCAAGCACTGGACGCGGAGAAGTGATCATGCCACATGGAGGCACGAGCGCGTCATCGATTTGGAAAAATTGCGCGAAATCCACCGTCGCTGCGCGCAGCGCAAATTTACCTAGTTCGACATCTTGAATCGAGGCATGAAGAAACCCGGCGTTATAAGATAAAATCACGCGACTCTGCGGCCGGCCCTCGATCGTGCCGGTGCTCGTGAAACGGTCGGGGCCCATGGAATTTGTACCGTCGATCACGACGCCAAGCGTCGCCCCGCTAGGCAGTGGAATCGCGATGCGACCAGCGCCGGGTTGTTGCCAAAAAGGGGAATCTTTCGCGGTGAAGAGCGCAGCGTTGAGCCGAACGTAATGGATCACCTGCGCAGGCGCAGGCAAAGACCGGTCGAGGCTTACAGTATCCGCCGGTTGAGCATAGCTGAACAAGGGCTGGTCAGAGGCCCGCGGCGCAGCAACCGGCAGCATCAAAACGGTGCTTGCCGCCTTATATCCCGAGGGATCGGCAGGGGCGCTCTTTGATCCAATTTGGGCGACACTCGCGAGGCTCTCAGTACGCTCTGATTGGCTGTTAGCCAACGGATTACGCTTCATCAACCAGAAGGTGAAACCCGCCAAAACTAGCACACTAATCAACACCAGCAAGCGCCTCTGGGAAGGGGATACCATCATAGAAGTGGAATTAAAAAAACCGCCAATGCAATGCCATTAAACCGCATTTAAAAAGCTGCTGCATCGCTGTATAGCGACCCCCCGCCATGAACTTAATCGGCGGCGCGCGCTGTCACAAAAACGTAACCCTGCAGCGATTTACTGAGATTGAACGTTAACCTGAGAAGCGGAGTCTTCCCCTGCGTAGTTCACAGGTTTGCTTGGTGTTAGGTTTAGGTAGAACGAAGGCCGTCCAGGGGTGGACGGCCTTCACTGTTTTAAAAAAAGGAAATGGTGGGCCGGGTGGGATTCGAACCCACACTCAAAGGATTATGAGTCCTCTGCTTTAACCATTAAGCTACCAGCCCAGAAATTAGTGTTGGTAAAATGCACTAATTATGTCGCAAAGCGACATCTTATGGTAGTCAGACGAGTGCGCCAACCTAGGGCGTCCAGCTTTTCAATTCAAGAGTCCAAGTAAGCTGAGTCCATCATAGCTTTAATTTTGGGCTGCATAATCTGAAGCTGGCGACGAGCAGCATGACTACCGATTGCGCCCAACGGTAGTCGAGCGCTTGGTGCACCCGCTTGGCTACAAACGTAGCCACCCGCAGATTGTAGCAAAATTAAAACGGCCAGAGAGCCAAGCATAGGTGATATTCAACCGGACGAAAAACGATGAGCGGAAAACCCGGCCCGGTATGTTTCAACTTTTTGGTTTTTAGATATGGGAGCCCCTGCTGGGTGAATAACCTTAATTAACGCAGGCCCACTAACGGCCGATCACCCAAGATCCATCGATCATCGTGGTGTTGGGCTGCGCGGGGATGCCTTTTTCCCCGCGCGTGAGCATACCCGCCAACACCTCGACCGCGACCGCGCCGATGCGCTCGGGGCGCTGGTCAATCCCGGCGCTGGCCGGAGGATTCGGCCAGTTTAGGGTCGCGATCATTGGCCGGCGGCGTGCAGGCAGTGCCTTGAGCATCACGGAAAACGCGCCGCGGTCATAGGTCTCGCAGAGGACCACGTCGGGGCGCTCGCGCTCAATCCACCGCCGGAAGGTTGTTGAGGTAATATTCGGCCCCGCCTGCACATCGATAAAGGGCACAACCGGAGTAGTCCCGCCGAACAAATTTTGCCAGGCCAGACCAGCGCTCCAGCAGTGGTGCACCCGTTTGTCCCACTCTTGGGTGAGCGCTAGGCCGATACGCCGCAAACCCGAGCGCTTAAGTTCGGCGCAGGCCCGTAGCATATTTTCAAAATGATGCGGCCGGACGCCGTGAAACTGCGGTGCCAGCACCGATGACGTGGCCGAGACCGTTGCGAAAACGCGCCAGTCGAGCCAGTCCGTCAGATCACGTGATCGCCGCAGGGGCAGTAGCACCAACCCCTCAACGCCTCGGCTCACCAGTACTCGCTGCACGCTATCATCAGCTAAGTATTACGTTATCGAGTTCGAGTCCTAATTAAAAAACCGCATCCCATTGATAGGAATGCGGTTCATAAAAAATGGTGGACGCTTGCGGACTCGAACCGCAGACCCCCTGCGTGTGAAGCAGGTGCTCTAACCAACTGAGCTAAGCGTCCCTCTAACGGAGCGGTAAACGTGCCCCTACCCATAGGCCGAATCAATCCTGTTTTATTAAACGAGTGTTTCAACTCGGTTTAATTAAGGTGCGCATGCGCTATTTTTTCGTCACCACCGCACGCTTCCTAGTGGGCACGACCGTGCGACAGATTTCGCACACCGTGCCATCACAAGCATACGCCGAACAGTGCTCTCGGCCGTAAAAAATAATACGCAAGTGCAAGGCATTCCAATGCTCCCGCGGAAAGAGTTTTTTCAAATCCGCCTCTGTTTGCTCTACGTTTTTACCGTTCGTTAATTTCCAGCGCTGAGCCAGCCGGTGAATATGTGTGTCCACCGGAAACGCGGGAACTCCAAACGCCTGCGCCATTACAACGCTCGCTGTCTTGTGTCCCACGCCGGGCAAGGCCTCTAGCTCCGCAAAACTCGCCGGCACAGCACCGCCGTGGCGCTCAATCAACAAACGCGACAAATCTTTGATAGCGATTGCCTTACGTGGCGCCAATCCGCATGGGCGCACGATCGCGTCGATTTCCGCCACAGTCCGCCGCGCCATAGCCAACGGTGTATCGGCCAATTTAAACAATGCGGGCGTCACTAAGTTAACGCGCTTGTCGGTACATTGCGCCGAAAGTAAAACCGCGATCAACAACGTGTAAGCGTCCTTATGGTCGAGTGGCACCGGCGTTTCCGGATACAGCTCAGCCAAGCGACGATCCACCCAAGCTGCTCGCTCGATTTTCGTGCAAAAAGGTTTTGCCGCTCCGCGTGTTGCCATCGCCCGCAAAGCAGCAGCGCTTCGCGATTAAAAACAAACCCTTAATAGAACCAGTCTTTTTCAAATCGCGATTGCGTGGCTGACGTCGGCTTCCACTGTTTATTCACACATGTCCTCGTCAGCCGCTCTTATCGCCCCGACCGACACCTTCGCTCGACGCCACACCGGCGACAACGCCACCGAGACAGCCACCATGCTCGGGCTGCTCGGTTACCCATCGGTAGACGCGCTGGTCGATGCCGCCGTCCCTCCACACATTCGCCGCGGCACCCTCAATGTCCCAGCCGCCCTAGGTGAAACGGCCGCGCTCGCCGAGCTCCGAGCACTCGCCACCGAAAATAAAGTTTTCCGCAATTTCATCGGTGCCGGTTACTACGATACGGCCACGCCCGGCGTCATCCAACGCACCATCCTCGAAAATCCCGGCTGGTACACTGCCTACACCCCTTACCAGGCCGAGATTTCGCAAGGCCGTCTCGAAGCGTTGCTCAATTTTCAGACGCTCGTGACTGATCTCACCGCGCTAGAAATCGCCAACGCCTCCATGCTCGACGAAGGCACCGCCGCCGCCGAGGCCATGATGATGTGCCACCGCCTCAAAGAAGGTAACGACGACACACACCGACGCTTTTTCGTCTCTGAAAAATGTCACCCGCAGACGATCGACATTGTCAAAACCCGCGCCATTCCCCTCGGCATCGAAGTCGTCATCGGCGATCACCGCACCTATGAGCCAGCTGCCGATTGCTTTGGAGTGCTGGTGCAATACCCTGACACAACCGGCTCGATTCACGACTTCGAAAAATTCTTCGCCGGCGCCCACGCCGCGGGCGCTTTCACCATCGTGGCGACCGATTTACTCGCTCTCACACTTCTGCGCGCACCAGGTGAATTTGGCGCCGATGTCGCCGTGGGATCCGCCCAACGTTTCGGCGTACCTCTCGGCTTTGGGGGCCCACACGCCGGTTTCCTGGCTACCAAAGACGCCTTCAAACGCCAGATGCCCGGCCGCCTCGTCGGCGTTTCCAAAGACGCCCAAGGCAATCCTGCCATGCGCCTAGCGCTCGGCACACGCGAGCAACACATCCGCCGCGACAAAGCGACCTCCAACATTTGCACCGCCCAAGTTCTCCTAGGCGTGATGGCCTCGATGTACGCCGTCTACCACGGCCCAGCGGGTCTTGTAAAAATCGCCCGCCGCGTGAAACTCCTTACCGAGCTCCTCGCTACCGGACTGCGTAGTGTAGGTGCCACGGTCAACTTGGAGCCAATCTTTGATACGCTCACCATAGGTAATGTCGCCCCTGAGCGCGTCCACGCCGCAGCAGCCGCGAAAAAAATCAATCTTCGCCGAATCGACGCCAGCACCGTCGGTGTCTCCCTTGACGAAACCACGACGCTCGAAGATGTGCAGACGATCCTTAGTTTTTTTAGTGAATCAGGATCACTCAACCTCGCCGCCGCCGAGGCCCCACTCTCAACGCTTCCCGCACCGTTTGCGCGCACAAGCACGTTTCTAACAGCAGCTACCTTCAATCGTTACCACACCGAGCACGAAATGCTGCGCTACATCAAGCGCCTCGAGGCCAAAGATCTCTCGCTGTGCCACTCAATGATCTCGCTCGGCTCATGCACGATGAAGCTTAACTCGACCTCCGAGATGCTGCCCGTCTCTTGGCCCGAATTCGGCAAGCTTCATCCCTTCGCGCCGTCCGAGCAGACGCGCGGCTACGCCAAACTTTTCAAAGACCTCGAAACCTGGCTTGCGGATATCACCGGTTTCGCGGGCATTTCCCTGCAACCCAACGCGGGCTCGCAGGGTGAATACGCCGGGCTCCTCGTCATCCGCGCTTACCACGAGGCGCGCGGCCAAGGCCACCGCAACATTTGCCTCATTCCCACGAGCGCCCACGGCACCAATCCGGCCAGCGCCGCCATGTGCGGCTTCACCGTGGTCCCCGTCGCCTGCGACGCACTCGGCAACATCGACGTCGCCGACCTCAACGCCAAAGCGACCGCACACGCGCACGATTTAGCCGCGCTCATGGTCACCTACCCGTCCACCCACGGCGTGTTTGAGACCGCCATCAAAGACATCTGCGCGACGATCCACGCGCACGGTGGCCAAGTCTACATGGACGGCGCCAACATGAACGCACAAGTCGGCCTCACTTCGCCCGGTCACATTGGCGCCGACGTCTGCCATCTTAATCTCCACAAAACCTTTTGTATCCCTCACGGCGGTGGCGGCCCCGGTATGGGGCCCATTGGTGTCGCCGCGCACCTGGTGCCGTTTCTACCCGGTCACCAAGTTGTCCCACCCGTAGGCACGCAGAAATCAGCCATCGGCGCCGTCTCGGCCGCACCCTACGGTTCGGCCAGCATCCTCGTGATTTCCTGGATGTATATCCGCATGATGGGACCCGACGGCCTCAAGGCCGCGACCCAACACGCGATCCTCAAAGCGAATTACATGGCGAAACGCTTAGAGAAATTTTTTCCCGTGCTCTACCGCGGCAACGCCGGCCTCATCGCCCACGAATGCATCATCGATCTACGCGCTTGGAAAAAATCTGGCATCGAAGTCGAAGACGCGGCGAAACGCCTCATGGATTACGGCTACCACGCGCCAACGATGTCGTTCCCGGTTCCCGGCACGTTCATGATTGAGCCCACTGAAAGCGAAGCGCAAAGCGAGCTCGACCGTTTCTGCGACGCGCTCATTTCCATCCACGGCGAAATGCAAGCCGTCGCAAACGGCGAATCCGATAAAGCCAACAACCCGCTAAAACACGCCCCGCACACCGCGAAAGTCGTCTGCGGCGAAACCTGGGATCACCCGTACTCGCGCGAGACCGCGGCGTTCCCGAGCGCGTTTACCAGGCAAGCCAAGTTCTGGCCGAGTGTAGGTCGCGTCGACAACGTCTATGGCGACCGCAACCTCGTGTGCTCCTGCCTCGGCATGGAGGCCTACGCCGAAGCAAAGGCGTGAAGGCAGGAAAGTAAGGACGCGGCAGGCTAAATCTCTCAGTCAATTCACGCCGCGGTCCCACACCCAGCAACCCCGAGGCTCGCGTTCGATACTGAAAGAGGCAACCGATAGAGCACGACTCGGTGACGGGTCTATTAGAAGGCAACATCCACGGCTTAACAGGAGCTCACTCGCAGGTGAAGTCGCTCAATGAACTTAACACAAACCTACGCGAGGTTATCGGCATGATTTTGGAAGATGGTGCTCCAAGGTTAAGTGCAAAATTCGTTGGCCCGCAAAGCGTCGCCGTGGCCTAGCGATGGGAAAAGTGTCCTTATTGAACCTCCCCATGTCTAAAGACAGGGGATTCCGGCAGGCGAGCTGACGAGCAGAACGCCATTGGTCGGGACCAAGGTTTTGCCGGGGCTCTCGGGCTTACGCCCTACAACATCCCCGGAGTCACCCTTGGTTGACCGTGCCTTTGATTGCCGAACCGCTCGGTCGGAAGGCTTGCGCCCGCCGAGGCCGCGCAGGGCGCGGCGCTTGCAGTTTGGAAGACTCGACACCGGCAATCGCACCAGCGGTTCCGCATGTGGCCAAGCCGCGAGGACTTGGCGGGTATCGAGCTGACCGACCCGGACGAAGCGGGCGAGAAACGCGCTATACACGTCGCGGTCCACAGGAGCGCCCGCGTCACCGCCGAAGACGTGGAGCCGCTGCAAGAGAGGCTTCTTCACGTAAGTCCCGGTCGAGTGGTCGAACTGGGACAGGCGGGTGGTGCGGGTGCTGAACGCCACGAGGCTCCCGCCAGCGTTTTCGGCTTTGCGGGAGAGGGTGGCGATGAACTGCGACGGGGCACGTTTTCCAACGCTCCGTCCGAAATTTTTCTGAAACGAAAGATACGATACGTCTTCGGTCCGCCAATCGCGGGCGAGGGCCATGAGGCGGTTGGCGAGTTCACCATGCTCGCGCTTCCGTTCGGCCGAGAGCCCGGCCTGCAAGTCGGCCAGATCGGACTGGGCCTGCCGGTAGTGGACCGAGCGCACCCACTGCCGGCATCCCTGCTTCGCAGTCCCGTCTGGGTGATAGTTGCCGGGGTTGGTGGCGCGGCGGGAACGGTCGAGCTTGCGCTGGAGCAGTCGGACCTCCTTCGCTTTGTCGGCGGTCTTGGGACAGAAACCGGTTTTGAGCGCCACGGTCTCGGTGACGGCGGCGAGGGTGGAAGGTCCGAGGTCCAATCCGCCCGTGCCGCCTTGGGCGAAGATCAGCCCACGGGACGGGGCCTTGCCCTCCTGCACGAGCTGGGCGCAGTAGCGCCAACGACCTTTAAGCCTGCGCCGGACGATGCGGACAAATTTGGTCGGGCACGCGAGCGCATCACGCTCCCATTGGTCCTTGTCGCGGGCGTCGCGCAGGAGCGGCATAACCAGACCATCCCAATGCACCGCGCCGGCGCGAAAGCGGATCACGGCCTCGTTGGAGAAGCCCTCCATCGAGCTGAACTGGGCGCGGCGCTTAAAACGCGGACGCCCGCGCAACCCGTAGAGGTATTGCTCCAGTGCCCGGTAGGCCCGGAAGCCGAGAGCTTGCGTGTCGTGGCTGCCGAGATGGTCGTTGGCCCAACAGCCCTTGCGGTAGGCGACCGCAAAGTCGCGCAGTTGGTAGGCGGTGAACCCGGCGGCAATCGCCGCCACCCGGAAGGCTTGGGCGCGGGCCTTCCGCTCGGGCGAGCCGGTCTCGCCCTTGGGCAACGCGCGCGCGGCCTGCCACGCCTTCGAGTCCCGGAGCAAACCCAACCGCTTCAATCCTTCGGCCAGAACTCCATTATAGACGTGGCACCCCGCCCGGAACCTTCTCTCCAGCGGTCCCTCGCACGAACGCGGGACCGAGAGAGGAAACTCGGCGACGAAGGTCGGCGACGTGGGGCTCCTAGACATGCTTCTGGTTTTCGATGTAGCGTTTGATTACGGACAGAGGTGCGCCGCCGACCGTGGCGACATAGTAGGCGTTGGTCCACAGGCTCGGCAACCGGGTGCGGCACCAAGGAAACTCCTGCCGCAGCAAACGCGACGACCGCCCTTTGATTGCTTTGACCAACCGATGGACTCCGTATTGCGGATCAACCGCCACCAGCAGATGCACGTGGTCCGGCATCACCTCCATCTCGATCAGCCTCGCTTTCCGTTCCGCGCACACCTCCCGGATGATCGCCTTCAGTCTCCGGTCTGCTCCGCTGACCAGAACCCCGCGACGATACTTCGGGCACCAGACCACGTGATACTGGCAGTCGTAGGTGACGTTGTTGTTCGATTCGGACATGTTATGCTGCTTTGACTCCTATAATAAATGATGGTTCCCTTTTTTTACAGGATTGCGAGCCTTACCCCATAGCTGAAGCAAGGGGGATGCGGCTCGTCTTTGCTCAAGCCCAGCGAAGTTTGTCGTTTGCTGGAGACGTTAGGATCGTAGCCGTACGACAGCGCGGATCGCACATACCGTATCGTCATGCCGAGGGACGAGGCACAACTGAACCTTGCACAAAGGCTACGAAACTGCACCACCGCTTTTTGCGCCAGATTGCTAATTACATTGGGCTTCCCATCGAGGAACTGCTCAGACGCCGATAAAAGCCTACGCAGGATTAGAAACATCGTAAGATTTAGGCGAGAAACGCTCGCGAGCCTTGCATTGAGCAGACTAGGCTCACTCGCTTAAAAAATTCTAGGCGCTTACACTCGTCTTGACCCAAGTGTAACTGGTGACACCTTGGCTGCGATGAAGACGATCTCGATCAAACAACTCCATGCCCGCACCGGCTATTGGACTGGAATAGCCAAAAAGACCCCTTTAATCGTAACCAACCGCGGCGAGAAAATTGCCGCCCTCCAACCTTTATCCAAAGTCTCCGCCGCGCACCCCGTCTTCCAAGGCCGAGACTGGTCCAAATTACCCAAAATAGATTTCGAATCCACCGCCATGATATCGGAAGACCGTAATGCGCGTTGATTACCGCCGTGTTATATTTGGATACATCCTACCTGCTGAAGCTCTACGCGCAGGAATCAGGCTCAATTGAGGTAAACGCATGGATGGTGGGGCGCAGCGAATTCGTATGCTCCCAGCATGGTAGGCTAGAAGTCATTTCCGGACTGAAACGTCACCAGCGAGAACAACGCATTGATGCCCGCGGATTTCGTCAGGCTATGCACCAATTTACCACCGACGAATCCTCCGGGCTAATCGTCTGGCTGCCGATCGATGATACTTTGATCAACCAAGCATGCACCCGCGTCGCCTCACTCCCGCCCTCCGTTTTTCTGCGCGCAGCCGACGCCCTCCACCTCACCTGCGCCTCAGACGCCGGTCTCAAAGAAATCTACAGCCATGATCGGCACTTGCTCGCCGCCGCCGCACACTTCGGACTCAAAGGCGTCGATATTATAAATTCCGTGTAACCCATCCCGGGCCTAAAGAGCCCGGGCTTTGACGAATGAAACCAAAAGCAAAATCTAGCACCGCAGGCGCAACGCAAGTTGCGACGGCGACAGATCGCGCCCAGGGATCACCGGCGAAGCCCACGTTTACCAGACTGAGTGCCGGCGTCA
>CANGCX010000030.1 GCA_947452315.1 Opitutia bacterium | reverse complement strand
CGGAAGATGCTAGGCCGTAAATCGGAAAGCAGACGCTGCGGAGGAGGTGCCCACCTTAACCTAAAAAGGTCCTGAGCCTTTGGGCATACGGCACAGGTGGGGTGTCAATTTTTCCAAACTCCTATGAACCCAACTATCTATCACATCCTTCACATCAGCTCTTTGCTGGTTCTTTTCGGGTACACCTTTTACGCTTTTGCAGCTCCGGCTGAGTCGAAGCGTCGCGTGATGATGATTACGGGCATCGCTAGTTTGCTCGCTCTGGTCGGTGGTTTTGGCCTGCTGGCTAAACTGCACCTTGGTTTCCCTGGTTGGATCATCGTCAAATTTATTTGCTGGCTCGGTCTATCTGCGGTCTCCGGTTTTGCCTACCGCAAGCGCGACCAATCCTGTGTATTCATGCTGCTCGCCTTGATTTTGGCGATTACAGCAGTGGTGATGGTCTACGTGCGTCCATTCTGAAGGAGCCTACACAGATGACTGAGACGCTTTGCGGCGTCTGGGTGGATGACGTTGGTTTAGTCCATGTTTCCCTCGCGACGCCCGAAGGCGCTCGAGTTGAAAGGACGGACGTGCTGCGTCCTTTTGCTTGGCTCAACGGCCTTCCAGCTTCGGTTCCAGCTGATATAAAAATCGAGGACTTACGCGGAGCGGCTCCTTTTGCGCGACTCGCACATGCTCAGACCCTAGAAGCTTACGAGGCTTTTATCAAAGGTGCGAAAGCCCATGTTGGGGTTGATGCAGTGCGGCCGTTAGAAAATCAATTTCTCATCCAGCAACGCGCTCGGCTTTACCGTGATTTGAATTTTGGGCAATTGCGGCGCTGCCAGTTGGACATTGAGACATCGTCTCGCGACGGATCCTTCAGTGACGCGAGTAAGGCTGAAGATCGGGTTTTGGCGGTTGGTTTACGCTGTGCGGGCAAGAATCGCTTGCTGATACTAGGAGAGGCTTCGGATCCCGCAGAAAAAGCCCTACTACTCGAACTGAACACGGCTTTAGCTGAGATCGATCCAGATGTAATCGAGGGGCATAATATTTTTAAATTCGATCTCGATTTCCTGCGTCAACGCGCACGACGGCACAAAGTTCCCTGCGCTTGGGGGCGCTTCGGGCAAAAAGCCACGTTTCGTAACAGTCGCCTCAAAGTTGCAGAGCGATGGATCGATTTTCCGCGTTGTGATCTGCCTGGGCGTACTGTGGTTGACACGTATTTATTGGTTCAACTTTACGACGTAACCACGCGTGAACTTACGGCCTACGGACTCAAGGACGTGGCCGTTTATTTTGGCATCACGGACGAAGATAGTAACGAGCGCACGTACCTCGATGGTGGAAAGATCGCCGAAACATTCTGGGCGGATCGAGCTCGGTTTAGTGCTTACCTAGAGGACGATTTGCGCGAGACCCAAGGATTAGCCGATTTGTTGCTGCCGACCTATTTTGAGCAGACGCGGACGTTCCCCATTTTGCTACAAGAGGCGACCCTTCGCGGGACCACCGCGAAGATAGATCTGTTGTTTCTCGAAGAATATTATCACAACCGCCAAGCCGTTCCGGTGCCTCAAGATACCGCATCTTTCGAAGGTGGTTTCACGAAAAGTTATCAGGAAGGGGTGTTTAAGCATGTGCTGCATTTTGACGTGGCCTCGCTGTATCCGAGTCTGCTGCTCAATATTGCCCGTAATCCACGCAATGATTCGCTCGGCGTGTTTATTCCGCTGCTTAAATCCCTGCGCGAGTACCGCCTTAAATTTAAGCTCCTCGCGCGCAATGCACCTACCGCTGACGAGCGCGCGGAAGCGCAGGCCCGCCAGACAGCGTTTAAAATTCTAATCAATTCGTTTTACGGTTATCTCGGGTTTTCCGGAGCACGATTTGGCGATGGTGAACTCGCTGCGGAAGTGACGCGGCGTGGGCGGGAGTTATTGCAGGCACTCATCGAAGAATTTTCTCGTCAGGGGTGCATGATTCTCGAGGCCGACACGGACGGAATTTATCTTTCCACGGAAAAATATTTTTTAGAGCCGGAGCGTTTACTTGGATTGGTCGCACCGACTTTGCCGCCCGGCATTGAGCTGGAATATGACGGCTCATATACGTCGATGTTTTGCTACAAGGCGAAGAACTACGCGCTCTACGACGGTAAAAAAGTAACTTTGCGAGGCAGTGCGCTTCGCTCACGGGGTATTGAGCCTTACCTCAAAAAATTGTCTCGGCAATTGTTGCGCCACTTGGTGGGAGCGGAAGCGGAATCCCCGTTGGCTTTGTTGGAAGACTATCGCCGCTTACTGACCGCTCGAGCTTTGCCAATCAACGATGTAGCTAAAAGTGAGACACTCAGCATGAATCCTGATGCCTATGAGCGGTTTATCGCGGAAGGGGGTAAACCCCGTCGCGCCTCCGCTGAGGCTGCACTAAAAATGAACCCGCGGCCGCGCATGGGCGAGCGAGTCGCTTACTACATTGTGCCAAAACAAAAAGGGCAGACGAGCGATTGGCAGCGCTCGCGACCGGTTGAAATGTTTGATGCGACGAGTGCGCCGTATGATGAGAGCTATTATTTGGAAAAGATAGATGATTGGGTTGAACGCTATGGAAAATTTATCGGCGCGACGCCTGTTGGTGACGGCCAGGGGGATTTGCTGCTACTATGAAGTCTAACATCGGCACGACGAGAATCGTTCCATTCTGGTTGTTACTGAGCGTGGTAGGTCTCTTACCTTTTGTCGCTTATGCGCCGGCTCTGAGCGAGCGTTATGGGTTTCGAGACGACTATTCGACACTGCGTGAGTCGCAGGATGACTTGCGCACGACGTTAAATTTTTGCGCGTCGCAAGGTCGTCCCCTCTATGGTTTTTTCCTGGCTCGCGTCTGCAATTTTGCAGAAGAGGTAGACAATCTTGGTTATCTGCGGGCAATCGGCGTAGGACTAGCGAGTGCCGTGGCTATACTCATGGCCTGGGCTTTACATCGACGGATTGGCCTTCAGGCCGACCTAGCAGCGGCGATTGGCTTGTTGGTAGCGCTCTTGCCATCAGCGCAAGTAAAAGTGGCCTGGGCGATTTGTGGTCCTCATATTTTTGGCGGAGTATTTGGCTTAAGCGCTTTTTTGCTGGCTGATGCTCCGACCCATAAAAGATTTTGGCCTACGCTTGGCGCTGTGCTGTTGGTCATGTCTGGTGCGCTTTTCTATCAGAGCGATGTGATGCTTTATCTTGTTCCTGTAGTGGCAGCGGGCATTTTTTTTGAGGGCCGACATGATAGGCGTTGGGCGCTACGGCATGGGATGATTTTATTTGGTGGATTGGCCCTCGCGTTTGTCGTCATCAAATTGCTCTTTGCTACGGGAATTTTTCTCGCCTCAAAACGAGTGAGTCTGGAGGCCGCGCCGCTCACAAAAATGGTGTGGTACGCTCAACATAATTTACAGGAAGCTTTTGGGCTTTTTGTGGTTCGTGACGTTGCTGGTCGTACCGCATACGGCTGGACGTTGATTGTGAGTTTCAGCGTGCTACTTACGCTTTGGGGTGGTTGGAGCGCGTGGCGACGTGGACGCGCAAGCGGCGGGATCTGGTTTGGCGCTCTTGTGTTGGGTCTACTGCTGGCTGGAAGTGTCACTCTGATTGCGAGCGAGCGCTGGGCGACATATCGTACTCTTTGGGCTCTGGCGGCGGTGGTTTTGTTACTGGCCCTCAGGCCATTTCCCGTTTTACCAGAATGGCTACGCCGGTTTTTTCTCGTGAGTACCGTGATCATCGCTGCAGCCAGCGCTTACTGGAACACGCGTTATCTTTTTGCCGAGCCTCAAGCGGCGGAGTTGGCAATTATTGAGCAGGCGGCTTTGCGCGTGGCAGCGTTAAAATCGCCCCGCGTTTTGTTGATCTTAGAAAAAGCCGGTGAGTCTCGCGCCCCGTTACGATGGCTTGATGAATTTGGCTCCAATTCTTCGGACTGCGAATGGAGCCCAAAGGAGATGCTCCGCGTAGCATTGCGGAGTCAGGGTGCAGCTGGTGTCGCGGCCGACCGTGCGATGCGTTTTAAATCGAGTTTGGATCGGCCTATTGATACCTCGGCTTATGACGTAGTGATTGATATGCGCCTCGAGAGCCTGCGTTAAAAAGGAGAGCCAGCCTTTCAGGTGGTGTACTGGCTCTCCGATTTGTGATGGGTTCAGCTCCAGCTGATATCTGTCTTTGAAAATGGTAGCTGACGGATACGTTTGCCGGTGGCGGCGAAGATCGCATTGGCTACTGCAGGGGCTAGTGGCGGTAAGACAGGTTCGCCGAGTCCTGTGGGTGGGTTGTCGCTTTGCAGGAAGTGACACTCGATTTTACGGGGTGCGTCAGGCATGCGGAGGAGTTGATACTCGGCGAGGTTGGCCTCGACGATGCGACCGCGCTCGATGTTCAACTCCTGGCGCCAGGCGGCGCTGAGACCGTCGACGATGGACCCTTCAACTTGGTTTTCCGCACCGCTGAGATTGACGATTTGCGATCCGACGTCGGCGACGCAAACTACTCTATCCACGCGAAGTTCGCCTGTTTTTGAAACGGTGACTTCGGCGACTTGGGCAATGTAGCCGCGGTGACTAAAGTGAAACGCGATGCCTTGACCCTGACCGCGAGGAAGTTTTTTACCCCAGCCAGATTTTTCCGCCACGAGTTTGACCACCGCTTTCATGCGCGCGGCGTTATAGGGCGTGCCGCGCTCTCCGGTGCCTGGAACAGTGCCGTGATCCCCCAAAATTTCGAGACGCACGGCGAGCGGATCGCGACCTGCGGCGTGGGCGAGTTCATCGATAAAGCTCTGATAGACGAAAGCGAATACGCAACTGCCGGGTGCGCGCCAAGGACCCATGGGCATGCTGTTATCGATCACGCTGCTCAGGCCTAAGTGATTAGGGATGAACCGGCTGGGGAATTCGTCCGCACTGAGTCCTCCAGCGAAAAGGACCGTGTGATTACGCCAGGCAGTGATTTTCCCCGAGGCGTCGACGCCACCCTTAAGGAAATGAAAACCGCCTGGGCGAAAATGATCGTGTCGCAGGTCGTCTTCGCGCGTCCAAGTGAGTTTGACGGGGACGCCGGCCTTTTGGGAGATGGCGGCGGCCTCGATCACAAAGTCGGCGCTGAGACGGCGGCCGAAACCTCCGCCGGCGCGGAGAATGTGAACGGTTATGTTGGCTTTGGGAATGCCTAGGACCTTGTTGACCATGTCGGCGCCGGCACCGGGGTTTTGCGAGGGCGCCCAAATTTCAGCGTGATCGGCGCTCACACGAGCCGTGCAGTTTTGTGGTTCGAGATTGGCATGTGAGATAAACGGATAGGAGTAAGTTCCCTCGACCGTTTTGGTCGCCACCGCAAAAGCCGCGTCAATATCTCCATCTTTGCGCACGACGTTTCCCGTTCCTTTGGCGGCCAAGGCTTGTGCCTGCTGGGTGAAGTTGTCCCAGCTATCGTTGGCGTGGGAACCTTCGTTCCAGACAATTTTGAGTTGGCGCCGGGCTGATAGAGCGGCCCAGGTGGAATCGGCGATAATTGCCACGCCTGGCATGAGTCCACGTAGGTCGCTAGTACCTTCGAGGATGAAGGCGTCCTTTACACCTGGTAGTGTCTTGATGCGGTCTAGATTGGCGGAGACAACCTTGCCGCCGAATACAGGGCATTTTTCATACATGGCGTAGGCCATGCCAGGTAGTTTGAAATCTAGGCCGAAGAGATTTTGTCCGGTGACAATTTTTTGATTGTCTACACCGCTGATGCGTCGGCCAAGCAACTTGAAATCCTTTGGGTCTTTGAGGATGGCTTTCTTAGCGTCGGGAACGGGCAGGGTCGCTGCTTTGGCGACGAGGTCGCGGTAGGCGAGGGAGCGTTTGCTGGCGCGGTGGTGAACAACTGCTGCCTCAGCTACGCATTCGCTGGCGGGGACGCCCCAATTCTGGGCGGCGGCCTCGATGAGCATGATACGCGCGGTAGTTCCAAGTTGGCGAAGGAGCGAGTAAAACGTGGGAGTGGAGGTGCTGCCGCCCGCGGCTTGGCTACCGTAGATGGCGTTAAGATCGGCCATTTGTACGGTGACGGATTGCCAAGGGGCTTCTAGGTCCTCGGCGAGGAGCATGGGGAGCGAGGTTTTTACCCCTTGGCCGGAGTCGGGGCGTGGGGCTATGAGAGTAATGGAACCGTCGACCCCGAGGCGGATGAAGGCGTTGGGAGTGAAGTCGCCGGCGGGCGCGGTCTTGGCGATCTCGGCAGCCTTGAGGTCACCTGTAGATTTTAGAAATGAGCCGAGGATAAGTCCGCCGCTGGCGACGGAGGTTAGCCGCAGGAAATCGCGGCGGTCGAGGGAAGGAAGGGTAGGCGGCGTAGGGGCTTCGTAAGGGTTCATTTGCTGGCCTCCTTTGAGTTGCTGGCAGTGGCGAGTTCGGCTGCGCGATGAATGCCGGCCCTGATGCGAAGGTAGGTGCCGCAGCGGCAGAGGTTGCCGGCCATGGCGTTGTCGATGTCTTCGTCGGTGGGCTTAGGGTTATCGGCAAGGAGGGCGGAAGCAGTCATGAGTTGGCCGGCTTGGCAGTAACCGCATTGGGCTACATCGAGCTCGCACCAAGCTTTTTGGAGGGGATGTGTTCCGTCTGAAGAGAGGCCCTCGATGGTGACGACTGGCTTGCGACCTACGCCGGAGACCGGGGTCATACAGGCTTGGACGGGTTGTCCGCCGATATGGACGGTACAAGCGCGGCATTGTCCGATTCCGCATCCAAATTTCGTGCCGACGAGTTCGAGATGATCGCGCAGAACCCACAAGAGTGGGGTCTCGGGAGCCACGTCCACGGTGCGGGACTGGCCGTTAACTTGGAGGGTGAACTTAGCCATGGTAATAAGTTAGTGGGATGGGGTAGTAGTAGGAAAGACGGATCACAAGGATTGACGTCACACTTAAGTGGATGGCCGAGCTATGCGGCGTGCAACCCAGTCGATGACGGCGTTGTCATCAGCCTCGAAACGCCAAATGAGATTAAGAAACTCGTGGGGGAGGATTTGGTGCTGTTTGAAAAATGCGCGATCTCCGCCGCAGCCGTACATTAGGGCGGAAGGTAGTTCGCCGCGGAGTTTGGCGCGGGCCTTGGGTAGAAGGCGAGGGAGCCAGGAAATTCCTCGAACAGCATCCGACTTGGCGGGTAGGGTCGCGGGATCGAGTGTATTCTTTGAGGGAAGCGAGTTTTGCGCGTTATGAAAATAATCGCGGCGAACAAGCTCGATAGCGTGTGCTTGATCGTAACTCGGTTCGCCGTAGCCAGCGAGATCATCGACGTAATCGTAGAGGTGCTGCGCATTGATGCCGTTGGCCTTTAGGAAAGTGGTATCGTCGGACGAGAGTAGCGTGGCGGGAGTGGCGTCGCCTTGGGCGAAACGAATTTTTGCGCGCTCGTATACAGCGCGAAATCCAGTGGAGAAATCGTAGTGATTCATGATGGGCGCAATTGAGATAACGGATGAGTCTAGTCTTTCTTGGCAAGACGTAGCGGTGGAAAAACCAAGGTGATGAGAGCGTGGTAGAATTAATCGGCCGGGCGAAAGTCGATTAGGCGTTTGAAGCGATCCACTTTATGAACGACAACATCGAGGCGCGTATTCAAAGTGTAGCGCTTCTTGGAACGCCTACCGCTAAGTGTTTGAGTCGATTCATCGAATGCGTAGAAATCTTCGCCTAGGGCATCGACAGAGATAAACCCAAAAGTCATCGATTCGACTAGCTCGACAAAAAAGCCGTTCCGCCGGACGTCGGTGATGACGGCGGCAAAACGGGTTCGAGGTTTGCGGTCGAGTTCGCGCTCGAAAAATTCGAGAATCTTGATCTTCACGCTTTCTCGCTCGGCGAGTTGAGAATTTTGTTCGGTGAGGCTGATATGTTCTGCGAGGCGTTCCATGCCGGCGGCGCTGTGCATGGTGTCGCCTCCCGGTTGTGGGGCATAGCCTTCGTGTTGCACGAGATAGTGCTGGAGAACGCGATGTACGATCAAGTCGGCGTAGCGCCGGATGGGAGAGGTGAAGTGGGTATAATCTTTTTTATGCAGGCCGTAGTGACCGTCGGCGGTGTGGCGATAGACAGCTTTTTGGAGGCTACGCAGGAGTTGTGTGCGTAAGGTGTAACCCTGCGGATGATCGGCTAGAATCTTAAGTAGCCGCGTGACTTCTTTGCGGTGTGAGAGATCGCCGACTTGGATTTTGAAGGTCTCTAGAAGTTGACGAAACTCCCCGAGGCGCTCCGCGTCGGGGTCATCGTGGGCGCGGTAAAGCGAGGGTAGTTTTTGTGTCCGAGTGAGGTGGGCGACGGCTTCGTTGGCCGCGAGCATGAACTCTTCGATGAGTTGATGGCTTTCGTCGTGCTCGATTTTTTCTAGTCGATCGGAGTAGCCGTCCTTATCGACGAAAATTTTCGTCTCAGGCATGTCGAGGTCGAGACTGCCGTGGGCCATGCGATCGGTGCGAAGACGAGCGGCAATTTTCCAAAGTGCACGAATCCAAGTTTGCAGGTCTTTCAGTTCGGTGTCGGTGAGCTCCCTAAGGGCGCGCCCCGTGGAGCCGGTTTGGTGTTTTGGCGGAAGTGGAAGATCGCGAATTTTCTGAAGATCGTCGATGAAGAGAAAGGCGTAGGCCTGTTTGTAGGTCAGGCGCTTGCGAGAGCGGATGATAGTGTTGGCGTAGGTGGCGGGCTTTGCTTTGCCGTTTTTGGCGAAGGTGAGGAATACGGCCTTGCAGAGGCGATCTTGCGCTTCGACCAGAGAGCAGAGGCCGTTGGAAAGTTTTTCCGGCAGCATCGGAATTACGGTTCCGACAAGGTAAGTGGAGTTGCCGCGCGCTTGTGCTTCGCGATCGAGGGCGGTGTTTGGGCGGACGTAGCTGGAGACGTCCGCGATATGAATGCCGATGCGTGTATCTCCTTCAGGGGTGATTTCGTAGGAAAGTGCATCGTCAAAGTCTTTGGCGTCGTCGGGGTCGATCGTGAAGACAGGTATTTCGCGGTAATCTAGTCGGCCGGCCGCGTCTTTGGCGGGCACGCGGTCAGGTAGGGCACTCGCTTCGCGTTCGACGTCGGCGGGGAAGCTGGTGGCGAGATTAAATTTTTCGTAAATACCTAGTAGCTCTGCTCGGGGTTCGTGGGTGCGACCTAGGCGCGTGGTGATCGTACCGGTGAGTTGTTTACGGCGGTCTGTCCATTCGTCGAGTTTTACGACGACCTTGTCCCCAACGCTAAATTCGACCGTAGAAGGTTGAACGAGGATAGATTGAATGAATCGAGGATCGTCAGGGGTAACAATAAAGGAGCGACCTGAGCGTATGACGTTGCCAACAACCGAGAGTTTATCGCGCGTGATGATGCGAGTGACGCGGCCGACAGTTTCTCCAGGGCGCCGACCAGTGGCACCGGGATAAGCGCGGACGGCGACGGTATCGCCTGGAAGCGCGACACCTGTGTCGTCAGGTGAAATTTGCATCGCAGGCGTGTCGGGGCCGCTTGGTGCGTTGGCTAGAACTACAAAAGCGGATCCACCGGCACGAAACTGAATGCGTCCGTAAAGTTCCCGTGGATCGATGACGGGGGTAGATGATGTTTTGTCTCGGGGTCGATTGACGCTCGTGGGTGCTGCGCTAAATTTAGATTTTTGCTTCTCTGGGCGAGGTTTGGCTACGATAGGTTTGGCGGTGAATACTTCGGTGGGCGCAATCGGGGCTAAGCCACCTCGGGGCGTCGGTTGGAAAATGGGTCGAGCTTCGACTTTTTGATTTTTAACATGAGCTTTGAAGCGCTCTTTTAAATCGGTTTTAGGCTTTCCAATCGGGCTTGAGTTGAGTTCGACGCGGCCGCCTTCGCTGAGGCGGATCTCACGAGTTTTTACAAGCTGGCGAATTTCGCTAGCGAGTGCGGCGCTGTGCTTTTTATTGAGGCCAAGTAAGCGGCCTAATATAAAATTATTAGCTGGGCGGTAATCCGGTTCACTGAGTTTGGCGAGGAGGCGGTCGCGAAGGGTCATTTTGAGAGTGGTTGGCGCTGAGCGCGATCCAAGTTTCTGATTGGCCTAGGAAACCCTCGTGTGTAGCTTCGGGCGATGAAAATCGTCCACGCAGCCAGCGAGCTGTTTCCCTACATCAAGACCGGCGGTCTGGCCGACGCGGTCGGAGCGTTGACGGGTGCATTAGCCGATAAGGGACATGAGATTTCCGTATTCTTGCCGGGTTACCGTGTAGCGCGTGAACATGGGGACGCGGCTCGGGCCGAATTGAAATTAAGGCTTAAAATCGAGATGGGTGACCAATTCATGTCCGGTGAGACCTGGGCTTTTTCTCCACGCAAAAATCTCACGGTTTATCTGATTTGTCGTGACGAATTTTACGATCGTCGGGCGCCGTACGGTAACGGCGAACGTGATTTTGAGGATAATGCTGATCGCTTTATATTTTTCTGCAAAGCCGTCGTTGAAACAATGCGTTTGGCGGATTTGCAGGCAGATATTGTGCACGCGCATGATTGGCAGGCGGGTTTGATTCCGCTTTTCGTTCGCGAGTCAGAGCGGCGGCATGGTGCAACACTGGCGTTGAAGACTATGTTCACGATTCATAACATAGCCTATCAGGGACTTTTTCCTGCAGCCGCATTCGCCCGCACAAATCTGCCGGAAGAACTTAATAACATCGATGGTATCGAATACTATGCGCAGATTAGTTTACTTAAGGGGGGGATACTTTTCGCCGATCGCGTAACGACGGTCAGTCCGCGGTACGCGCAGGAAATACAGACGCCGGAATTTGGCTGTGGTCTGGACGGTGTGATCCAAACGCGGGTGGATGATCTTTCTGGTCTGCTGAACGGCGTTGATGAGGCCGTCTGGAATCCTGCTACAGATAAACTTTTGCCGGCCCGATACTCCTTGAATGATTTGAAAGGCAAAGCACTCTGCCGGGCCTCCTTATTGAAAGCGGCTGGATTTGATCCGATGTTTAAAGGAGCGATCTATGGCATGGTTTGTCGTCTCGCAGAGCAAAAGGGAATCGATCTACTGCTCGCCAACCAAGCGTTTTTTCTCGAACGGGAAGTGAAGCTTATTGTCCTCGGATCTGGCGACAAGCGCATGGAAAACGAGCTCCGCGCGCTTGCTGCTCTAGCTCCGGAAAAAGTTTTTTTAAGTGTACGCCTTGATGAAGGTATGAGTCATTTGATCGAGGCTGGTAGTGATTTTTTTGTGATGCCCTCGCTGTTTGAGCCCTGTGGGCTGAACCAAATGTATTCCCAAGTTTACGGAACGGTGCCGATTGTCAGTCGCGTCGGAGGTCTGGTGGACACGGTAACGGATGCCGATGAGTTACCGCATTTAGGTACAGGCCTGATGGGGGAACCGACCGTGGCCGGTTTGTTGGATGCGTTACGTCGGGCCCAACGTCTCTACGGTGATGTACCGCGCTATATGGTGGTACAAAAACGCGGTATGACTAAGGATTTTAGCTGGAAAGCTGCAGCTTTGGCCTACGAGAAACTGTATTTTGACGCTCTATGAGGTGGGGGAGATCTATTAATATCCGTTCATGGGAGTCTCGTCACACGTAAGTTTTTTTGTGCGGTCGTGATGCCGGACTTGCCAACGGGACAAGCAGGCCCTTCTTCGGCAATGATGTCAGTAACGCCTACACTGGTCTGGTTTCGTCAGGATCTGCGTTTGCAGGATAATCCGGCTTTGGCCGCGGCTATCTCGCGCGGTGGTGCGATCATTCCTGTTTATATTTTTGATGCTGCCGCTGAGGGTAAATGGCTGTTGGGTGGCGCTTCCCGTTGGTGGTTGCATCATGCGCTCGCCTCGTTGGACACCAGTCTTCGTGAGTGTGGCTCCCGACTGGTTATAGCGCACGGGGAATCGGCCGTAACGCTCCGCGCACTCATTGCCCAAACGGGAGCCGGAGCGCTGTTTTGGAATCGGCGGTATGAACCGGCCATCATCGCCCGCGACGCGGAGATAAAGACTGAACTCATGGCGACGGGAATTGAGGCTAAGAGTTTCAACGCATCGCTCTTGTTTGAACCCCACACAATTCAGAATAAACAAGGCCGGCCTTTTCAGGTGTTTACCCCATATTGGAAACACTGTCTCTCTCTCTCAATTCCGGCGGTTACGAAAATAAGTCCGGCTGGCTTATCAGCTCCTGCTAGCTGGCCGAAGTCGGTAAAGTTAGATGAACTGAAGTTACTTCCCAAAATCGGTTGGGATGCCGGTTTTGGCTCGGTCTGGCAACCAGGCGAAGCAGGCGCAGCGGTTCGACTCAAACAATTCGTTTCGCGTGCGATGGATGATTACTCTGATCGTCGTAATTTGCCGGACCATGACGGCACCTCATTGCTTTCGCCCTGGCTGCATTTCGGCGAGTTGAGCCCGCGGCAAGTCTGGGCGGCGGTCGCGGCGCGCTCCAAGGATTCAGGTGTGTTTCCTCCGAGCAACGGGGCTCGGGTTTTTTTGAGTGAGATCGGCTGGCGTGAATTTGCTTATCACCTGTTGTTTCATTTTCCACATACGCCAGAGCGACCCTTGCGCGTAGAATTTGAGAAATTTGGTTGGGCCGAGGATGTCGGCGGCAAGAAATTGCGTGCCTGGCAGCGCGGACAGACGGGTTATCCGATCGTAGATGCGGGTATGCGTCAGCTGTGGCATACGGGTTGGATGCACAATCGTGTACGCATGGTGGTGGCTTCATTTTTAGTGAAACACCTGAGGCTTAATTGGACTCACGGAGCGGAGTGGTTTTGGGACACGCTCGTCGATGCTGATTTAGCGAGTAACACCCTAGGTTGGCAATGGAGCGCGGGCTGTGGAGCTGATGCCGCGCCGTATTTTCGGGTGTTCGCGCCTGTATTGCAGGGGATGAAATTCGATAGCGCCGGTGACTACGTCCGACGCTGGGTACCCGAATTAAAAAAAATGCCGGCGGAATTTATTCATGCTCCTTGGGAGGCACCGTCGGCAGTGTTGGTTCGTGCTGGTGTCGAGTTGGGAAAAAATTATCCTGGTCCGATTGTGAATCATGCAGCGGCCCGAGCGGCGGCTTTGGCGGAGTTTAAGCGACTGCGTGGTGGAGCGGCGAATGCCTCGGAGCAGCTTGATTTGGAGACAGGGGCATGAGCACGACCAAGCGCGTGCGTTCGCTCGTGATCGTGCTAGGCGATCAGTTGGATGCGGCTGCGGCTGTCTTTGATGGTTTCGACGCTAAGTGCGACGCGGTGTGGATGGCCGAGGTCGCTCAGGAATCGGAGCATGTGTGGACAAGTAAGCAGCGTATCGCGGTGTTTTTATCGGCTATGCGGCATTTCCGAGAGGCGCAGCGCGCGATCGGGCGCACGGTACATTACACTGAGTTGGAGGATAGTGAAAACACACAGACACTCGCGTTGGAATTGGAGCGAGCGGTAGCGAAACTGAAACCTGAGCGTTTAGTTATGACACAGGCTGGTGAATGGCGCGTGCAGGAAGCGCTGACGACACTGGCCAAAGCTTTGGGTGTGGATCTTGAAGTGAGGGAAGATCGGCATTTTTTCTGTTCACGCGCTGATTTCGCTACGCACGCGGAAGGGCGAAAAATGTTGCGGATGGAATTTTTTTATCGGGAGGTGCGTAGAAAAAACAAGGTCTTGCTCGACGATGCAGGCGAGCCGGAGGGCGGACAGTGGAATTACGATCACGATAATCGTGGTAGTTTTAGCAAAGGCGGTCCCCAGGCAGAAAAATTATGTGCGCCGCTTTTGATCGCGCCCGATGCTCTCACGAGTGAAGTGCTGGCGTTGGTCGATCGACGTTTTGCTCGGCACCCGGGTGACTTGAAAGACTTTACGTGGCCGGTGACACCCGAAGCCGCTCGCGCGACTCTCGCTGATTTTATTGCAATGCGGCTGGGCGAATTCGGGAAATTCCAAGACGCGATGTGGACGGACGAGCCTTGGCTTTTCCATTCACGCATCTCGGCTGCGATGAATATGAAATTGCTCAACCCTCGTGAGGCGGTGGCTGCAGCGGAGCGAGCCTATCGACAAGGGAATGTAGGGCTTGCGAGTGCGGAGGGTTTTATCCGGCAGATTCTTGGATGGCGTGAATACGTGCGTGGAATTTATTGGCACTTCATGCCGCGTTACGTGGAATTGAATGCTTTGGGTGCGCGGGAGAAATTACCGGGTTTTTTTTGGACGGGTGCGTGTGAGATGAACTGCCTTCGGCAGAGCATCACGCAGACGCTGCATCACGGTTATGCGCACCATATCCAGCGGTTGATGGTGACGGGACTTTATGCGCTGCTGCTCGGGGTCGAACCGCAGCGGGTACATGAATGGTATCTAGCGGTTTTTGTCGATGCGGTGGAGTGGGTGGAATTGCCTAATACACTCGGGATGTCGCAATATGGTGATGGTGGTATCATGGCTTCAAAGCCGTACGCTGCCACCGGCAAATATATCGATCGAATGAGTAATTATTGCGCGGGGTGTCGGTTTGATCCCGCTAAGTCGACTGGTGAAGATGCGTGTCCGTTTACGACCCTTTATTGGGATTTTCTAATGCGCCACGAAACGATGTTGGCGAAGAATCAGCGCATGGCTTTGCAGGTGAAAAATGTGGCGCGATTAAAATTGGCGGATCGGATGGCCATACAAACGCGCGCAAACGAGATTCGGGCCAACGGAGGATCGCCCTTGGCGATTGGACTCTTAGGAATTTAAGCTTAATGTTTACTCATGCCTAAAATGCGCAAAAAATCTGATCTACCGTCCAAGCCTTGCGAGGTGTGCGGTCGGCCTTTTGTGTGGCGCAAAAAATGGGAGAAGGTTTGGGCTGAGGTGAAATTTTGCTCAGATGCCTGTCGGATGAGGAAAGGACGGTGCTGCATGGCTGATGAGATTTTTAAGTGTCAGGTGCGAATCGAGCGACCTGCGGCGGAGGTGTTTGCATGGCACGAACGGCCTGGGGCATTTGGACGGTTATGTCCGCCTTGGGAGCGCGTGGAGGTGACGCGTCATGTTGGTGGCATTAAAAACGGCGCGCGTGTTTCGTTGCGTACAAAGTTGGGGCCGATTTGGGCGAAGTGGGAAATTGTGCACCGTGACTATATTGAGGGCCGAAGATTTCGTGATATTTTGCTAAGCGGTCCGTTTGCGCGCTGGGAGCACTTGCATCAAATCGAATCGTTAGGGCAGGGGGCGTGCGAGTTGACGGACGAAATTCACTACCGGCTTCCCTTGGGAATGCTTGGGCGAATCGGGGGCGGAGCGTTCACTAGGCATCAGTTGGAGCGAATGTTCGCATATCGACATGCGGTAACGAAGGCTGATCTCGAGCACGGATCGTCGGGCCCACGAAAATGTATTTTGATCTCTGGTGCCTCGGGTTTGGTTGGGCGTACGCTTGAGTCATTTTTGCTTACGCAAGGACACACTGTACGGCGTTTGGTGCGCAGACATCCGAAGGCATCCAATGAATTTAATTGGAATCCGGCGTTTGGAGAAATTGATCGAGCTGCGCTATTAGGTGCGGATGCGGTGATACACCTCGGCGGGGCAAATGTAGCCGATGGACGATGGACGGCGAAGCGAAAGGCCGAGATTTTGTCGAGTCGAGTAGACGGCGCGCGGACCTTGGCGGCGGGCATCGCGGCACTCAATGCAAGTGAGCGGCCCGAAGTTGTGGTCAGCGCGGCGGCGGTCGGTTTTTATGGTGAACGCGGGCAGGATCAAATTGAGGAGCAAGTACCACTTGGTGCAGGATTTTTAGCGGAGGTGTGTGAGGCGTGGGAACATGAACTTTCGGCGATCGATCAATTGGGCGTGCGTACTGTGGCCTTGAGAACGGGCGTGGTGCTTTCACCTGCAGGCGGGGCGCTCGCGAAGATGTTACCCGCTTTTTTGCTGGGTGTCGGCGGGCGTTTGGGCTCAGGGCGACAGTGGATGAGCTGGATTACGCCAGACGATTTATGCTCAATGTACGAGCGTGCGGTCACTGATAGCACGTGGCGCGGCGCTTACAACGCGGTGGCGCCGGAGCCAGTCACGAACGCCGAGTTTACTTCAGTCCTGGCGCATGTGCTCCGTCGACCTGCGGTGTTGCCGGTGCCGACAATCGTGTTACGCACGGTTTTTGGCGAAATGGCTGATGAGACGCTCTTGGCTAGTACACGTGCCGTGCCAGCGCGGTTGCAGACGGTTGGGTTTAACTGGCGGCAACCTAATTTAGAGAGTGCTTTGCGTCATGTACTCGGACGCTGAATGTAAATTTTGAACATGAACGACACAATAGCGGTGGTGGGTGGTGGGATTTCCGGTCTGCTCTTGGCGCGGACTTTGCGCGAGCGCGGGGCCAAGGTTGTTGTCTTAGAAAAAAGCCGCGGCCTAGGTGGTCGTTTGGCTACAAAACGCGTGGGCGAGGCGGTTTTTGACCAAGGCGCGCAATATTTCACCGCAAAGACGAATCGTTTTATGACCTTGGTTGAAGACTGGCAACGGCATGGGCTCGCTGGATCATGGCCCGAGGCGTCTGCGCATCGTTGGGTTGGTCGGCCGAGCATGAATTCAATTGGAAAATATTTGGCTGAAGGGCTTGAGGTGAAACGCGAGGCGAAGGTGTTAGGTGTACGCCGTGTAGATAAAATGTGGGAGGTGGAGATAGAAAATCAGCCGATTTTACGTGTAGATCGACTCGCGTTGACCGCACCCGTGCCACAGTCGCTTGCGTTATTGAAGACGGGAAACGTTGAACTTCCTGCGAATCTGGCGGCTGGATTGGGTGCGCTGCGTTATCATCCGTGTCTGGCATTGTTAGTGACCTTGAGTGGAGCGAGTTTAGTGCCGACCGAGGGTTTGGCGCTATCACAGGGGCCGGTCCGCTGGATTGCGGATAATGTAAAAAAAGGCATATCACCAGCAGTGGCGGCGGCGGTGACCGTGCATCTGAGTCCAGCTTTTGCGGCCGAGCATTATGCGAAGACCGAATTGGAGCTTTTTCCAATGATTGAGCCAATAATAGCGCAGTGGTTGGGCGCACCAGTTGTGAACGTGGCTTTGCATCGATGGAAATTTAGCGAGCCGATTACAGTTTTTCCGGATCCGTGCGTGTGGCTAGAGGAGTTGTCTCTCGGTTTTGCCGGTGATGCGTTTGGCGGGGCGCGTGTCGAAGGTGCGGCGCTGTCGGGTTGGGCGCTCGCTGATAAAATGGGCGCTTGATGTAGGTGCATGAAGGAAATCGTCATTATCGGTGCGGGACTAGCGGGTCTGACGTGTGCGCGGCGCTTGCACGCTGCGGGTGTGAGTTGCGTTGTGTTTGAGCAGGGCGATGCGGTTGGGGGTCGCGTACGCACGGATTTCGTCGAGGGATTTCGTTTAGATAGAGGGTTTCAGGTTTTTCTTACGGCTTATCCGACTGCGCGGGCCTGGCTAAATTATGAGCAGTTGCAGTTGCACGTTTTTGCGGCGGGCTCGCGAGTGCGTTGCGATGGAGCGATGCACGAAGTGAGTGATCCTTGGCGCGAGCCCGAGTCCTTGTGGGCTACGTTGCGTGCGCCGGTGGGTTCGCTGGCGGATAAAGTGCGGATTGCTACGCTTCGTCGGTCGGCGCGGCGCGGGTCCTTGGATCAATTATGGGCGCGGCCGGAGACCACGGCTTTGGCCGCCCTGCGGGCTCACGGTTTTAGTGAACGCATGATTGAGCGATTTCTGCGACCGTGGTTCGGTGGAATTTTTTTGGATCGTGAATTGGAAACTTCGAGCCGAATGTTGGAATTTGTTTTCCGGATGTTTGCTGAGGGGCATGCGGCTTTGCCCGCGGCAGGCATGCAGGCGATCCCGGACCAACTAGCGAGTGGATTGCCAACTGGTACGGTGAGGCTCGGCGCGCAGGTGGCGCGGTTGGAGAAAGGCGCAATTTTCCTAGAAAGTGGTGAGCGCATCGCCGCCTCACACATCGTCGTCGCAACCGAAAACGCAGGGGTGAGGGCGTTGTTGCCCGAGGTTGTGGTGTCGCGGTGGCGGGCGACGACTACGATTTATTTTGCGATAGGGAAAAGTCCTTTGGGCGCGCCGAAGCTGGTCTTGAATGGTGAAGGGCGCGGCTATGTGAACAACCTCGTGGTCTTGAGTGATGTGGCTCCGAGTTATGCCCCGGCGGGCCAGGCGTTATTGGCCGTGTCGGTGTTGGGCGACCCTGCGATAGAAGAGGGGGCGTTGATTGAACTGGTGCGCGAGGAACTTCGAGCTTGGTTTGGTGCCCAGGTTACAGATTGGCGTTGGCTGCGGAGCTATCGTTTACCGCGGGCTTTGCCGGCGCGGATGCCGTTGGTACCTATGCAGTCCGTTGAAGTACGGCCGGGGGTATGGATCGCAGGTGATGGGCGGAGCTCGGCCTCGATTCAGGGTGCGATGGAAAGTGGTGAAGCGGTGGCGACGGAGATTTTACGCCAAAGTGACCGCAGGAGTTGAGCTGGGTTTTTGGAAAAGAGTCTTTCCATCCGCAGGTTCGCGCGCTTTGTTGAAAGTGCATGGATAAAACCTTCGTCATCTGTAAGCCCGACTGCATGGATCAAAAGCATGTCGGAAATGTAGTGGAGCGTTTCGAGCGCGCCGGTTTCGAGATCATCGGGTGCAAAATGACCCGCCTAGATCCGACGGTGCTGCGCGAGCACTACGCTCATGTGGCTTCCAAGCCTTTTTACCCGGAGATCGAGGCTTTCATGAGCTCGCGTCCCGTGATCATGCTCGCCCTCAAAGGGCCGGGTATCGTCGCCAAAGTACGCGACCTCCTTGGGCCGACCGATTCTCGTAAAGCCGCCAAAGGAACCATCCGCGGTGACTTCGGTACTGAGATGATGAAGAATGTCTGCCACGCTTCCGATACAGATGAAAACGCTGCGATCGAGCTGGCCCGCTTTTTTAAGGCTTCTGAGCTTTTCGCTTAAAGCGACTTGAGTTCGAGTTCTAATTATCAAAAAACCCCGGCCTATTTTGGGCCGGGGTTTTTTGTGTTAATTTGAGCGCGCGGTGTACGAGCTTGGTCTAGATTTTTTTTACTGGGCCTGTTTGGCGACCTTGAATTCTGCTGGGCGTTGGCCACGGGGCAGTGCGAGCAAATCGTAGTCTTGGAACCCTGAAATTTTCACGGTGGCGAATTCGCCGACGGGAAGGTCCTTAGTCACATAGACGCGGCCGTCGATATCAGGGGCATCGGCGTCGCCGCGGGCGATACCAGGTTCTTCGACAAGTACGCGTAAAGTCTGACCGACGTGACTTTGGCTGACTCCGGCAGCGATTTCCTGCTGGAGTTTCATTAGACGGTGCCAGCGGGCTTCCTTGGTCTTGGCGGGAATCTGGTTTTCCATCTTTGCTCCGCGGGTGCCTTCTTCTTGCGAGTATCGGAACACGCCTAGGCGCTCGAACTTCGTATCACGAATGAAGGTTTCGAGTTCAGCGACGTCGGCCTCAGTTTCGCCGGGGAAGCCTACGATAAAGGTGGTGCGTACGGCGATGCCTGGAATGCCAGCACGGATGCGTTTGATCAGATCGCGGATGTAATCACCACTGGTCTCGCGCTGCATTGCACCTAGCATGTTGTCGCTGATGTGTTGGAGGGGAATGTCGATGTAGCGGGCGACCTTTGGGCATTCGGCAATGGTGCGGATGAGCTCATCACTCCAGTGCGCGGGGTGCGTGTAAAGGAGGCGAATCCAGAAATCACCTTCGATGGCGTTGAGTTCGCGCAATAGTGTGGTGAGTGCAGTCCCGCGCGTGGAATCTACGGGTGTGCGCGGATTGGGGCGCTGTTCCCAAGTGTCCATACCGAAGAAGGTTGTGTCTTGGGAAATCAGGTTGAGCTCTTTGACGCCTTCTTTCACGAGCTGGCGAGCTTCGGCGACGACGCTTTCGACAGTGCGGCTGCGGTGGCGACCGCGGATCTGTGGAATGATGCAGAACGTGCACGGATGGTTGCAGCCCTCGGCGATTTTCACGTACGCGGTGTGCTTCGGTGTGAGGCGGAAGCGGGGGGTATTGAAATCGGGAATGTAGGTCGATCGCGCGGTGACAAAGTTTTCCGGGACCTGGCCAGCGGCGCGATCTTTGGCGTAGAGACCTTCGATAATTGGAGCTACTTTGGTCACTTGGTCGAGGCCGATGAACGCATCGACTTCGTCGTTGAGCGACGAGGATAAGTCTTTGGAGAAACGCTGCGACATGCAGCCAGCGACGATGAGTTTTTGCTCTTTACGGCGCTTTTTCATGCCGCGGTTCTGATGTACCTCAAGGATGTGGCCGATAGACTCTTCTTTCGATGAATCGATGAAGGAGCAGGTGTTGACGATAACAACATCGGCCAACTCGGCTTCTGGGATGACGCTCATGCCGGCCTGATGGAGGTGGCCGATCATGATTTCGCTATCGACGAGATTCTTTGCGCAACCGAGGGAGATGAGGCTAACCTTGATCATGACTTAAGTGTAAGGCGGACGTCTGAGCCGGGTGAATAAAAAACCGCGGCATGGGCCGCGGTTTAAATGAAAAAGCCTTAGGAAGTGCGTTACTTCTTAGCCGGGGTCTTGGTGCGGGCCTTCTTGCGTTTGAGATAGGCGGCGCGGCGTTTACGTTTGATGTACTTGTTGAGTTGTTGGCCCATGATTGGTGTGCGTTGAAAAGCTAAGATGTTTCACGGCGTTGAGGGTGAGTCAAGCGCCGCGGTGTATTGGGATTTAAGCGGAATTTGAATCAACTTTGTTCAGGCGGCAGCTCGAGTAGTTTGATTTCGGGGTTTTTCTCCACGAAATAGCGCATCGTCCAATCGTTGGGAAACAGGGCGATTGGGTTATCAAATTTGTCGGAGCCGAAGCTGACGCCGGTGGCGATAATTAGGCGGGAGTAATCAAAGTTCTTGGCGGTGGCTTCGTCCGGAAGTTTAAGCCAACGCAGAACGGTCCAGGGCGTGGGGGTGAGACGGGATTCTGCGTTGTATTCGGATTGGAGGCGCCATTGCACGACCTCAAATTGGAGCGGGCCGACGGCTGCAAGCAGTGTGGCCCCCGGTGGAGCATTTTTGGCCGAGAAGGATTGGACGACGCCTTCTTGTAGAAGTTGCTCGAGGCCGGCGCGGTATTTTTTGGCGTCGCCGGTGTTGGGATTGGAAATGTAGGTGAAGACTTCTGAGGGGAAACGCGGGATCTCGTCGTAGTAGATGCTGCGATCGGTCGTAAGTGTGTCACCGATGCCGAACTCGCTGTGACCAACGAGGCCAATCACATCGCCCGGCCAGGCTTCGTCGACAGTTTCTCGTTCGCGACCAAAGAGTTTGTGCGAGGAGGAAAGACGGACCGATTTACCGGTGCGTTGGTGTGTGACGACCATGTCGCGATCGAACTTACCGGAGCAAACGCGCAAAAACGCGATGCGGTCGCGGTGTTTCGCATCCATATTGGCCTGAATCTTGAAGATGAAGCCGGAGAATTTTGCGTCCGATACAGGCACTTCGCGAGCAGCCGTGGGCTGAGGCAGACCGGGAACGGTGACGGTTACGGATTTGCGCGGCGCGGGCGGGACGGAGTCTTTTAGAAAGCCGTCGAGCAGCAGCTGGATGCCGAAATTATTTACGGCGCTGCCGAAATACACGGGTGTTTGCTGGCCGGCTTGGACGGCGGCGAGGTCGAAGGGATGGCCGGCACCATCAAGCATTTCGAGTTGGTCTTTGACGTCGCGATAGGTGTCATCGTCCATCTTGGCGCGAACGACGGGATCGTCGAGATCGGTCACACTTACGGGTGCTTGGAATTTACCTCCGGGGACGCGTTCAAAGAGATGAACTTCGCGGGAGCGTCGATCGTAGACGCCTCGGAATTGGGGTCCATTGCCGAGGGGCCAGATGACGGGGCAGGATTTGAGGCCAAGCACGTTTTCCAATTCATCCAACAAGTCGATCGGACTGCGGGTTGGCCGATCGCACTTGTTCATGAAGGTGAAGATCGGCACGCCACGGCGACGGCAGACTTCGAAAAGTTTACGGGTTTGTGTTTCCACGCCTTTGGCCGCGTCGATGACCATGAGGGCCGCGTCTACGGCGGTGAGCACGCGATAAGTGTCTTCGGAGAAATCTTTGTGACCGGGCGTGTCGAGCAGGTTCACTGCGCAGCCGGCGTAATCAAATTGCAGCACCGTGGAGCTGATCGAGATGCCGCGTTGTTTCTCGAGTTCCATCCAATCGGAGGCGGTGGCGCGTTGATTTTTGCGATCTTTGACGGCGCCGGCTAAATGGATGGCGTTGCCGTAAAGCAGGAATTTTTCCGTGAGCGTGGTTTTGCCCGCATCGGGGTGCGAGATGATCGCGAAGGTGCGGCGGCGGGCGATTTCCTGTACGGGCGTCATGGCTAAAGGAAGAGGGAATCGGACGCCGGGCGCAGGGGGAAGACGAAAGTGCGGGCGAGGCGTCGCGCGGGTGCGATTGCGTAGTGCAGTTGAGGCGATGAATCAGCGGCGCACGGGGACGCCGCGATCGTGGAGGTAAGTTTTTACCTGTGGGATGGTGAGAGTACCGAAGTGAAAGAGGCTGGCCGCGAGCACAGCGCTGGCTTTTCCGGCGGCGAGGACGTCAGAAAAATGAGAAAGTTGACCGGCACCGCCGCTGGCGATCACGGGAACAGGGACCGCGTCGCTGACGGCTCTGGTCAGGGCACAATCATAACCGGCTTGGGTGCCATCAGCGTCCATGCTGGTGAGTAAGATTTCACCTGCGCCGAGTTCGGTCGCTCGGCGGGCCCAGGCAACGGCGTCGAGTTCGGTGGGGTTGCGGCCTCCGTGGGTGTAGACGCGCCAGGATTTACCGTCAGGTTCGCGTTTGGCGTCGATGGCTAGGACGATGCATTGAGCGCCGAAGCGGTCGGATGCGCGACGGATGAGTTCTGGGTCCTTGATGGCAGCTGTGTTGAGAGATACTTTATCGGCGCCAGATTTGAGCATGGCTTCGATGTCGGCCACGGTGCGAAGGCCGCCGCCCACTGTGAGGGGCATGAAGCATTGCTCGGCGGTCGCGGCTACGACGTCGTGCATGATGCTCCGACCATCGCTGGAAGCGGTTATATCGAGAAATACGAGTTCATCGGCGCCTTGGGCGTCGTAGGCTTTGGCGGATTCAACCGGGTCGCCGGCGTCGCGGAGTTCTTGGAATTTTACGCCTTTGACGACGCGGCCGGCATTAACGTCGAGGCAGGGAATGATGCGGCGGGAGAGCATTTTGGTTGCGTGATCCGATAATGAGCGAGGGCGGGACCGGAGCAAAAAGAAAGACGCACGTTGCGGTGCGTCTTTCGCTCGGGCGATCCGACTGCGAGTGGTTTAGACGTGCGCGATGTCCGGGTCGAAGTTGACGGCGAGGCGATAAACGTTGCCTGGACGCATGACCAGTGGGTGGTCGCGCACGAGGTGTTGCAGGAAGTGAATCTTGCCGTAGTTGGTGCGGTAGGTCGGATCGGCGCTGACGACCTCGGTCTCTTGCCAGACGGCTTGAAAATCGTCTTTGGCTACCGTGCAGCGGTGGCCTTGTTGGCCAAGGGCGAGGGCGCCGACGACGTGGTACTTAGAGTGAGGTGCCGCGATGGCGAGGGTGTACCGGAATTTGTCGAGTGTGACCTGCTGCTTCACCGTATAGGCGTATTCGCAACTGATCTTGGTGCCGGTGAAGGTCCATTGGACTTTCACGCTACCGAGATTTTTGACGAATTCCTCGTTGGTGTTAATGAGATCGGGCTGGTCGTAGCGGAAATAGAAGGCGTTTTTAAGGCCGAGGCCGGTGACGCAGTTTTTGCCGTAGAAGGCAGGAATGGTGACGTCTTTGCCGAAGGTGAGTTCGGGCACCATGATGGGAGCGTAGACGTTGTTGGGCCAATCGAAGACGCCAGGGCAATGCGGGAACGGTAGCGTGTCGGCCGAGAGGTGGCCGCCGGAGCTCACGAGCGGGATCTGCATCTGAATGCCGCTCTCGACATCGCGATAGAGGAACAGGCCCTGTTCTTTGCGGTTGCTCTTGTCGAAGATGACGTAACGACCGTTAGTACGAGCTGGTTCAACCTTCGGGCTACCGGCAGGCATCTGGATGGTCTTGGCTAGACGTGACCATTGGCAGAGATAACGAGCGGCGTCGAAGTTTGCCATGCGCGTGGTGTGCGCGTCATAGGCGGTGCGTTCGGAGTCTCGGAGGTCGAGGAAACCGTGATCTTGATCCAGATAAGTCTGGTAGAAGAACATGAATAAACGACGTAGAATGTCGTAGTATTTGACCTTTTGATCGTCGGCGATCCAACCGTCACGCAGGCCTTGGAGGATGAGGCTGATGCAGTGCATCTGGCCGTAGGCCCCGGCGGCGCGGCCGAAGGCCCAGCCGAGCCCGTCGTTGCGGACGAGGTCGGGCATCATCTTGATGTATTTTTCGGCGTAGGTGCGGAGGGTGGGCAGCTTGCGGTCGCGAACTCCGCTGTTGGCGTGGAGTTGGAGTGAGGAGCGGATGAAGACAAAGCTCATCACACCGTATAGATTGAAATTACCGCCGAGGCCGGTGGGGGTCGCGTCGTCGAAGAAGCCGGCCGTGCTGGTTGCGGTCATACGCTCGACCATGCGCTCGATGAGGCGCGAGGTTTCATCTTTTTTGGAAAGACCGAGGGAGAAGCGAGCGACGGCTTTGGCGACGTTGAAGGCCTGCCAATGATTGTCGTAGTCGGAGCGGTGGAGGAGGGCTTTGTCGATGCGCTCGCGTGTTTCGTCGACGAGTCGCTCCCACACGGGGTTGCGCTCTTTAGAGGGACCGAAGCAGAGAAGGCCGAGCGCGGCATAGGCGAGGCCATTTTCAGCCGGTGGCTCAGTGAACATCTGCGCGGTGATGCAGCGCGCGGCGAGGTCGACGATATCGTAACCTTTAAGAGTGGTCTCGCCGGTCGCGCGGTAGTACTCGCCGAGGGCGAGTGCGACGTGGCCGGGTTCATCGGCTCGGGAGAGCTCGCCGTTGGCGGGCAGAATGGTGCCGTCAGGCTGAATGGAATCGAGGTTGTGGCCCAACATTGAGCGGGCCATATCGAGACATTGCTCGGAGAAACTATGCATGCGGTGGTTTTTGCGG
>CANGCX010000029.1 GCA_947452315.1 Opitutia bacterium | reverse complement strand
GTTGCGCCGGCGCCGGTGTCGGCGTCGGAAAATCAGCGCAAGAAAATTTGCCGCCACCTGTTTTCTGGGCCAACTTGATTTTCATGAAATCTTTTCACGCTCTGCTCGGGTTAGTTCTTTTTTCCGTGGTACTTGTAATCGGCCGCGCCGAATCCGTGAAGCCCACGCCCGCCCCCGTATGGAAAATGAAGGACGTCGACGGCAAGTGGGTTTCTTCGGAAACTTTTAAGGGCAAGGTTGTGGTGGTCGATTTTTGGGCGACTTGGTGTCCGCCCTGCCGCGCGGAAATCCCTGGCTACATCGAACTGCAAAAAAAATACGGCAAGGATGGACTCGTAATCATTGGAGTCTCCCTCGATCAAAAAGGCCCCGCAGTGGTTAAACCGTTCATGGAAAAATTCGGAATCAATTATCAGATTGTAATGGGCGATGATGACGTGACAGCGGCGTTTGGCGGCATGGATGCGATTCCTACGACCTTTATCATCGATCGTGCCGGCCAGATTCGTGACCGCAAAGTCGGTTCTGAGCCCACGGAAGAATACGAACAGCGCCTCTTGGCGGTGTTGAAGAAAAAATAACGCCCCTAAGCTGTTGGAATTTTAGTGGCGGGCGCCGTGCGACTTGGCACGTTACTCGGGTGCATTTCCCGGTACATCTGCTGATTCCGCTCGTGGGTGGGTTCACCTACGTGGTGGGCGCTCTGTGTATGAAGTGTGCGACCGAGCACGGGGCCGGCGTGTGGCGTTCGACCTTCGTGGCCAATGGCGTCGCTGCGCTGGCGTTTATGCCGCTGTGGTTTTGGCGGGAACCGTTGGTGGGCTCTCTGGCAGCGGTATGGTGGCAACCGGTGGTGACGGGCGCCCTGTTTATGGTGGCGCAGTTGTGTTTATTTTTAGCGATCAGTCGCGGTGATGTTTCGGTGACGACCCCTGTGATGGGTACTAAATCGGTGTGGGTAGCGCTGATGAGCAGTCTTTTGCTCGGACAAAGTATACCGCTGGCATGGTGGATCGCGGCCGGTTTGGGTGCCGTGGCCGTGGCGCTACTTGGGCTGGGGCGTGGTGGGCAACACCGGCGGCTCGGCTTCAGTGTGACGTGGACCTTGGTGGGTGCCTGGCTTTTTTCGCTGAGTGATACGCTTACAGCCAAGTGGGTGCCCGCGATGGGGCTCGCGCGCTATTTGCCCATGATGATGGCGGCCATGGGGTTGTTGTCGTTCGGGTTTATCCCGTTTTTCCGCGCGGGGCTGGGTGAGATTTCGGGCGTGGCCTGGCGGTGGTTGTTGCTGGGTTCGATTGTCATGGCGGCGACCAACGCGGGGATTTTAAGCGCCCTCGGTCATTGGGGTGATGCCACGGCGGTTAACATCGTATTTAGTTCACGCGGACTTTGGAGCGTCTTGCTCGTCCGGGTAGCCGGACATTACTTTGGTAATAGCGAAGGAAAACTCGGCGCCGCTGTGTTGGGGCGGCGCTTAGTCGGTGCTGCTCTGATGGTAGTCGCGATCGTTTTAGTCGTAACTTGAGCCGAGGGCTGATCGCGGGAGTCGGGCAAAAGGAAGGGCCCGGCGATAACCCCTTAACGCCGGGCCCACTTTTTTTCTGTGCCGGCTTACACCAGCTTTACGCTACCCAAAACCCTGCATGGGCAGTACGCCTGTCCCTTTAGCAACGACCATGCCAGCGTCGGAGCTTACAGAAATTAACAGAAATTTTTTAGGCAATCGGACGAAATCAAGCCGCTTGGGTGCGCAGGGATGGGATCGGTCCCACCTGGTTTAGTCCTGGTTGAGGGTAGCGAGGGCGTCCGCGATGAGACGATCGCTTCGGCATCGCGGGGTTTTACTCTGTCCACCCCATTTACCGTGTTGGCGTAGCCAGTGCTCAAACACCCGCGGGGAGACCAGACGAACTAGGGGTGTTTCAAGGCCGCCCCCTTGGCGTTTGGCCTCGTAGTCCTCGTTCAAGCGTTGGAGTTCAAGGTCGAGTTCCTTCGCCAGAACAATCGAATCAGGCGCCTGATTGGAGCCCACTTTGAGTTCAATCCACCATTCGTGGCGGCCACGGTTTTGGCCGGTGGCGGAGTTTGCGAAAATCGGGGCGACGTGAAAATTAACCGGACTCCAACTGTGGCGTTGGCAAACGACGGTGAGAGCGTCGGTGATTTCTTTTTCGATGACGTGTTCCCCGAAAGCGCTGAGTTGGAGCTGGGTGCGACCGACGTAGATGAGGCGGGGCGGGGCGGTTGAGATGAAGCGCACGACATCACCGATAACATAGCGAGCGAGACCACCCGGAGTGGTGAGTAGCAACGCGTAGTCGACGCCGATTTTGACGCCGTCGAGCGGTACGGTTTTGCGTCCAAGCGCGGCGAGATTGTGCTCGTCGAAATCGCTCATGGGGAGAAATTCGTAGAATATCCCCGCATTGGTCATGAGCCGCAGCCCGTCAGCAGGATCGGCGTCTTGCGTGGCGATAAAAGCTTCAGAAGCCGGATAAACTTCGTGAAAATTAACACCCGGTCCGAGCGCGGCCCGGAGTTCCTCGGCAAATGGGGCAAGTGGGACCCCGCCGTGGATGAAGCACTCAAAATGAGGCCAGAGCTCTTGGAGGTGGCGGGTCGCGGGACGTTGTTGGCGGAGCGCTTCGGCGAGGATCAAAACCCAGCTGGGGATGCCGGCGAGCAGCGAGATGTCGCGGCGGGCCGTGCGGGCGGCAATGGCGGCTATTTTGGTGGGCCAATCGGCCAGTTGCGCAATCTCCGCACCGGGCTCGTAAAGGTGGTGATCGACCCAGCTGGGCAAATTTAAAGCGGTGATACCGCTCAAATCACCGGCATACGCCAAGAAGGGGCGAGATTCGGGGATGGGGGAGAGTTGCGTGGCCCCACCGAGAAAAAGATGACGTCCGCGAAAAACTCCGGCGTTTCCAACTCGGGCCGTGTAGTAAAGTAACGAGTCGAGGCCGGCTTGGCGAAAGTGATCGAGCATGCCAGCCGTTATGGGCAGATACTTGGTGCGACCCACGGTGGTGCCGGAGGAAACGGCGTAGTGCGCGCAACGACCGGGCCAGAGGACGTCCGCTTCGCCACGTTTCATGCGCTCGATCGGAGCCGTAAAGTGCTCGTAGGTGCGGGGCGGCGCGATGGTTTGGAAGCTGGCGTAGTCGAGTTTTTGGCGGATGCCGGCCTCGCGCCAGAATGAGGTCGTGGCCAAACGCGATGTAAGCTGATCGAGGGCATGAGCCTGCTCTTTGAGCGCGCCATCGCGGCGACCAAGCCGGCGAGCGGTGCGCACGGTCAGTAAACCGGTGCCGAAGGTGATCAGACTCTTGGGAAGTATAGGCATGAGGTGCCTGAAAAATTAAAACGGGAGCCGCCAGAGGATAAGCGCTTTGGCTTTCACGCCGCGCGGTAGACCGTGTGCGTTTTTAACCCGCGGTAAAACGCGGCGATCGGTGGCAGGAATTGGAAGTAGTGAAAAATGAGCGAGGCGTGTTGTACCGGACTTTTTCCGCCTGCTACGATGCGATGCGTGCCTTGCGGAAAAAAAGCAGACAAGGTTGTCCCGAGTGCAGCGCGAGTCGGCGAGCGCTCGTGGAGTACAGCCCCTTCTTTCTCGGCATACAGAATAAGCGCTGGGGCGGCGCTTAGAGGCCGCGGACCGCTATCCCAAGCGGAAAGGACTGGGAGTTGCCGTAGCGCCGCTAAGCGCTCGCAGGCACCGGTAAAGTCGATGCTCTGAATCGCTTCAATCACGTGGGTATGAAGGTGGCGTAGCTCAGCGCCCGTCATGAGGGCGCGAAGCGATGCTTTGTTCTGGGCGCCCGCTTCAAACATCTTGGTAAAAATAACGCGGGATTTTTCGATGATACCCGGTGCGACTTGGCCCGCCTCGGCATCGAGGAAAGGTTTGAGCGCGCGCCCCAACAGCGTGGTGGGTTTCACCTCGTCGGGCGCTACAATATCGGCGGTGCAAGCCACTGGGCTAATAAGCACCGTGCCGGCGAGGGCGGGCGAGCGACCTGCGAGGCGGGTGCGGCGCAGCCATTCGAGGATTAGGCCTGCGCCGAAACTTACTCCAAACAGCACAGGGCGCTGGCCATGAAGCGTGTTGATTTCGGCGACGAGGTCGTCGAGTTGTGCACACAACAGATCGAGTGAAAAACCGCTGCGCGGATAGTTTAGGTAATAAACCGAACCATGTTTTAACAAAAAACCTCGGACTAGAAACACCTGTTCAGTCGCGTCCGGCACGAAGCCACCCAGTACAATCGTGGGAACTAATCCGGGTCTTTTTTCGCACAGGAGCGTGGCGAGCCGGTGCGGTCCAGCGGCAGAATGCGTTAAGATCGCATCGCGCGCGGGTGATAGTTGCGGTGAATAAGGCAGCGGCCGAGGCGGTCGGATTTTGTAGCCGGTCGTGCGCAAGAACGTGTGCAGGGGTTGTGGCGGGGTGAAACGCGTGATGGCGGCCAATACGGACAACGCGGGTGAAAGAGTAAGCGCGGGCATGTTTTTACCACGCGGCCCAGGCGCCGGTAGTGGCAAAATCAAAGCATTCGCGTCACCTAAATGTTGCAGGAGCGAAACCTCCGTGTAACCGATCGCGGTACGGCAGGGTTATTTAATTAAACGGGCTCCTCTTGTCGACTGGCCGGGTGGGGTGGCCTGACTTGCGCTCTGGTTTTCAGGTTGCGAGTACTCCCCAGGGCGGCCGCACTGGAGTTCGCCCATGCCGCTCCCGCCGATTCTTCAACAAGACGAGACCTTTATCGCGTTCGACAAACCGAGCGGGATGCTGATCGCACCCGATCGCTGGGACAAAAAACGCGAAAATATGATGGGCCTCGTGCACGACAAGTTTGGCCATGGCGTCGCCAACGTTCACCGGCTCGATGCCGATACGAGCGGGGTGGTGTTGTGCTCAAAATCAAAGGAGGCGCTGGATTATCTTAGCGGCCAGTTTCAATCAAAGACGGTTCTCAAAACCTACCTCGCACTGGTCGTGGTGTTGCCGCCGGAGCGCGCGATGAAAGTTGTGAAAGCCGTGCGCGGGCCCGATGGCGGTTTGCCGCCGGAGTTCACGATGGAACAATCGCTCGGCGAAGATGAACGCCAGCCCGGCCGCATGCGCATTTTCAAGGGCCGCGGCGGCAAAGCGAGCGTAACAGAGTTTCGGGTGTTGGAAAACTTTGGCCGCTTCGCGTGGGTCGAGTGCCGACCGCTCACAGGCCGTACCCACCAAATCCGGGTGCACTTGGCCGCAGCGGGCGCACCGATTTTAAATGACGTTTTCTACGGAGACCCCGAAGTGAAATTGCTGCTCTCCGGGCTCAAGCGTGGCTACAAAGGCCGCGAGGACGAAAAGCCTTTGATCGCAAGACTCGCATTGCATGCGAGCACGTTGACGGTGAAACACCCAACGACCAAGGAGCCGCTCACCCTCTCCGCACCTTTGCCCCACGAGTTTGAAGTCGCGTTAAAATACCTGCGGAAGTTTGCGGCGTGATTTTTTAGCACGCCGCCTAATCACTTCGCTCGCTTAGAAGCGGGTATTGAGCGCGAAGCTCACCCAGGTCACATTGTCGCCTCTCAGCCGGAAATTGCGATCGGGGAATTCGAAACGGCGCATCGCCGTGTAGCCGAAATCACCTTCGATTTCGAAGTTCTCGGCGATTTTGTAAGTCGCGCCGATGCCTCCGCGGATTTCGGTCACATCAAGAAAGGTGTTGTTGAGGCTTGGTACGCCAGGAGCGGGTACGCCCAGGTTTTTGGTGATACGGTAATTGCCGCCGAAGGCGCTGAGGCCGCCGCGCAAGGTAAGACTGGAATTTAATGCGTACGACAGGCCTGTGCGTGGGAAGCCGATGTCGAGTTGAAGATCTTGCGCCAATTTTAACCGAAGGCCAAGTACGGGCAGCACCGGATGGTCGTTGAACGCATTGGCGGTTACGCCAAAGATCCAAGTGACGTAGGAATTTGGTACGTAAAACGTGGCGAGGAAAAGCGGGGCATTGAAGCTGTCTGAGCCGATTTTTTCAAAATCGCCATAGATGCCAGGGCGGAGCGCCACCAAGTAAGCCCATTCTTTGCTAAACAGTCCGCGAACACCGAGGTTAACCGAGAATTCCTGCACCGTTTTGGGCAGCGGGGAATTGTCGGGCGTCTCGATCGTGGTATGTGAGTAAGCCACCCCGGGATTAAACAACGTGCCCTCGGCCACGGGAACGCGGCCGGAGGCGCTAAATTCAAAGCGACTCATGCTGATACCGTCGATTTTTGTGGCTCCGCGCTTAAAATCACCGGCGCCCGAGTACGAGTAGCTGCTGGCGAAGGTATCAATTAATGCCGGACGGAACGTTACGCTGGAGGGTTGAGCAAATCCGACGGCGGTCAGGCTGGCGGCTAAGCAGGTGAAGAGGAGGGATCGGAGTTTCATAGTTACTATATAGCTACGCACCACGGCAGTTCTTAGACGCGGTTTCCAGAAAATAGTGGCGCCCCAGAAAGCGAGCTGTTTGCGAACCCACGCCTAGTTTACGCCGCTTTTGAGTCATTTTGAGGCAACGCCCCCTGCAGAATCACGGCGAAAATCACGCAGGTAAAACAACCGATCGGATTAAGCCAGAGGTAGCCGATTTCACGTGCCGGGTACGCTTTTCCAACAAAGAAGATGGCGATTACGACCGTTTGTGCGGCGACCGCGGCCCAGAAGACGGCGGTGCCTTTGACGTGTTTTAAAAAGAACGCCACCACGAACACACCCAGCAGCGCGGGATAAAAAATGGAAGCGACGATGTTGAGCGCCTCGATGAGGTTTTCCGCAAAACTTACGAAAAGCGCGAACGCGATGGCGAACAGGCCCCAAAAGGCCGTGAAGGCTTTAGCCGTACGGACATTGCGGGCTTCATCGTGGGCGCTCAGCGGGCGGAATGTACGCCACAGGTCGATTGTACTCGTGGTGCCGAGCGCGTTGAGTTCGCCGGCTTTAGAGGAAAGCGCGGAGGCGAACATTACGGCGAGCAACAGTCCAATGATGCCGTGCGGAAGCTGCGTGAGGATAAAATGGATGAAGACGAAATCGGAGTCTTTGGTTTTTTTTGTAGTAGGATCGGCGGCTTGAAGTGCGGTGCGGGCTTCTTTGCGGACGGCGTCGGCGGCGCTTTGCGCAGCGAGCATGTCACGGCGGGCTTCGGCGGTTACAGCGGGATTGTGGGCGTTTTGCGCGGCTGCCCATGCGCGGATTTTTTCCTGTTTTTGGTCGTGGAGTACCGTGTATTTCTCCTCAAGCGCGCGGAAATTCGCGGCTTCAGGGCCCTTGAGTTGGCGTTGCCACTGCGTCTGGTTGTACACGACTGGCGCGTGCGGCTGGAACTGATAAAAAACGAAAAGCAGCGCACCTAGGATCACGATGAACAACTGCATCGGAATTTTAAGCAGCGCGTTGAACATTAATCCCAGACGGCCTTCGCGCAGACGCGCCCCGCCGATGTAGCGCTGGACCTGCGACTGATCAGTGCCGAAATACGAAAGTGAAAGAAAAAATCCACCCAGCACACCACTCCAGACGGTGTAACGCACTTTCAGGTCGGGGTTGTAATCGACGGCTTGGAGTTTGCCCAGAGCCCCCGCGATAGGAAGCGCGTCAGCAGGGAGTTTTGTTAGCAAAATAACGAAGGCGCTTAGCATACCTCCGAAGATTACCCCCATTTGCCATTTTTGCGTGAGGTTCACCGCAGCGCTTCCGCCGGTGACGGTGTAAACTATGGCGAGTAACCCGGTGCAGATGATCGTTAGATCGAGTCGCCAACCGAGCACCGTTGAGAGGATGATCGCGGGCGCGTAAATGGTGATGCCGGCCTGCAGTCCGCGTTGAAACACAAAGATGCCGGCTCCGAGCAGACGGGTTTTACGGTCGAAGCGCTGGCCAAGATATTCGTACGCGGTGTAGACGCCGAGCTTGCGGTAGATGGGCAAGAACACGGCACACACGACAATAAGTGCGAGCGGAAGCCCGAAGTAATTTTGAATGAAAGCGATGCCATTCTCCGTAGCTTGGCCGGGGAGCGAGAGGTACGTGATCGTGCTCGCCTGCGTGGCCATCACAGACAGACCGATGGTGCCCCACTTCGTCGTGCTGTTGCCTTTAAGGTAGGTGTTGAGGTTGTCGGTGTGGCGCGTGCGCCATGTGCCGTAGCCGGCGACCCCGACGACCGCGCCAAGAAGAACGAGCCAATCAAGCAGGTTCATGCGTAGGTGCGGGTGAATAGCGTGAGCACGAGCACCACAACGATGAACGCGGCTAGGACAAAAAGGTAGACGCCTAGCCAGGTGCGGAAACCGGGTACACCCGGAGCCTCCTCTGGGGGTGGGGGCGGATTGGAGGAAGTTTTCATTTCCCGAGAGAGATCAAGTTGGCGAATAGTCGGTAGGCGCCGGGGACGCCGGCGGGCAGTTGGCGGAAGAAGCCTAGGCCCGTGTAAACGTAGTAACCTTTGCCGTGGCGAGCGACCAAGAGCGCGCCTTTTTGCGGGGCTTCGCCGACGTCGTTACAGGCCAGTAGTGGGGTGAAGCCGACGCCCCACGCAGTTCCAAAATATGCCCCCCGTTCTTGCACCCAGCCGGACCAATCCGCGGCGGTGATTTTATTCGGCGTGTTAAATGCCGGGTGGGTGGGCTCAAGCAGAGTAATGGCGGCGTCTTCGTCGGTGACGCGGGCTTCGTTGGCGCCCAGCTTGAGGGCGTAGGGCGCGAGGCGATCCGTTTTCAGGTCGCGGCCGGGTCGGTTATATTGAGCTACGACGGTGCCGCCGGCTTCCACCCAGGCGAAGAGTCCAGGCAGATTCGCGGCAAGATCATCGCGGGTGTTGAAGGCACGCACCCCAATAACCACCGCGTCGAGAGGGGCGAGCTTTTGTGCCGTGAGATCGGCGCCGGTCAGCGTTGTGACCGTGCATCCGAGCTGGGCGAGAGCGGCAGGGATGTCGTCGCCGGCTCCCGGCAGAAAACCGATTTTTTTGGCGGTTACAGCGACATCGAAGGTGACGGCGCGTTGGCGCGCGACCGGTTGAAGCAGCTGCGGGGGCAGATGCGCGTAGTTTACTTCATCGCGGGCATTGCGGTAGGTCTCCGAGCCGATCTTCGCTACGGCACCCAGCGTAGCGGAGGACGCGGAGGCCGGCGCTGAGACCTCAAAACTAAGGCGCGATTTTGCTCCGAGGGTGGCGAGCGTGAAGGGCTGAGTAGCGGGCATGGCGCGCCAACCGGCCGGAAGCTCTAAGGCGACGGTGCCGGCACGATCCGGGCGATTGGCCGAGATTTCCACGGTAACGGTGCGAGTTGCCCCAGGTGTGAAAATGGTGACATCCGAGGTAAAGCTGAGCGATACGGGCGGAACAATGTCGAGCCGGCGGCGTTTTTGGCTGGAGCCAACCCCGCTTACGGAAAACGGTTCGTCAGCTACAACGAGTTTTTGGCCTTCGATTTCAAAAACGTAATCGAGGGCGACGGTGGGGAGGTTTTCGGCGTTGCCGATAAGTGTCGGATCATCGACGCGGGCGAGGCCAGGACGGCCTTCGGCGCGCAGCCAATAGGGTGTTGAAAGTACCGTCGTGGCGGGCAGTAAAATTTGTGAAACTTGCGTCTCGGATTTTTGGGCGAGGGTCACGCCGGTCGTAAGACTTTCGCCGTTTGTGGTGCGTGTGGCGATCCAACGAAGCGGGACGACAGAGCTTACGGTATGCGTGAGCTGGAGGGTTTCACCGGGGACTGCGTCAGGTGTGGCGACCGTGGTGGAGACGTTGAGACCGAGGCAACTTTGAAGTACGCGATCGAGTTGGGCGCGTTTGTCTGTGACCAGCGGATCGGTTGGCAGTGCGGCTAACTTCGTGCGGAGGGCAAGGAGCGCAGGGATGTTGGCGGCGAGATTTTTTTCATCGAAGCTCGCTAGGGCTGCGGTGGCTAGGGCGTCGATCTCGGCGCCGGGTCCGGGGTATCGCGTGGTCCATGACGTGGCGACACCTTCGAAAAGTCCCGTTGTGGCTGGAGCACCACCGAGAAGCGTGAACGTCTCAGTGCGTGGGCCGCTTGCGCCCGCGCCACGACCTTGACCAAAAATGACCCCGCCGAGATTTTGAGTTTTGTGTTGGGCCAAGACACGAAGTGAAACGGTGGAAAGTGGAATACCCAGTACGGGATCGTCTCCGCCGATTTCAACAGCAAGAGCTCCGGTGGCAGGTGCACCGCGGCCGAAGGAACCGTTTTGCAGGATGCGCTTGGGCTGCCAGGGCTTCAGGCCTTGGGCGATCTGCTCGGGATAGGCTTTGGGATCACCAGCGAGTTTGAAGGCTTCAATCGACAGAACGGCGGAAGCGGTATGGTGGCCGTGGGTGCCGCCGGGCTGCGGCGAAAAACGCGTGAGGATGACATCAGGTTGAAAGCGCCGGATGATGCGGACGATATCGCCGATAACCTCGTCGCGACCCCAGACGCGTTGTGTGTCGGCGTAGTCTTTGGAGAAACCAAAATCGAGCGCGCGCGAAAAATATTGGCGAGCTCCGTCGAGCCGGCGGCCGGCGAGGAGTTCTTGCGTGCGGGCGACGCCGAGTTTGTCGCCGAGTTCTGGACCAATGACGTTTTGGCCGCCATCGCCACGCGTAAGCGAGAGATCGGCGGTACGGTAGCCTTGGCCGCGGGAAAGCCATGCAAGTAATTGCGTGTTTTCGTCGTCGGGGTGCGCGGCGGCGTACAGGACGGAGCCGAGTTCACGGAACGCGCCCAGCTCGCGGAGCGCTTCAGGAATCGTTGCGTTGGCAGGGGTGGGCGTGGGCGTGACCGACGCAGGCTCGGCGGCGATCAAGGACGCGAGCGTGAAAAAGGCGGGGACAAAGGCGGTGCGCAAAAAGGACATCGGTAGCGTGGGTGGAAAGCGAGACGGAGCGAGTCGAACAAAAACCGGGACAACAAAAAGCCCCGACGATGATGGCGTCGGGGCTGGGGTAAATTATTTCAACGAAGCGACCAGGTCATCGTTTTGTTTCACAAAGGGGCTTTGGGCGCCCTCGGCGGCGACGGCGAGGCTCTTGGATTGGTTGGCAGCGGCAATGGCGCCAGGTTTGTCGCCGAGCTGCGCCAGAATTTTGGCCTTCAGGTGAACCATGTAGAAGGCGGGTTTTTCGCCAGAGGTGGCGGCGGTGATCCAAGTAAGCGCTTTTTTCAAATCGAGGTGGTGCTCGTAGTAGAAGCCGGCGGCTCCGTAGTAAAATTGGTTGGATTTTTTACCCTCGGCGACGGCCGCCGCTTCGATTTGCGGCACGAGCGTGGTAGTGAGATCGAACTCAAGTTTTACCGGTACGCGGGTTTTTTCCCAGCTGATGTTGAGCGTGGCGGACTCGTCGCGAAGATCACCGAAATCGATCGTGAGTGTTTCGATGGGCTCGGCGAGGACTACGGGTTTGACGCTCACGCGAGCGATATCGTTTTTCTGATCATAAGCGTAGGCGCCCCATTGCTTGGCGGCTTTCTGGACGATGATCGTCCACGTGTCTTTGCCGGGGATCGAGAACAGCTCGTAGGTGCCCGCTTCCAGAGCCACTCCTTGGAATTTCACAGACGTGCTGAAGGTAAGACGTGTGGCGTTATTGGCGCCCGTGCGCCAAACGCGGCCATACGCTTCGATTCCGCCAAAGATGGCTCGGCCCTTCATACTCGGCCGCGAATAAGCAATTTCGATGTCGGTGAGGCCGACGCGTTGCTTGAGTGTAGCAGCGGGACTCGGCGCGGGGAATGTGACCTTGGGCGCGGCCGCAGCGCCGGTCGTGGCGGCAGTTTGGGCTACGAGCGAGGCGCTGCTAGTGAAAGCGAGACCGAGCAGGGCGAGGGAGCGAACGATGGGTAGTTTCATGGGTGTTTAAAACGAGGTTAGCTTGGAGGGACTGACGCGGGGGGCGCGCGGGCGTTGCGGCGGCAGTCCGGAAACGGTTTTTATTTTAAGTAAGTCCGGTGATTTCGCCGTCGTCGGTGATATCAATATGTTCAGCAGCGGGAACTTCAGGCAGGCCGGGCATGCGTAGAATCTCGCCAGCGATTGGCACGAGAAAACCGGCGCCGGCTGCAATTTCAATCTCACGCACGACAAAGGTGAATCCGCGCGGACGACCCAGTAGCCCAGGTTGGTCGCTGAAGGAATATTGGGTCTTCGCAATGCAGATCGGCAGACCGGCGAGGCCGAGTTCGGCGATAGTTTTGAGATCGGTGCGCGCTTTGGCGCCAAACTCGACCCGCTCGGCCCCGTAGATGCGCGTGGCAACGGCCGTGATTTTTTCTTCAACCGTCTGGGTCAGCTCGTAGGCGTATTGTGGAGCGCGTGGACGCGGAGATTTTTCGCAAGCGGCGATGAGCGCGCTCGCGGCCGCGAGGGCGCCTTCGCCGCCGAGGCCGAAGTGATCGCTCGGGACTGCTTGCACCCCAAACTCGGCACAAAGTTGGACAACCAGAGCGAGTTCGTCGGCGGTGTCTGTGGGGAAACGATTAAGTACGACGACCGGTGTAAGACCGAAGACACGGGCGTTTTCGAGGTGCTTTTGGAGATTGGCGAAACCACCTCGGATGGCATCGGGGTTGGCGGCGGAGAGTTCTTTAAGCGCAGCGCCGCCTTGGTATTTGAGGGCGCGGACCGTAGCGACGAGCGCGAGGGCGTCAGGCCAGAGGCCGGCGGCGCGGCACTTCAAATCAAGGAATTTCTCGCCGCCTAGGTCGAAGCCGAAGCCACATTCGGTGACAACGTAATCGGCGAGACTAAGGCCGAGACGCGTGGCGAGGACGGAGTTGGTGCCTTGGGCAATGTTGGCAAACGGGCCACCGTGCAGAATCGCGGGCGTGCCCTCGTGCGTTTGCACCAGATTGGGCACGATCGCGTCTTTGAGCAGCGCTGCCATCGCGCCGTGGATTTTCAGGTCGCGCGCGTAGATGGGTTTTCGCTCCCGGGTAAAACCGATGAAAATGCCGCCGAGTCGCGCTTTTAAATCGGCACGTGAGGAAGCGAGGCACAAAATCGCCATCACTTCCGAGGCCGCGGTGATGTCGAAGCCGGTTTCGCGCGGGACGCCGAAACCGCGACCGCCGAGGCCGATCATGATGCGACGCAAAGCGCGGTCGTTCATGTCGAACACGCGCTTCGTGCGTACCGTCATCGGGTCGAGCCCGAGGACGTTTTTCTTGTTTTGAAGTTGGTTATCGACGCAAGCGGCGAGGAGATTGTGGGCTTTCTCGATCGCGGCGAAGTCGCCGTTAAAATGCAGATTGATGTCCGCGTGCGGGCCTACGCGCGCACGTCCGCCGCCGGTGGCACCGCCTTTAAGTCCGAAAACGGGGCCGAGTGAAGGCTCGCGCAGAACGGCGGCAGCTTTTTTCCCGAGGCGGGTGAGTGCATCTGCTAAGCCGATGGTGGTCGTCGTCTTGCCTTCGCCGGCGGGAGTGGGGGTGATGGCGGAAACAAGGATCAGGCGTGAGCGCTCGGCGCGGGCAGCGTCGATGCGTGTCAGAGGAAGTTTGGCTTTGAAGCGCCCGTGCAGTTCGAGTTCGTCGGGCGTGACGCCGAGTTTGGCGGCGATTTCGGTAATAGGGCGAAGAACGGATTTCTCGAGGGCGGAGATAGAATCGAGGGAAGCCATAGATGAAGAGATGAGTTGAGGTTGCAGCCTGTAGCCCCGGCGTCGAGCGCGGCGTGAATGAACAGCCATAGAAATTTACCCTTCGAGTGCTTGGGGTGGGCTTGTTGGGTGACCGATTGTGAATTGCACTCAAGCGCCAGGATGGCGTGATCAAGGACATGACCCCCGCGTTCCGACGTGTTTTTAACCCCGTGTTACTCCTTGTGTTGAGTTTGGGCTTTGGTGCGGGTTGTGCCGGGCCAACTGGAGTGGCGCCCTCGATTGAGCCAGCGACAGCGGCAACGCGACCGGCAACTCAGGTAGCCCAAGGCGATGCGTTTGTGGTAATCTCGGGCGGAGGCACGCCCCTTTCCAATAATTACTCTCAGTTTCTCCAGGCGCGTGCGCTCAACGAGGCGTGGCGGGCCCGTTATCCTCGGGAGGCCGTGTGGACGTTTTTCGGTGCGGGTAATCGGCCAGGTGTGCCGGCAGCCTTGGCTGATGTGCGCCGCCAACTCAAACAAGACGGACTTCTTGTAGAGTCCTGGTTACCCGGAGAATTGGTCGAAAACCGGCCCGCGACCAAGGGGGAAATTCTCGGCGCCTTACAACGCGAGATTTTACCACGCGTGGCGCAAGGCGGGACGTTGACGCTCTTCGTCGGTGATCACGGCGAACTTTCCCGCGGGAAAGACCGCCAGAGCGCGATCACGCTCTGGCAGATGCAGCGCACCGGCAGTGGGGCTAAGGCCAGTTGGCGTTCCGACCCGAAGGAAGTTCTTACCGTTTCCGAACTCCGCGCTGCTCTTGAAGCCGGACTTGGGCGGGGGCGGGTGGTGTTTTGTTTTACCTGCTGCCACTCGGGCGGTTTTCATCACCTCGATGTGCCGCGCGACGCACCGGCTAATCCCGCTTGGTTCCGTGGATTGCAACCGCTCGCCTGTGCCGACTGGTCTGAGATGGTTGCGCCTGCGCGAATCGCCGGCTTCACGGCCACGACCGAAGATTCGCTCGCGGCTGGCTGCGATCCTGACCCGGATCCGGAAAAGTGGCGCGGCTACGAACGGCATTTTCCGGAGGCCTTACTGGGCATCGATTTGATGTCGGGCAAAAAACTCGCGCCCGCGTTGGCGAATTTCTCTGCGGCGCACACGGCTGCGACTTTGATTGATCGCACCATTGATAAACCAATTCGCACGAGCGAGGCCTGGCTCGAGCGTTACGCGACCCTCATTGAAACGGTCCTCACCGAAAGCCCCGCACTCACACCGCTCGTGCGAGCGCAAGTCGAACGTTACCAACGGATCGTAAACGGCGAGCCCCCCGGAGTAAAAGACCCCGCATTTCTTGAGCAACAGCAACAAACTGAGCGGTTTTTAGCCGCGCTCGCTGAGCAAAACCCCTCGGCTGCGTTGGTGTTGCTGGCCGGAACTCGCGCCGATCTCACCCCAGCTCCCGAACCGGCTGCGGGCGGTGCACGCAGACGAGGGGGCGCCCCGACTAATATCCGCAAGCTCTGGTCCGAGACAATTCGACCGGCTTGGAAAGCTGCACTCGTAGCCAAAAACGTCACTGGGATCTCCGAAGCTGCACGAGCCTTTGAATTACAACTCATTGAGCTTGAGGAAAAAAATCCCTCAAAGCTCTTTCTGCCGGGTGATCGCGATGCGGTGCGCAACGAGTTATTTTGGCGCTCCGGCTACGCGCAGACTGATGCGAAAAATCAGGCCCGCGCGGCGGTCGTTGCACGTTGGGAGGCCGGCCGACGCGCGGCGATTCTCGCTTGGGCTCGCTCCTCGACCGATGACAAAATCACGGCGGCGGCACTTACCTGGGGTGGCCCTGTGCGACCCAAATCTGCCAACCCGGAGCACACAAACAGGGTTGTAATTGAATTCGGAGAGAAAAAAGAGGCTCTGCAACGCGCCTTGTTTTACCGCCGCGTGTTAGGTGCTTGGGCCTTTTTAATCGCTTTAGACGAACGAGGTGCACTCGAGCGTCTCGCTGCGTGGCGCGCGCTCGAAACCTCGACCCTGCCGTCGTCTTGAGTGTGGCGGGGTGAACCCTGAGGTGCTAATCCGCTGCGGCGATTATTGCGTAGCTTTGGCCTCGGCGCGGGCCTCGTATTCAGCTCGGGTATCGCGAAGCGCGCGGGGAATCTCCGGTGCGGCTTTCATCGGACGAGAACGCTGGTTGGCGAGGTATTCCACGACGTCGCGGATTTCAGACTTGGTCAAAATCGTGGCGTAGATTTCTGGCATGCTCGACGGTGCGGTGTCACGTTTGGTGATAGTTGATTTTTGGATTTCAACCGGTGCGCCTTCGACCGGCTTAAGCGTGAGCGTTGTGGCCGTTTCGGCCCCTACGGTGCCGACGACGACGACTCCGGTTTTAAGTGTCACCACCACCGTATCGAAACCGGGTGCAATGTGAGCGTTGGGCTTGATGATGGATTCGAGAAGATATTCGCGCGGATATTTCGGTCCGATGTCGCCTAACTCGGGACCCGCGGCCCCACCTTGGCCGCCGATGGCGTGGCATTTAACACAGGCCATGACTGGTTGGTTATGAAAGATCTCAGCGCCGTTTTTGGCGTTGCCGCCGCGAAGCGCCCCGCGAAATGGCGCGAGCGGATCTGGGTTTTGGGCGAGCGCAGCCTCGCGCGTAGCGAGGGCGGCTTGTACGGCGGGTGTGGCGCGGGTGGTGGCAGCTTCGAGAAGCTCCAATTGCACGCTGGCGTTGATTTGTCCTGCAGCGAGGCGATCGAGTTGCGCAACCATGAGTGCATCGGCCTCCGGATGCTTCAATACGGCCAGCGCGGCCAGCGCGGTGCGCTGTTCGGCGATACTGCCGTTGACGATGAGGTTTTTGATGACGGGCGCGGCTGCTTCAGGCGAGAGTCCGGCAATGAGCGGCAGCGCGGCGCCGCGAAGCTCAGCCGCTTTGGAGTCGCCGGCGATTTTCACGGCGGCGGATAGCCGTGGATCTTGGAAATGTTTTAAGGCGTTGAGGGCGGCGGTGCGCGCTCCAGGGCTTTGCGCGGGGTCGCCGACGATGGCGAAGAACGTATCGGCGGCGCTGCGCAGCTCGAGTTTTTCGGCGGCTTTGAGGGCGGCGGTCTGCACGGTGACGGGTGCATCGACTGCGAGGAGCGCGGGCAACACGGGTGCGAGTGCGGCGGCGGCGGGTGCCGCCTCGCGGGTTTTTTCGGCGAATGGGCGATAGACGCCGACAATGCGGTCGCGCTGGGGCGGCGCGGTCCAGAGAGCGAGTTGGGTCAGGGCTTCGGCGCGGAGAAAAGCGGGGGCATCGACGCGGGCGGCGTAGGTCGCAAGTGCGGCGGCGTGCGCGGGCGTGCCAAGGCGGAAGGTGGCGTTGATCGCGCGAAGCATCACGGCGTCGTCGGCGATGGGTTTTTTCAAGAAAGCGGCGAGGGCGGGAGTGGCGTCGTCAATCGGAGCGTCGTTGATCGCTAGCGCAGCCTCGCGAACGAGGTAAGAATCAGTGTCGTTGAGGAACCGGGCGACCTCGCGGTTAGCAGTCCGGCGCAGCGCGAGCAAAATGCCAAGGCGGACGGCAGGCGATGCGTCATTAATGAAGGGCGCGAGCAACTCACTGGGGCCTTTTTCGATCACACCTAATACTCCGGGACCCATGGGCTCTAGGGAGTGCGAACAACCGACCAGAGCTAAAACGAGCGCGTGGCGCAGATAGGCATCTTGGTTGTTGTTGGCGCGTAGAGCTTCGAGAAGCGGTGGAATATATTGCGGGGTGCCGATTTTGCTCAGGCTCTGGGCAGCGAAGAATTTTACGCGACTATTGTCATCCTTCAGGGCTGCCAGAAAGGCGTCGAATTGATCGACGGCTTTGTGCTCGCCAAGAACTTTGATCGCTTGGGCGCGAACTTCACTATCGCTGTCTTTAACCAGAGCGCGGAGCGGGTCTAGGGCGAGCTTGCGATCCACGCCCACGAGTTGGCCAAGGCCCCAGATGGCATGGAGGCGCGCGTAGAGTGAAGCGGTGCTTTGGGCGGCCACGCGCGTGAGCGCAGCCAGGCCGTCCTTTTTGCGGGCCGCGAGCTCGAACTGCGCAGCGCGGCGCACGCGCATGTCGGCATGGCCCAGCAGAGTGGCCAGTTCCGCGCTGGATTGCTTCGTGTGATCGGCCGCGATCAGGGCTTTAGTCTCGGCGATGATCGGGTCTTTGGCGTGGGCGGGATCGGTGACCGCGTAGATGCGGCCGCGTTTGGACTTGGGCCAGCCATCGGCCCAGTCCGTCCAATACAGACGGCCGTCAGGACCGAATTTCACGTCCGTGGGAAGGGCGCCTCCGAGAAAGCGCTCGGCCGTATCGACCGTGTAGGTGGCGCCAGCGGGTTTGAGTTTGTAAGCAAAGATACCGGAGCGGGCAACGTTGCCCACGAAGGTCGTGATGAATAACGCTCCGCGGTAGGAATCGTTGAGGCCGGTGCCCGGATAATAAGTGATGCCGGAGGGACCGTCCTCGAGGTTGGCGAGCGGGGCGAGGTGGTTGGCGGGTTGACCGGGGTGGCGAGGGAGCCAGAGGCGTTCGCGGTTCCAGGGCCCGGCGTTACCCATCGGGGCGTGTTGGTAACCGACGCGCCAGCCGGAGTCACCACCCTGGACGACGTGGACGAGCCGTTCCATATCGCCTTGATCACAGTCGTTGTCGCCCGTGAAGAGATCGCCGACTTCATTGAAGAGGAGGTCTTGGGGATTGCGGAGGCCGGTGGCAAAGAGCTCGACGTGGGAGCCATCCAGATCGCAGCGGAAAACAGAGCCTGCGTCGGGCGTGGCGATGGTGTTGGTGGGCGTGACGACGTGCGCGCCGCGGTCGCCGATACTGTAATAGAGTTTGCCGTCGGGACCGATCGCGAGGCCGTGCATGTCGTGGCCAGTAAAGTTAAACCGCACGCCGTAGCCGGTACTAAGATCTTTGCGCGTCTCCGCTTTGTTGGTGCCCGTGAAGGCGGTAAGACTCGGGATGTTGGTAAAGTAAACCGTGCCTTTGTACGGGAGGATGCCGGAGGCGATACCGTCGATCTCAGAGTTAAAACCATCGGCGTAAAGCGTCGAGGTATCGGCTTTGCCGCTTCCGTCGCGGTCTTCGACGAGGCGCACCCGCTCGGTCTCCTTGCGCAGCTCGGCAACACCGTCGGGGCCGAATCTGCGCAGAATCATCGCGCGGAAATCATCCTGCGTGCGGTTGGCCAGTTCGTCTTCAAGAATCCACATGTAGTCACGGATATCCAGGACGCTGGAGCGGTACCGGTAGGTCTCGGCAACAAAGGCGCGGCCCTTCTCGTCGAAGTTAAAGGCGACGGGGTTAGCCAACATGGGCTCTGCCGCCCAGATTGAAACGGTGAGGCCGGGCGGAAGTTTAAACCGTTTCAGCGCGAGCAAGCCCTCGTCGGAGGCGGGGTTAATGTCGGCCTCGGCGTGACGATCCATCGGCTTTAATTTACCCACGATTGATGGGCCTTGGACGGTGAGCTCGGCGGCACGCAGGGGCAAGGCGGCGAGGGCGAAAGCGGAAACGACGGTTGCGGCCAAGCGCGTGGGAAAAAACCAGTTGGAGCTACTCATGGGAAAGGGGCTAGGGGTGATAACTGTGATTCTATTTCGATCGAATTTAAGGTAATCGAGCAGCAAGCGGGAGACGGAGAGCGCTGGGAGAGGTTGCGTGAAAATTATTTATGGGGTGGTTGTAGTTGCGCGGCTCGCCGGCGGACTGAAGAGCACGAGGTCGTCGAGGCTCCAGGGTGCGTTAGACGCCTGGGCGGTTTGCGTGATGCGTAGGAATTTCGCGGGCTTGGCGGCGAAGGCAAATTCGAGGACAGGGGCGTTGCCTTTGACGGTCGCGACGGGCGCGGACCAAGCGATGCCATCCATGGAGAGTTCGACGGTGAGGGCGCGGGCGGCGTTGCGGGGGTATTGGGTACTGCCGAGGCGGATTTCGCAGAGCGTGGCGGGCGCGGGTAATTCGATTTGCAACCAGGCGCCGGCGGTCTGGCCGGATTCCACGGTGAACGGAAGCGTGATCGGGCTCGTGGTGAGCGCGGGGGCATCGGCGACGCGCACGCGGTTGGAGGTGATGCGCCACGCGGCCTGATTGGGCAGAGGCTGAGGCACCAGGGGGTGGAGGGTAGCCAGCGTCCAGGCCTCGGTGCGGCCGGGGTGGGCGGCGCGGAGACGGCTGACATCGGAGATACTGACGAGCCCGGCGGTGTTGCCGAAACTGGTGCGGATATAGGAAACGATGTCGGCGAGCCATGCGTCGTCGTTGGCGCCCATGGCGGCCATTTGAGCATCGTAAGCGTGTCCGGCGATGGGGCCTGCGAGGCCGAAGATCACGGCGTTGAGGGCAAGGTCGCGGTGGCCGAGGACCGTGGGTGAACCGGCGAGAGGGGGAGCGAGGGTGAACGCGCTGCCATCAATCGGGGTGCCTCGGCCGTCGATCCCGTGGCAGGCAAAACACAGCTCTTGGTAAATTTGTTTACCGTGTTGGAGTTGGCTGCGGGCGGCGGGGTCGAAACCGGGGGCGATTTGGCCGGACAGTGGGTTGAGCAGTTGAGCGGCGATTTCTTTGACGGCAGGGGCGGCGTGGGTGACCGCGGTTTTTTGTATGAGGGTTTTGACCTCGGGCAATTTGAGCAGGTGGGCGCTCAGCATCGCTTGGTTGGCGACGGCGGGATCGGGGTCTTGAAGAAGGGCGAGGGTGGTGGCTCGTAGCGTCGGTTCGCCCGCTTTGATGAGGGTTTCGCCGAGACGGAGGGCGGCCATGCGGAGTTCGGGTGGGCCGGAGCGGAGCGTTTTGTGGACAAGCGCGGCGTCGAGGGCGCCGAGGCCCTCGAGCGTCCAAAGGGCGTGAAAACGCGCGAGGGTATCGGGGTGCGTGCGCGCCATGGCTTGGAGGGCGGGCACCACAGAAAGGTCTTCGGCAAGGATAAGCAGTTTCTGGGCGGTGTCGCGCCACCAACCGTTGGGGTGGGCGAGGTGGGCGACGAGTTGCGCGGGGGTTTCGTCTAGCATCTGCGGGCGCGGGCCGAGGGGCTGGCCCTCGCGCACGAGGCGCCAGATGCGGCCGTTGTTGATGTTTTGATCCAGGCTGTACTGCTCGATGACCGTGCGCAGGTAGGAACCTTTTTTTGTCCAGCTGCCTTCCTGGACTATCCCACGCGACATGTCGGTAATATAGAGCGCGCCGTCCGGTGCGGTGACGAGATTGATGGGGCGAAAGTAAGGATCGGAAGAGCGAATAAACTCGGATTTCTCGTAGGCGTTGCGCAGGTAGGTGAGCCCAGCTCGGGTTTCGATTTTGGTGCGGCGGATCAGCCGACCCACCGGTTCGCAGTAAAGTAGATCGCCGACGAGATCGACGGGGAGTTGGTCGCCGCGGTAGATGTCGGCTCCGCAGGCGGCGGTGATGTGGTTGAGTGTTTTCTCAACCGGGCGGAAGCGCCGGGCACCACCCTCGACATCCGGGATGGCGACCAGCGGCCAGACCTCCTTATAGTCAGGGCTGATTTGTTGGCGGAGGTTGAAGGCGCCGTAGGCGATGGTGTATTGGAAATTGGTGGGGCCGGTTTCACCCCCGGCGTTGACGAACCAGGGTTTGCCGAAGTTGTCCTGCGTGAGACCCCATTGGCCCCCGTCGGGTGCGGTCGGTTCTTGAATAATGCCTCGGGGCGTCCAGCGAATGCGCGACGAGGTGGCGGTGGTGTAAATCCAATTGTCTGCGCACCAGATCAGACCGCTGGATTGGTGCTCGAGATTGGCGCGCTGCGGCTCGCGGTGGTAAAAGAGCCGTTTGGTGTCGGCGACGCCGTCGCCATCGGTGTCGCGGTATTCGAAAAGGTCGCCGCTATCGGTCTCTTGTACGAGCAGACTGTCGCGCAACGGCAGCAACATGCGCGGGAGCAATAACCCGTCGATGAAGACCGAGTGGCGGTCAAAAACCCCGTCGTTTTTCGATGACCAGTGCATCGAGACCCGGCTGGTAGGCGCTTTCTCATCGGTGGCGTCGATGTCGCGCATGTAGGTACGCATCTCGGCGACGAACATGCGGCCGTTGCCGTCGAAAACGGTGACGGCCGGCGTGCGTATCTGCGGCTCGCTCAGGACCAACTCGAGCCGATAACCGGGCGGAACCTCGAAGGTTTTGAGGGTTTCAGCCGGCGTGAGCACGGGTGGCCGCGGTTGAGGCGGGAGCGGGCCGGTCGACTCAGCTCCAAGCAACGGCCACAGCGCCCCGACGGCGAACGATGTGACTGAGATGACGGGGCGAAGGCGCGGGAGAAACATCGCAAGGAGCTGAAAACGTGAAAAAAATCGCGCCTTAATCGAAAATTACTGCACGGGCCGCAACGCGGCTGCCGTGGCGGGCAGCGCGGCGGCGGCGGGCGCGGGCAGCGTCACTTGGCCAGTGGCGGCCCATTCGACACCGCGGGCGAAGGTGATTTGGAAACCCAGACCGTTCACCGCCTCGATCGCGTGGCCGAGCGTGGTGTGGAAGACGCGACCCTTACCGTAGGGGATTACCATCAGCATGGGCTCGTGTTCGTTGGTTTTATCCGAGAGCGCGGAGGCGAGGACGGTGACGTTTTCGGCGGGGCCGCGCAGGCCGTGGTAGAGTTCGTCTTTGGCGTGCATCCATTGGGTGGGTAGGCCGCGGAGAATTGGGTGGTCGGCTACGTGGGCCTCCACGAGAAATTCGTGTTGGGCGCCGTGGCCGCCGCCAGGGCCGGCGGTCAGGTCTTTGATCCAACTGGCAGCGCGGAGGCGAAGGTAGGGGCCGGATTTTTCGTTGCGACCGCCCCAGCCGCCAAGGCCGATGATCGCGTTGTATTCGGGCCAGTCGGCGAAAGCATTATTGGCGGCGTGATAGGAAACGAAGCCGCCACCGTTTTTGACGTAGGCGAGGAAAGCCGCATCGACCGCGGCGGGCCAACGCTCGCCGTTGTAGTTTGAAACGACCACATCGTAGCTGGCGAAGGCGGGGCGCCATTTTGCCCAGAGCGCCGGTGCGGCGGCTTGGTGGGCGGCGAGTTGGGCGGCGTGTTTTTGAAGGGCTTCCGCGTGCGCGGTTTTTTGCGCGGGAGTGGCGTCTTTGGGCAGACGCGGCGCGCTGGGTGAGGCGGCGGGCGAGGTGGAGACCTCGACAGCGAAGCGGCCGGTGTCTTCGAGGATGCGTTTAAGTAGCGGGGTGGTGGTAGCCCAGCTATGATTGTTTTGGCCGTCCAAGATGAGGACTTTGATTTTGGCGGGCGCAGCCTGCATCGAGGCGGTGAACGCGAGCAAGCAGGCAACAAGGAGGAGACGTGGGGTGAACATGGGGAGGACTTTAGAGCGAATGAGCGGGCGAGATTTGTAAAACGTTTTGCAGGCGCTTGGGCGCAAAAAAAGCGAGGCTTATTGGGCCTCGCCTTGATGGAGTGTGGGGCGCGGAGTGCGCCGGTTTTTAGAAGTTGAGCGTGGCGCTGAGACGGTACGTGCGACCGGTCTGCCAGACCGCGCCGTAGAATTTATCGTCGTTGGCGAGGTTAGCGAGGTTCAGCTGGACCGAGGTGTTGTAGCGGCCGAGTTTGTAGCGGTAGCCCATGTTCAAGTCGTACAGATAGTGCGCTGGAACGAGACGGCGATCGACCGTGATTGCGCCGGTGGCCGTCGCCACACTGATCAGTTCGGCTTCGCGTTCACCTAGGTATTTGGTGGCGAACATGAGCCAGGTGTTTTTTAGCATACCTTGGTTAAACTCATAGCGCACGAAGCCGGTACCAGTATATTTAGAGATGTCGGTGGAAGGTTTGCCGAGATAGCGACTCGAACTGCCGCCGGCGGCGACAAAGTTTTGCTGGGCGAGTAGGCGCAACGCGTCGGGATTGGCGGGGGTGGCGAAGGGAGCGATCTCTTTAATTTGAACATCATTTTGGGAGACGCCGAAATTGAAGCGCAGATTGCGCAGCGGAATATAGTCCACCTTCAGATCGAAGCCCTTTGAATCAGTGGAGGTTTTGACGAAGGCGCCGAAGCCAGATCCGTTAACCGTTCCGGTGGGTGCGATAAGGAGATTTTGAATCGCGGCGCCAAAGTTCACGGGGCGATCCTTGTCGCTCATGGCAAAGGCAGCGAAGTTGAGGAGCAGTTTGCTCTTAAATAGGTCGAAGCGGATACCGGCTTCGGCGTTTTTGACGGTGGCGCCGTCGAGGGGTACGCCGTTGCCGTCATAGGCGGAGTAAGCCGGGCCAGGGTCGACGGCGCTCATCGAGTTAGCGTAGAGGCGAATCCAATCCACGGGGAGCCAGATGGCGGTTACGCTCGGTGCGGTGTTGCGCACGGGCTTGGGGCGGCGGACGCCGTTGAGCGTTGAGCCGCTGCTGGCAGGTGCGGCGCCATTCCACAGGAAGTTGCCCGCGGTGTCGTAAACGTTGCCGGCGCGGTCGTTGCGGGAATCAAAGAGGCCAATGATCGTTTGAAAACGGTCTTTGAAGAAACTGCTCTGGAGATTCGCGTAGAGGTTTCGGTCCCAGAACAGCGAGGTGAGGTAGGAGGACTTGATGCCCGGGGCTGTCTCAGGACCTTGGGGATATTGGTTGATGGCGGTGTAATCCCAGCGTTTGACTGAGGTGTAGTCGCGCGGATTACGGAAGCGCGAAAGAATCGCGTCGGCCGACATATTTTCCCAAGCTTGGGTGACAACATTGGTGGGTGTGCCAGTGTTGCCGTAGTAGAAGTTTTGGTTGGGGGCGTTATTGCCGGAGCGAAGGGGCCCGTAGCTGATGCCCGTGATCATGCGGTGCTGCACGGAGCCGGTTTTGAAAGCGAAGTAGAGTTCGCTTTTCCAGGTGGGGCGGACGGTGCGCGCGGAATTGGTGATATTGTCGGGCCGGATATCGAGGATCTGTGGCTGGTTGGTGCCGGACGACGGACGCAACATCGCCAGGAAGCGCGGGTCGTTGCGAATTACCAATGGAATGGAGCTATCATTGGCGTTGCGCAGGGCGACGCCGAAACTACGGCTGCGCACGTTGATGTCTTCCGAGCTGAAACCGCCCCACCATTGGATGTTTTCGGTGAAGCTGTGGTCGAGGCGGTAGGTGGTGACGTAGGTGCGCTCTTTGCGGAATGTGTCGGGGCCTTCGAAGCGGAAGTCGCGCTGGTTGGGCGTGGTGAGGACACGGGAAGTGCCGGGGCGGCCGTCGATCAAGGTGCCGTAAGGCGTGCCGTCCGGCGCGAGGGTGTTATCCGTAAGGAAAAAATTGCGGATGTTGTCGCGGGTGTTGAACCGCGATTCGATGGAGGCAAGGACCTTGGTCTTGGGCCCGAGCGCAAGAGTGACGGTCGGGTTCATGACGAACGTGTCCATCTGGTAGTACATCGCGTTGCTCTTGGTCGTCTGGTAGGACATGGGCAGCGCGACGCCTAATTGTTTGTTTTTGCCGAAGGGCGCGGAAACGAGGAGCTCAGCGCGTCGGAAATCAAAGGAACCGATCGTGGTGCCGAGGCGCACGACAGGGCGGTTGCTTGCTTGGATGCTGCTAACGTTGACGACGCCGCCGGTGCCGTTTTGGCCATAGAGCGCGCCACCGGGGCCTTTGATGATGTCGACGCGGCTCATGGTGATCGGGTCCATCGGCACGAAGCGGGCAAAGCCGTCTTTCTTCATGCCAGCGGAGATGCCGCGAATCAGGAGCGTGGTGTTTTCGGGGTTGTCCTTGGTGCCGCCGACGCCACCGGCGGTGGTGTCGAGCTGGATGCCGGAAACGTATTCGAGCGCATCGCGGATATCGAGGGCGCCGATGTCGCGCATGAACGCCGGGGTGAGCACCTCGATGTTCATCG
>CANGCX010000028.1 GCA_947452315.1 Opitutia bacterium | reverse complement strand
GTGAGCTCCGTGCGGGGGAGCGGCTTCGAGCCTACGACAGCCGACAGGGCGGCGTCAGGCGTAACAGGTTTCATGAACGCGGCGTTTGGTTTACGAGCAGCTTTTTTAGCCATAGTGGATTTGGGTTTATGTGCTTTCGAGTGAAAGCGGATGAGTTGTAGAGGGGAAAATCCCTCGTTTCCGAGTAAAATTTTAAAAAATCGTGCGATTCCTAGAGGGAGAATGCCTTGACTCTCCTCTGAAAAGAGTCGTCAGCCCCTCTTAAACCCGTTCGTCCACCTGCACAAATTGCTCGTAAAGCGCTGCGTAACGCCCTCCCGCGGTCAACAACTCCGTATGTGTGCCCCGCTCGATAATCACGCCCTGATCGAGCACGAGCACTAGATCAGCATGACGAATCGTACTCAACCGATGCGCCACCACAAAGCTCGTGCGACCGCGCAATAACTTGATCAACGCCGCCTGCAGCCGCGCCTCAGTCAGTGCATCAATAGAACTCGTCGCCTCATCGAGAATAACCAACCGCGGATCCGCCAAAAGCGCGCGAGTGAAACACACCAATTGGCGTTGTCCGACCGAAAGCGCCGCACCGCGCTCCCCTACTTCGGTCAACAATCCCTGTGGCAACGACTCGAGCAGATCTAGGCAATCGAGTTGCTTCGCCGCCTGGCGTACCTCGGCATCCGTTGCCTCAGGTTTCGCGAGACGGATATTTTCGAGTACGGTTCCGCTGAATAAAAAATTCTGCTGATGGACCATGCCCATTTGCTGATGCAATGAAGTACTCGTGAGCGTGCGAATTTCTCGGCCGTCCACGAGCAACTCACCGGTTGTAGGCAGGTAAAATTTCGAAACCAGATTGATAATCGAGCTCTTGCCGCTGCCGGTGTGTCCGACGAGCGCAATGGTTTGCCCGGGCTCGGCGACGAAGTGGATATCGCGCAACACCGGTCTCGCGGGATCGTAACCGAAACCTAGATGGCGGAACTCAACACGCACTCCACTAGCGAACCCACCCCCAGCCGAGACGTTGCCTGTGCGCGGATCCGGCAAACCCACCGCATCCGCTGCATCCACCCAATCCGGCACCGTATCGATTAACCGAAATACACGCTCTGCCCCCGCCATCGCGACCAGCGCCTGATTGTACTGCGTGCCAATGATCGCAATCGGCGCAAAAAACTGATTAGCCAAAAGAAAAAATGTAATCAACGCGCCGATACTCATATCACCATGAAACACTCGCCAGCCGCCGAACATCAGTAACGTCGCAACGAAAAACTGACTATTGAGTTCCAGAATTGGCGTAAGAATCGCGGAGGTACGAGCGAGCGCGATATTGTACCGCGAATGGTCCGCAAGCAGGCTGCGGAAAAGGCCAGCGTTGGTTTCCTGTCGTACGAAACCCTGTGTGACGCGAATACCACTCACCGATTCAGCCAGCGTTGCAGTTACCCGGCTGAAGCTCGCACTAGCGGCACGTGAATAGTAACTCAGCTTCACCCGAAAGTGCTGATTGATAGCCCAAATCACTGGCGCCATCGCGAGCACGATTAGAAACAATACCCAATCACTCCACGCCATTACGACGGCAGCGAAAACCATTGTGCCGCCCTGAATAACCGTGACGAAAAGCACATCCTGAATGCCTACCCGGACCGATTCCACATCACTGGTCACGCGCCCGATGATGCGCCCAATTTTCATGCGATGGAAAAAACTCATCGGTTGGCGCTGCACTTTCTCAAAAATATCTGCTCGCAAGCCGCTGACCACCGTCTCCCCAATCTCGAGCGCGTAGCGTTGACGGTAATGAAACATCCCGTCCGTGAGCAGAGCGAGTACCCCGTAGCCAACAACCCCAAGCGCGATACCGGAAAAATCGCGCGCCGTGATCGGACCATTGATCACCAACGCCATCACCCAACCGAGCGCAGGTAATTGTGCAGCGCGGATAAAAGATAATATAACTAGCGCAGTAACTTTGCCTTTGATCGGAGTGGTGTACGTGAATAACCGCCGGATCAGTCCCCATTCTAGTGGTTGGGAATCTGCCTCATTATCGTCATCATCGGGCAAGCGCTGGATCAAGCCGATCGGTTTAGGCGACGAGGGCGGTGAAGATGGCTTCATGCGATGTCCTCAGGTTTACACTCGAGCGATTGCAGTTCGCGGCCATCGACAAGCTGTAGGCTGGCAACGCGTCGGTAATTGCCGGGTTGAGCCATGAGAGACTCATGCGTGCCGCGTTGGACGATCCGCCCGTTTTCCAAAACTATGATAAAATCTGCGCGCCGCAGCGTGCTCAGGCGGTGTGCAACGATGAAAGTCGTGCGACCGGCGATTGCGCGGTCTAAGGCTTCAAAAATCTCATGTTCCGTTTCGCTATCGATCGCAGCGGTCGGATCATCAAGCAACAAGATCGCAGGCTCTAACAACACCGCACGCGCGATGGCGAGTCGTTGGCGTTGTCCACCGCTAAGGCTATTACCACTCTCACCGAGCACCGTGTCATAGCCTTGCGGCAACTGAAGGATGAAATCGTGGGCGGCGGCGATGCGCGCTGCGCGCTCGATTTGTTCGCGCGTCGCATCAGGATGACCGAATGCGATGTTAGCCGAGACCGTGTTGGAAAAGAGAAAACTTTCTTGGAAAACCAGACCGATATTGCGCCGTAAATCGTCGAGGTGAATCTGGCGCGCGTCGATGCCATCGATCAAAACTCGCCCAGCCGTGGGATCAAAAAAGCGCGGGATAAGACTCATCAATACGCTCTTGCCTGCTCCTGTCGCGCCGAGAATAGCGACGCATTGGCCCGGCTTCACATGGAGATCAATGTCGCGGACTACGGCTTCGGCACCGTCATAGGCAAAGGTCACGTTTTCAAAACACACTTCGCCAGCACTACGGGGTAGCCGAATAGCCGCTGGGGCGTCTTTCACTTCGACCGGAGCATCCAAGATTTCAAAAACCCGCCGTGCTCCAATCAGTGACTGCTGCACCGAATTTACTATGTTCGCGACGTTGTTCACCTGTCCGGAAAACTGCTCGAGCAAACCGGAAAAAACGATGAGTCCCGTGCCCAGCGGCAACTCATCATGCGCCACCAACCAACCGCCATAACCGAGCAGCACCATCATGTTAATGCGGGTGAGAAAACCCACCGCCGGAGTGAATAAACTCAGGCGCCAAAAAATTCCGCGTTGCTGATCGTAGCAGGCTTGATTGGCGGAGGAAAATTTCGCCCGCGCCTCCACCTCACGACCAAACCCTTTGGTCACCGCGACGCCCTGTAGACTCTCCGCAAGAATCTGCACCATGGTTTCAACTAGCGTACGATTGTGCGCGTACGCCGGCTGAATTTTCCGCGAGAACCACATCGACATAATCACCATCAACGGTGTGGTCGCAAGACAGGCTAATGTGAGCGTCGGACTAAGGCTAGCCATGTAAATCAGGTAAACCGTCAGCGACACTGCCATGATCACGCTTTGGATTAACACCTGATCGACAAACATCCGCACCGATTGCACGTCACCCGTGACGCGCGTGATGATTGAGCCGGTAGAATTCGCATCGAAAAAACGAAAGCTCAATCGCTGCAATTTGTCGTACACCTCGCCACGCAGATCGACAACAAGCCGCTGTTGCACCAAGCGATTAACCGAAAGCGCAAGGACGTAGTTGAGCACGGCACGACCGAGTGCGAGGGCCAAAATCAGACCGGCGAGCAAACCGAGCACCTGCAGCGGCGCCCAGGCCATCGGCAACGCGACATGGAGCGCGTTAGCGCCCATCGGCGTGTGATCCATTTTGTGGCGGATATAATCAATTCCGAGACCGGTAAAACTCAATCCACCGATCCCCATCACGAGCAGAAGTAACTGGAGGCCGAGAACATGGAAGCAGTGCGCGCGATATCGCCACGCGAGTCCGAACAAGCGCCGGATCAACGCCGCGTTCGAGGTCGGCGCGACTGCGGCAGAAAGGTTCGTGGACGGCAACATTTGGCCTGCACCTTACCCCCAGCTTGGCGAGGGTGCACGAAACATTTTCAACCCCAGCAATTAATTACGCTGGCGGGTGCGATTCGGCGTCTGCCCAGAATTGTTGTTCTGACGTTTATTTTGATTCTGCACGGGTTGCGCCACTGGAGCCTCAACAACCGGCGGGGCGCTCGCTGCTTGAAGTGAAGCTTGCTCGCGCAGCGCACGGCGACGACGCACTTCGGCGGCAACTGCCTCAAGTCGACGTTGTTCATCGGCCGGTGTTGGGTTGGCGACCACGCTCTGCGTGATGGCGTTGGGCACCATCGGCATACCAGGCGATGGTAAAGGCGCAGGCGCAGAGGCCTGGCCAGATGAAGCTACCTTAGCTGCACGTAACGCAAGCGTGAGCGCACGACCGCCGTGGTCTACCGTTACCGTTTCGTTGTTCGCATCGTAGGTTTTAACAACGAAATCGTGATCTTTTTCATTAAGTTTTACCCATGCGCTGACTTTCCGCGCAGGGTCAAAAATGCAAAAACTCATGCCCGCTCGTGTTTCCATTACGCCACGTAACTCAATCGGCGCGCCCTCCGTAACTGCCGACCCGCTCGCCGCCCCAGACGGTAGAAACGGTGAGTTTGTCGCCAACTGTGCATGCACCGCAACTGCACCAACCAACAAAGTAGCCGAAAACCAGCAGATAATACGAAGGGGGCTAAAAGCGTGCATGAAGGGGGTGTGGAACTAGATTAGACGCAGCGCGGGCGGTCAAGTGACACACATTTTTAACTCGATGCCATCATCCCCCTCAAAGCAACGTCCCACGCATGATTAAGTAGGCCACGCTAAAATAGATAATCAGCCCGGTCACATCCACGAGCGTTGCCACAAAAGGCGCACTGGAGGTTGCTGGATCGAGTCCAAGTCGCTTGAGCAACAAGGGTAACATCGAGCCCATCAACGACCCCCATAGCACGATTCCCACCAACGACAAACCCACCGTCGATGCCACCAAGGGCCAATGCGGGCCATAGGTGCCCGAAAACTGCGACCAAATCGCGATGCGTAAAAATCCGATCACGCCCAAAATCACTCCGAGCGCGGTGCCGGCCGCAAATTCCCGGCGCATCACACGCCACCAATCACGCAGCTTAAATTCCCCTAGCGCCAGCGCCCGGATCACAAGCGTCGCCGCCTGTGAACCCGCATTACCACCCGAGCTGATAACCAGAGGAACGAATAGCGCTAACACCACCGCCTTAGCGATTTCACCTTCAAAAAAACTCATGGCCGTGGCCGTGAGCATCTCGCCCAAGAATAAGACGACGAGCCAACTCGCACGTTTTTTCACCATTCGCGAGAGCGCGATCGTCGTATAAGGCTCATCGAGGGCCTCAGAGCCGCCGAGTTTTTGAATGTCCTCTGTAGCCTCCGCAGCCGCAACATCCAACATATCGTCTACCGTCACGATCCCAATCAACTTCCGCGCCTCATCGGTGACCGGCAAGGCCACGCGGTCGAACTTTTGGAACAACTGCAACGCCTTCTCACGATCATCTGTTGGCGAAAGTGTCGCATAATTACCATCGAGCAACTCACGCACCGGTCTATCCAATGGCGAAAGCAGAAACCTCCGTACGCGAATATCATCGATCAAGCGCCCCTCCGCATCGACCGCAAATACCACGTTTAGTGTTTCGCGATCATAGCCATGCTCACGAATATAATCGAGCGCCTCGCGCACGGACCAATCGGGCTGCACTGCCACATAGTCGAGTGTCATCATTCGCCCAACACTATGCTCTGGATAAGCGAGTAACGCCTGCGCTACCTGCCGCTCGTCCGGCGTGAGCATGGCCAACATTTGCATCGCTACATCAAGCGGCAACTCGTTCAAAAACGCCGTGCGATCGTCCGGCGGCAAAGCATTCAACAAAGCCGCCGCTTGCTCCTGCGTAAGCATTTTGAGCAATTTCTTCTGCGGCTCGATCGACAAATACGAAAACGTCGCCACCGCTAACTCGCGCGAACTCAGACGAAACAACGCCGCCAATTCCTCGACATGCATCTCCGCAATCAACGGGGCCAAATCCATCGGCAACCACGGTTCTAGGTATTTCTTCAACGCCACGCCGTCTTTGCGAGCGAGCAATCCAGAGAGATCGACTTTGACGTTGGCCTGAACGGGCATGGCAGGACTAGAATGAATAAATCAGCCGATTCAATCCCAGTCGACAGGCTCGGTACTTACCACCCGATTCCATATGCTGGCCTAAAAAATAAAATCAGGTTGCTTAGAAAACTTTAAAAACGATTATAGTTTCCTTAGTTTCAATGCCAGCCACTGTCAAAATTTCTGCCATTTCGAACTCCATCGTCAGCGACGAGCTCAACAACCGCATTCTTGGCCAAGCCCGCGCTGATTTTCTGATCCGCGGTTACAGCGCAGTTACTATGGACGCCATTGCGACCGAGCTTGGGATCAGCAAAAAAACTCTCTACCAACACTTCTCGAGCAAAGACGCTCTGATTCGAGATGTTATCCTCAGCCTTAGCCACGAAATTAGAGCTGAAGCCGATGCCCTTCTATCTCATCGCCGCTTGAATTTTGCCGAAAAACTTCGCGGTTTCGCCGAAGGATTGGCGCTGCGCTTGCACACCGTCACGCCCCACGCCGTTCGCGACCTACAGCGTTTTGCCCCCCACCTCCACGCACTCCTCCACGATGTGCGCCAAAAAGACATCCCCTACATTTTCGGCCGCTTCGTCGAACAAGGCCAAATCACCGGTATGGTCCGAGACGATATACATCCCGATTTCACGATTCATTTTTACCTCCACGCACTTCAGGGTCTGCTTCAGCCAACCTCTCTCGAACAGCTCAAGCTCACTTCCACCGAAGTTTACACCCACGCCATCGATCTTTTTTTCGGCGGCCTTCTCACCCCAGCCGGTCGCAAAGAACATGAAAAACTCTTCCCTCGTTAAACGCTCTCTCCGCACCGTACTCATTCTCGCCAGCGCCACACTCGTCATCGTCGGCTGTTCGCGCCCGAACTACGCTGGCTATCAAGGTTACCTCGAAGGCGATTTCATATACGTCGCTGCACCCCTCGCGGGCCAACTCGAAACGCTGGCCGTCAGCAAAGGCTCACGTATCACAGCCGGCTCCAAGCTCTTCACGCTCGAAAACGCCAACGAACTTGCCGCCCAACGCCAAGCTACAGAACAATTCCGAGCCGCGCGCGCCCGGCTCGCTGACGCTCAAAAGGGCTCACGCCCCTCTGAACTCGCCACCCTCACCGCCAGGCTCGACCAAGCCCGCGCGGCCGCCGAACTCTCACAGCGCGACCTCGCCCGCCAAAAAAATCTTTACGACACCCGCGTCGTAGCCGAGGCCGATTACGACCGCACGCGACTTACCCACGAGCGCAACACCCGCGCGATTGATGAACTCGCCGCCCAACTTGCCACCGCCAAACTCGGCGGCCGTACCGACGCGCTGACTGCTGCCGAAGCCGAAGTCAGTGCCGCCCGCGCCGCCAAAGAAAAAACCGATTGGTCCGTCGCTCAAAAAACCCAGTCCGCGCCGCGCGACGCCTTGGTTTACGATACGCTTTATCGCGCCGGAGAATTCGTCGCCGCCGGCAATCCCGTCGTCGCACTCCTTCCTCCGGAAAACATTAAAATTCGTTTCTTTGTCCCCGAAGCCGAGTTTGCCGCCCTGACCGCCGGCGCCGCCGTCCGTATCAACATCAACGGTCGACCCAGTCCCCTAAACGCCCACATCAGCTACCTGTCCCCTCAACCTGAATACACCCCGCCCATTCTCTACAATCGCGAGAACCGTGCTAAGCTCGTCTTCATGATCGAAGCGGTGTTTAACGACCCTGATGCGACGCGCGACCTCCACCCCGGCCAACCCGTCGACGTAGCCCTCGCAAAATAAAACCCGCATGGCCGCGATAGAAAAAGAGCTAGCCATTGATGTCACCGGGGTCACCAAGCGCTTTGGCGACAAAACCGTCGTGGACGCCATCAACCTTTCTGTCCGCCGGGGCGAGATCTACGGCTTTCTTGGGCCCAACGGTTCCGGCAAGACTACGTTCATCCGCATGCTTTGTGGCCTCCTCACGCCAGACGCTGGCTCAGGCACCTGCCTCGGCTTCGACGTCCGCACGCAGCAAGCCGAGATTAAACGGCATGTCGGCTACATGACACAGAAATTCAGTTATTACGAGGACCTGAGTATCCGTGAAAATCTAGACTTTATCGCTCGTATCTACGCCGTGCCTGACCGTGCCGCTGCGGTCCAACGTAGCCTCGAACGCCTCGGACTCACTCATCGTAGCCATCAACTTGCCGGTCAACTTTCTGGCGGGTGGAAACAACGCCTCGCCCTCGCCGCCTGCCTCATCCACGAACCCAAACTACTACTGCTCGACGAGCCCACCGCCGGCGTTGACCCCAAGGCTAGGCGTGAATTCTGGGATGAAATTCATCAACTCGCCGCTGGCGGCCTCACCGTCCTCATCACAACCCACTACATGGATGAAGCCGAGCGCTGCCACCGACTCGCCTACCTCGCCTACGGTCACTTACTCACGCGCGGTACGCTCGCCGATGTGCTCGCTACCGCGAAACTCACCACCTGGCGCGTCACCGGCCCCGATCTGCTCAATCTTGCAGCCACACTTCGTCGCCAATCCGGCGTCGAGCAAGTCGTCGCCTTCGGCAACACCTTGCACGTGAGCGGCCGCGATCCAGCGCGACTTAGCACCGTCATCACGACCCTGCGTGACCCACGCCATGATTGGCAGCCAATCGCCTCCGGCCTCGAAGATGTGTTCATCAGCCTCATGGACGAAGCGAAGGATAATTTTTCATGAGCCTGCCGCGTTTCACGCTCCACCGACTCTGGGCGATAGTGCTCAAAGAGTTTATCCAGATGAAGCGCGACCGCGTGACCTTCGTCATGATGGTCGGCATCCCGCTGATGCAGCTGATGATGTTCGGTTTCGCGATCAACTCCGACCCGCGTCATCTCCCTACCGCGCTACGCCTCGGCGACCAAGGCCCTTTCACCCGCACCCTAGTTCAAGCCCTGCGCACCAGCGATTATTTTTCCATCATCCACGAAACTTCGAGCGAATCCGATGCGCAACGCCTGCTGCAAATCGGCGACGCTCAGTTTGTCATCAACATTCCCGAAGATTTTTCCCGCAAACTCCTCCGAGGTGAACGCCCCACCGTACTGATCGAGGCTGACGCCTCTGACCCAGCAGCCACCGGTCCCGCGCTCGCCTCGATCAACGCCCTGGCCAACACGATTTTCAATCGCGACCTCCCCGGCCCACTTACTCGGCTCCGCGCCAAAAATGGCCCTGTCGATTTCCGCATCCACGCACACTACAACCCGGAAAACATCACCCAATACAACGTCGTCCCTGGACTCATGGGTGTGGTGCTCACCATGACGATGGTTATAATCACAGCACTCGCGATCACCCGCGAACGTGAACGCGGCACGATGGAAAATCTACTCGCCACACCTGTTCGTCCCTTCGAGGTGATGGTCGGGAAAATTCTCCCCTACATCGCTGTCGGCTATATCCAGGTGACGCTGATTCTAATCGCAGCGCGTTTTATCTTTCACGTACCAATGGTCGGCAGCCTGCCATTGTTGTACGCGGTCGCGTTTCTATTTATCGCGGCAAATCTTGCGGTCGGCATCACGTTTTCGACGCTGGCGAAAAACCAGCTTCAAGCGGTGCAAATGGCATTCTTTTTCTTCCTGCCTTCGATTTTACTCTCGGGCTTCATGTTTCCGTTTCGCGGTATGCCGCCGTGGGCTCAAAACGTCGGCTCATGCCTGCCTAATACGCATTTTCTGCGCATCGTGCGCGGCATTTTGCTCAAGGGAAACGGCCTTGCCGAAATCGCACCCGAACTTTGGCCGTTGCTGGCGTTTCTCGTGGTGGCGATGGCAATCGGAGTAAAACGCTACCGGCAGACGCTGGACTAATCATCAGCTTTTGCCCGCGACCATCTGTTTGGCGATCGGGCCGTCGAGGTGCATAACCGAAGTCGGAAAGGCAAACGACAACCCGCGGGCTGCCACCAAGCGCATGATCTCAAGATTCACGCGTTGTTTGAGCGCAAGACCCTGCTGGAAGTCTGGTCCTTGTGCGACGTAGACAATCCATAGATCGAGCGATGAAGCGCTTAAGTCTCGGAAAAAAACCATCACCGAATTCGCATCCACCGCGGCTTCACTCAAGATGAGTCGGCGGATGTCCTCGACGATGAGCTTCATCTGGTCCGGCGGAGTGTCGTAGCTAAGTCCGATGACTTGTTCGAAGCGACGCTGCGTGAACCGAGATAAGTTTGTGATAGCCTCGGACGAAACGAGTTTATTGGGGATCACGACCAGCGACTTGTCGACGAGACGGATCTTCGTGGAGCGCAGCCCTATGTCCTCAACCGTGCCGGTGTTGGCGCCGATTTTTACGGTCTCCCCCACCTTAAAAGGCTGATCAATCGCGACGACAAGTGAGCCAAAAAGATTGGCGATGGTATCTTGCGCAGCCAAAGCGAACGCCAAACCACCGATGCCTAAACCCGAAAGAATCGTGGATACGTTGTAACCCAAGCTCTGGATTGTGATCAGAACGCCAATCACCACGAACAGCGCAAGGAGGGTCTTTTTGATCCACGGCATAAAGGCCGCGACGCCCATCTGGCGCTCCTTCGCGATCTCGGCGGCATGGTCGAGGACTGCGTTAAAAGCACGCAGCAATGCCCAGAAAATCACTAAGGAAAACGCCACCGTAGAGCCGTAGCCGATACTGCGATCTACGGTTTCGGAAAGTTTCAGCACTTTGAGCGCCGCAAAAATGCCCGTCACCATTACAAACGTCGCGACCGGAGCCTCGAGCGCCGGAAAAAGCTTATCATCGAGGGTCGTCTCGGTTTTGGAAGCGAGCCGTTTGAGAAAATTAAAAATGATCGTCGTTACAAACCGCCGCAGCAAAATCGCGCCCGCCAAAAAGAGAAAACAGATAACAAAGTGAGTAGTCGTGTTTTCGCCCGTCTTCACATGAAACAGCTGCAAAACCACATCGACCATGTACTCGAGCAGATCCGGTGCGCGGGTTACGGCCGACTTGGTTGCATTCGCGGCCGCAGAATCAGGACCCGGAGTTAAGGCGGGCCCGGGCGAGGCGCTTTGCGCCTGTAACGAGAAAGCCAGTATGACAAAAGCCAGGGACCAGGAGCGGACGAGTGGTAAAATTAGCCTCAACATAAGGGCGCGAACTGAACGCGCCCATCGAATCATGTCAAAAACTTTGCCCGTAAAGTAAGACGGCGCTTGGGCTGATGGAATTAAACAGCAACATTCCATTACAGGGATACACTCCCCGCTTGCAGGAGGCGGGGTGCTCGCGGCAGAAAGAACACACCATGTTTTCGTTTCTCGCTGTCATCGATGCCATGCCACTTTGGGCCTGGGCTGCTTTTTTTACTTTCATCTCTGCGATGCTCGCGCTGGATCTCGGCGTATTCCAACGCAAGTCACACGTCGTGGGCATGAAAGAAGCCCTCGGTTGGTGCGTGGTGTGGCTCACGCTCGCCCTAGGGTTCGGAGCGTTACTCTGGCAATGGCGTGGACCGGAACCGGCGCAGCAGTTCCTCGCCGGTTATCTCATCGAATTATGCCTAAGCGTGGACAACGTATTCGTGTTCATTTTGGTGTTTGCTTACTTTAAGGTCGAGCCGCGCTACCAACATCGCGTCCTGTTTTGGGGCATCATCGGGGCTGTTTTGATGCGCGCGGCTTTCATTATAGTAGGCGTGAGTGTCATCGCTCGTTTTCATTGGATTCTTTACGTTTTCGGGGCGTTTCTGATCTACACGGGCGTTAAAATGGCCCTCCCAAGCAAAGAGGCTGAGGTCGACCCGGAGCATAATTTTGCGGTCAAGCTCTTGCGCAAATTCTACCCTGTCGCGCCGCACAACGACCAGGGTCGCTTTTTCACCCGTCACAACGGCCGTCGCATGGCGACGCCTTTGTTCATCGTGTTAATCGTAATCGAAACCACAGATCTGATCTTCGCGCTCGATTCTCTGCCTGCAGTGCTCGCGATCACTAAAGACAGTTTTGTCGCCCTTACCTCAAATATCTTCGCCATCCTTGGCCTGCGCTCTCTTTATTTCGCCCTTAGTGGCATCATGGGCCTGTTCCGCTACCTCAAAATCGGCCTAGCAGTGATTCTTGTTTTCATCGGCGTAAAAATGCTCGCTGAAAACTGGCTGCACATCACCACCGGCACCTCGCTCGGCGTCATCGGCGGAGTACTGACAACTTCAATTCTGATGTCGGTTTTAATCCCGCAGAAACCCGACGCTTCCTCGTAAGGATAGAGCCAAGGCCTTAGGTCAAAAACCGGGCCACCCATTCCGGGCGCGCGAACGCACTAGGCTTGCTTTTACCCCAAATACGGTAACGCCAACGCGCGATCAGGCCGTAAACACCGTCACGCCAAGCCCGAGGTAAAACGCGAGCCCACGCTACCAGCGTACCCCAGCCACCCACCATGCGAGCTGCCGCCAGTGCTCCATCCGTGCGCAATAAAAATTCTCTGCGCTCCCGCGCGGCCCAATCCGGCACATAAACCAGCGAATCGAAATCTTCAGTGGGCAACCCGTGGGCTCGCAAATAAGCCTGCGCCGCTACGCCCTGCAAAGGAGCAAACCGCAAAACCCCTTGCCCATCCCGCCGCAATAACCAAAGCACGACACGGTAGCACAATCCACACTCGCCATCGAAAAGCAGCACCGGCCCGGGAATGTTGAGATTATCGTTCGTGATCATCGTAACGCCGCGATCATAATGGATAAAATCATATCCAAAAGGAAGCCTCCTCCACAAGCCGACCTGAAAAGACATCTGGGCAAAAATCACTGGACGCTGTATCACATCACGCTACAACGCCATCATAGCTCGCTCGCTCAATTTTTAATCATCCTGATCCGCATCGAGTAGCCTAGAATCACAGCGTCGAGTTAGCCTCTTGTTTACTTAAATACCATGATCACTACCCAAAATCGTACTGCCAGCCGCGCCCTTCGCCCCTGGCTCAACTTAGCCCTCGGCGTGATCATCACCCTCTCCGCCCACGCCCAAACCGCCCCCGCCCGAGCAACCAGCACCAGCGCCGCCGAGGCCGCCGCCAAAAAAGCCGAGGCGATTACCCTATCTACCTTTACGGTCTCCGAACAACAAGACCTCGGCTACGAATCCATGCAGACGACTTCCGGCATGCGCACCGTGCAGGATCTCAAAAACGTCGCCAACTCCATCTCCATCATAAACGCCCAGTTCATCGAGGACATCGGCGCGACCAACCTCGACGAAATGTCCAAATGGTTTGTCACTGGCGAAGCTAATCCCGACCCAGCTCTGCCCAACAAAGGCATTTTTCGTGGCATCGTGAACAACTACGCCGTGCGCAACGGCTGGATCTGGTACTCGCCGATGGAATCTTACGCCACGGAACGCATCGAAATTCTCCGCGGCCCCAACGCTTTTCTTTACGGCGAAGCGGATCTCGGCGGCGCTAGCAACCAGATCACCAAGCGCGGCCTCTTTACCAAAAACCTGACCCGCGTAAAACTCATGGTCGGCACCGACAACCTTTTGCGCGCCGAACTCGATCTGAACCGACGCCTCAACGACAAACTCGCCCTGCGCGTCGCCGCCGTACAGCAAAATAACGATTCATGGGTACACAACGTCCGCCGTGATTTCCGCGGTATGTACGGCGCCCTCACGTACCGCCCGTTCCGCAAAACCACCATCAGTCTCATGGCCGAACACGCCAAGAGCACCGGCGTAAACTCTCAAGGCCTGTTCATCGACGCCTACACCTTCAGCACCGTCACCACACTCACCAACACCGCCGGCTACGTCTATGTTCCGGCTAACGGCTCCCTCTTCCGCGCCAACACCATGCGCCGCAGCAGCGGCAGCAATCTCACCGCCATCGACTCCAATGTCGTGCCCAAAACCCTACAACTCAACGGCCCCAACAGCACCGCCAAAAACTACTACGACTCCATCACTCTTGATGCTGAACACCACATCGGGGACAACCTTCACCTCCTGCTCTCCGGTAATTTTTACCAACAAAAACTGGACACCTGGAGCTCTGCGGCTAGCCGCACCATCTACCGCGACCTTTCGCCCAACCTTCCCAGCGGCGCCGTCAACCCGTACTACAACCAGCTCTACAGCGAGTATTTCCGCACTCGTAACATCAACGGCAACATCGTGCGCGATATGCGTATTTCCGCCGTCTACGACCTGAAGCTTTCCTGGATGCAGCAGCAGTTCGTCTTTAACGCCCAACAACACCAAGATAACCCCGGTGCCATGAAACCCAAGTGGGGCGAATACGTCGACCCCGCCAACGTCAACTTCGTCGGCACCATCAACAACGCCGGCACCCAAGCCGCCTTCACCGCCAATCGCAGCACGTTTACCAATAATCGTTTCATTCGACGCTATTACTTGCGCGATGGCGACAGCGGCAATCTCACCGGCGACCTTGGTCCCATCCCAGGAGTTTCCGCTTGGTTCCCCGACTTCTCCAATGCCGTCGGCGCCTCCGGCAACCAAATCTCCCGTCGCTTCTACACCCCCTCCCTCGGCGTCGGCGCTTCCGGCAGCTATTTTAACAACCACCTCTTCACCCTCCTGGGCTTCCGCCAAGACGCCTTCAATATGAAGACCACCGTCGGCGCCCCGCGTCCGATCGCCAACACCTGGGTCAACGACTTCATCCCCGGCGCCTTCGCCCCCAACCCCGCCTTCGTGCACTACAAACTGAACGGCTCCAACTACGGGGTCGTCTACCGCCTCAACGACACTTTTGCGCTCTCCTACAACCGCGCCCAATCTTTCCGTATCTCCCTGGGCGAGGGCAGTGATTTATTCACCGTCGGATCCAAACAATCCATCCCCACCGGCGAAGGCTCGGATATGTCTGCCCGCTTCACCCTTTTTGGCGGTCGTATCGAGGCGAACCTCACGCACTACGATAACTACCAGCCCAACGCCCGCATCTCCCCAGCGCCGGCTGTCGCTATCCGCGACGAAGTCACCGCCATCTTCCCCACTACCTTCAACGGCGCTGGTACCGATTATCAAAAACTCACCACTAGCGGCTATGAATTCGAGCTCATCGCCAATCTCACTCGCACTTGGCGTCTCTCCTTCAATGCGGCCACCAACGACCTCGTCACCGAAGACCGCCTTCCTCTTCTTAAAGGCTTCCAGCGTGATGCCCGCGCACTCAACAAGGCTACCCCGCTGCTCGACGCGTTTCTGCTCACCTACCCCGACGGCGTTCCCAACGCCGGGTACACCAAGCGCAAATTCAACGTCTTCACCCGTTACGAATTTCCACGCGGCCCTCTCAAAGGCCTATACCTCGGCGGCGGAGCCAACTGGCGCGACCGCACCTTCCGTGGCAATGGTACGCCGATCCAAGGCTCGCCCGTTCAAGAACTCTGGTCCCCAGGCTACACCCTGATCAGCTTCCTCGGCGGCTACCGCACCAAAATTCTTAACTACCCCACCACCTTCGCCCTCAATCTCGATAACCTCGAAAACGTCGATTACTACACCTCTGCTACCCTCTCGACCGGCTCTTGGGGCGCCCCGCGTAGCTTCCGCTTCTCCACCACCATCGATTTCTAAACGGCTCCGTCTGTCTAAGGCGCGCACTTATTAGTACTGCTGGTGACCTGTTTTTTGTTCACCCGCCCGCGGGTGAACCCTCCGTCAGCCCCACATACCGTTGCGCGTCTGAAAAAATCCGTGCCCCGCTGCCCAAAGCGTGGTTCTGTGACAATCACCCTTAACCATGCACTTCGATTTCGACACCGTACCCGTCCGCCTCGGCACAGATTCCCAAAAATGGCAGAAATACGCTGGCCGCGACATCCTGCCGCTCTGGGTCGCCGACATGGATTTTAAGTCCTCCCCAGAAATAATTGCCGCCCTTCACGACCGCGTCACTCACGGCATTTTTGGGTACGCTCGCCCCACCCAATCCACCGTCAATGCCGTCGTCGACGCCCTCCAACGCAACTACGCATGGAAAATTGACCCCAGCTGGATTGTCTGGCTTCCCGGCTTGGTCTGCGGCCTCAACATCACCGCTCAAGCCTTTGCGCAAGCTGGCGAAGAGGTGCTCACCCTCACCCCAGTTTATCCGCCCTTCATGTCCGCGCCGAAAAATTCCGCGCGCCTTTCTACTCAAGCCGCCTTTGTGCTCCGCGACGGCCACTGGGAAATTGACTGGACCGCTCTCGCCCGCGCCGTCACCCCACGTACGAAACTCTTTTATCTCTGTAACCCCCATAACCCTCTCGCCCGCGTTTGGCGCCGCGAAGAACTCATCCGCCTTGGGGAATTTTGCGCACAACACCACCTTGTCCTTTGCTCCGATGAGATCCACTGCGACCTCATCCTCGACCCCACGCTACACCACCTGCCCGCCGCCTCGCTTTCGCCCGAAATTTCCGCGCACACCGTGACCCTGATGGCGCCGAGCAAAACCTACAACGTTCCCGGCCTCGGCACCTCCTTCGCAATTATCAGTGACCCAGCTCTCCGCGCCCAATTCACTCGAGCCACCGCCGGCGTCGTTGCCGAAGTTACCGCCCTCGGTTTCACCGCCTGCGAAGCCGCTTACCGTGACAGCGAAGCCTGGCGTCAGTCACTGCTCACCTACCTCCGCGGGAACCGCGATTTTCTCCTCGATTACCTCGCCCGCGAACTCCCCGGCATCCGCGTCGAGGCACCCATCGAAGCCACTTATCTCGCGTGGCTAAACCTCGAGGCACTACACCTCGAAGATCCCGTCGCGCATTTTGAAACCCACGGTGTGGGTCTCAGCGAGGGCACCTATTTTGGTGCGCCCAAAGGCCACTATGTCCGACTCAATTTTGGCTGCCCACGCGCAACTCTAGCTGAAGCACTCCATCGGATGAAAATCGCCCTCGCAGCCCGCTAAGAACAATCCGATCCCAATCCCCTGCAGTTCACCGGCCGGCAACACCGACGGTTGCCTCTAATATATTTAGGTTAACTCAAAACCAACGTGCCGCCTAATTGGTAACGCGGGCTTGGGGGTTGCGGGTATGAAAAGAATCACCAATTAAGACAGCGTGATGCGCATCGGGCCCCACGAGCTCTCCTCTAATTTATTTCTCTCGCCGCTTGCGGGTTATACTAATCTGCCCATGCGGCTCACCGTGCGTGAACTCGGCGGACTAGGTTGGGCCACAACCGACCTGGTCAACGCGCGCTCACTCATTGAACGCAATCCCCTCGCACTGAAACTCGTCGCCTCGTGCGCCGAGGATCGTCCGCTCGCGATCCAGCTTTTTGGTAGCGTACCCGAGGAGATGCGCGACGCAGCCATCATCTGCCAGGAACTCGGCGTGCAATCCGTGGACATTAACATGGGTTGCCCGGTGAAAAAAGTGGTCAACATCGGCGGCGGTTCCGCGATGATGACCGAGCTTGATAAGACCGCCGCTCTCGTGCGCGGTATGATCGCAGCGGTAAAAATTCCCGTGACCGCCAAGATGCGACTTGGCTGGGATGACGAGAATCTCACCGCACCCGACCTCGCGCGCGTACTTGAGGATGTGGGTGTAGCGGCGATTTTTGTGCACGGTCGCACGCGCGCGCAGGGTTTTTCCGGCACGGTCAATCTCGCCGGGATTCGCAGCGTCGTGCAGGCGGTAAAAACAATCCCCGTCATCGGCAACGGTGATGTCACCACCCCTGAAGCTGCGTTGCATATGTTCGCAGAGACAGGCTGCGCGGGTGTGAGCATCGGGCGCGGGGCGTTTTACGATCCTTGGATTTTTCGCCGCACGGAGCACCTATTGCGCACCGGCGAACTTTTACCAGAGGCTACGTTTGCAGAACGAATCCGAGTTTTGCGGCGACACTTTGAGCGTTACGTGGAATTTTACGGTGAAGAACACGGTGCGCGACTTTTCCGCAAAGTGGCACCGTGGTACGCAAAACGATTCGGGCCTTCAAAGATGTTCAAGCAGCGCATCGTCTCAATCACATCTCGGGCCGATTTCGACGCAACGTTGGCCGAGTACCTGGCCTGGCGCGCCCCATTTTGCGACGAGCACGGGGAATCGCTGCCTAAATACTCACCGGCGCCGATGGTCGCATCGTTTATGCGCGAGCCAGGGGAGGTCGAAGTTTTCGCCCGCGAATCGATTCCTGTGCCCAAGGGTCCGGTCGATACGTGGTAAATTTAAGTACAGGCGGGCAGGCGACCGAGTCGCGCCGTTGCCAGCGACGGATCCAGGCTGTAACTTCGACCCATGCAAAACGTGAATCATTTTTGGGAGCTTATCCTAGGTACCATCATCGCGTTGCTTCCGCTCATCAATCCGTTGGCTTCGGCGCCTTCTTTTCTAGCGATAACTGAAGGTGATTCACATGAACGACGCCAAGAGCAGCTACGCCACGCATGTATTTACATGGTGGTCATTCTCGTAGGATTTCTCGTAGGGGGCACATTCATCATGGGGTTTTTTGGAATTTCGATTCCAGGTTTGCGCATCGCCGGAGGTCTGTTGGTGGCAGGCATCGGGTCTAAGATGTTGATGGCTATGCCCGCCGAACATTCCGAGGATGACCCAGCGCGCCGAGCCGCACGGGCTAAACGCGACGTCTCGTTTTCTCCACTCGCTATGCCTATGTTGAGCGGGCCAGGAGCGATTGCGGTGACCGTGGGTTTCACCTCGCTGGCGACCCATTGGCTCGACTACGTGGCGATCATCTTAGGCATCATAACGGTTGCGATTATCACCTACGTAACGCTGAGTTTGTCGGAGCGCGTCGTGACAGTGATCGGCACCAACGGCATGAACGCGCTCTCCAAAGTAATGGGCTTTCTCATCTTGTGTATCGGCATACAGTTCGTCGTAAACGGGGTGCGCGGGATCGTGACAGACCCAGAGTTACTCAACGCCATCCGTAGCGCGATCACGGCACCCAAGGTGTAAAGCGTGGCGGCCAGAGCATAATTCAATATTAGCCTATAACCCACGCCTCGTCTGCCTAGGGCGCAGAAACGTTATTGTGTGAAAACAAAAAGTTTCACTCGCGGTCACAAAGCCGAAGAACCAACCTAATCATTACATGAACACGCGTCTGACCTTCCTCGCTTTCGCCCTTACGGGACTTTGCCTCACCGCCGGCTGTCTGAGCTCACGTAAAAACGCGAAGCCTAAGGAAACCACCGCAATCGCCGCCGAGCTTGAAGAGAGCTTCCGTCAGCGCTGGGTAGAAAAACGCGCCAGCGAACTCATCGCTCGCGGGTTAGCCGCTGATTTAGCGCGCACACAGGCTTTCGAGGAATTTAAAACGAAATACAATTTCTCGTCTACGCCCGCGCGTTAAAAGCCGACCGTGACAATTCCATGTGAGATTTTGGGCCACGCAAGGGTCTCGCAACGCACGCGTGATTTCCGCTAAATCTTTATCCCAGACTACGCGCGGAGCCGGCGCGGCGGCCTTGTGTTATCTCACCTGGGGTTTGGTGCCGCTTTATTGGCATCAGATGGCGGAGGTGGACGCCTTAGAATTAATTGCTCACCGACTGGTATGGTCTCTGGTCTTCGTCGCCGCCCTTTTAGTGTGCTACGGCGGCGCAAAGGAGATGCGCACGGCTCTAAGTACGGGCCCTGGCTTCGCGTTGAACCTGCTCAGCAGTGCTCTGCTGACGAGCAACTGGTTGGTCTACGTCTGGGGCGTGAATCATGGACACGTCATCGAGTGCAGTCTTGGCTATTTTCTCGTGCCGTTACTTAACGTCGCCCTCGGACGTTGGGTGCTACATGAAAAGCTGCGACCTGCCCAAGCTATTGCTATCGGTTGCGCCGCTCTCGGCGTCGCAATTCAAATTTATCAAGTAGGGCATCTGCCCTGGATCGCCCTCGCTATCGCAGTCACATTTGGTTGCTACGGCTTGCTGCGTAAACGCTCCGCACTCGGTCCGCTCACCGGCCTCGCGGTAGAGACAACCTTGCTCGCGCCATTTGCTGCAGCGTTTCTTGTATGGAAAAATTTCGTAGGTGCGGGCGCACTCGGCCACGCGAGTGCCACGACACAGGCGCTTGTTCTTAGCACGGGCGTGGTGACCGCGATTCCCTTGTTGCTCTTTGCTTACGGCGCGCGGCGCATCCGACTCACCACCCTAGGCCTGCTGCAATACATCGCACCCACCGTACAATTCTCGCTTGGCGTCCTCGTCTTTCACGAGACGTTCACGCACGACCAAGCGCTCGCCTTCGGTTGCATCTGGCTCGGACTCGCACTTTACACCGCCGACAACATTCATGTCGCTCGCACTAACGCAGGCTCGACCTTACCCAGCCGATAAATCCAACCTACTAATTTCCCCATGAAACAACCCCGCTCCATCTGTCTTACCCTGCTCTTCGTCGCGCTCTTGCCTTTCGCTTACGCGCAAACCCCAGCTGCGGTCGCCGTCAAAGCTGACGCTTCCGCCGCCATCGAAAAAAAAGATACCAACGGGGCTTTTCGCAAAGCCCACGAATCCTTTCTCGCTCGAGGTAAAGCCAGCCCCGTCGGCCTGCTCTTCCTCGGTGATTCGATCACCGCCGGTTGGACCCGCGCCCCGCACATCTGGGAAAGCTACTACGGTCAATACCAGCCCGCCAACTTCGGTATCGGTGGCGACCGAACGCAGCACGTGATCTGGCGCATCGAAAACGGCGAACTAGAGGGGCTTTCCCCCAAAGTCACCGTCCTGATGCTCGGCACCAACAACTCCGCCGACAACTCCGCCAGCGAGATCGCCGCTGCTAATAAAAAAATCGTGCAGCTCATCCGCACGAAAATCCCCGGCACCAAAGTCCTCCTGCTCGCCATTTTTCCCCGCGGCGCACGCAAAGATAAAGACGGTGTAATCACGCCCGCCGCCCTCGCCGACGCCACCCAACGCACCGCCGTCATCAACGCCGTCAACGCGGAACTAGCCCAACTCGATGACGGAAAAACAGTGCGCTTCCTCGATATCGCGGCCTCATTCTACGGCCAAGACGGCAAGATTCCCTTCGCTATCATGCCCGACCAGCTTCACCCCAACGCCGCCGGTTACCAACTGTGGGCTGACGCCATGAAGCCGTTGCTCACGCAAATGCTGAAGTAAAATTATCGATCCAGACGCAAGAAAAGGCGGGCTTAAAGCCCGCCTTTTTTTGCGTCCCAAATCAGCCGCATCCTATTTAAGTCTTACCGATTACTTGTCGTCGTCATCATCCTTCGCATGAGCCTTATAAAAGGCAGCCCGCCGTGGCGCAGGCATCGGCGAATGCTCCCCGCGTACACTGCGCCAGACAATTTCGTTGAGCTTAATGTCATCGGCTTTGTCGGGGGCGCTAAAATCCATCTGCAGCGAGGCGCGCGCTCCCCAAGCGAGCTTACCGTTCACCGCCTCGAGATCGACCTCAGCAGGTCGCGCCTTAAATGGCGTAAGGTCGAGTTTGTCACCAAACGAAGCCCACATCGGCAGTGCCGCGGCGTCGAATTGCGACATCGGTTTTAGGCCGAGAATCAGCTCCATCGTGCGCAACATGCTCGTAGTCGAGTAGAGCGTGGAATCCACGCTGCGTCGCTTTGTCCATGGGCTGATGGCGAGAGCAGGCATGCGGTGCGCGTCCACATGATCGGGCCCATTTTGAGCATCATCTTCGAGCACAAAGATCGCCGTTTCGGACCAAAATTTCGAATGCGATATCGCCTCGACGATAAGACCGAGGGCACGATCGTTGTCTGCGACCATCGCCGTTGGCGTTCGCACCCCGGGGCGAGTACCAGAAGTGTGGTCGCTACCAAGTCGAAGCACTTGCAGGCGCGGCATCCCGCCTTCGGTTTCATAGCGGCGCACCTCAGCAGCGAAACGCTCAGCGCGTTTTATATCCGAATAATTAAGATCCCAGGCGTTATAATATGGATCGATGTGACCAACGAGAATCGGCAGCGAAGCTTCTGACAAAATCGGGCCACGACGAGGCGTGTTGCAAAATTCGCCGTAGCTACGGTAAGTCACGCCCGCCTCGGCCGCGCGATTCCAAAGGTAACCGTTGGCCGGGAAGGCTACAGGGTAATGACCCTCGGCTGGATAATTGTATTTTTTGTTGGCGTTGTGGCCGTAGCTAAAGGGCCACATTTTTTCGACAAAGTCTGTGGCTTGCGCGCCCATCGTCCATTCATGGCCGTCGGCGCTCACTTCGCCGTCGGCGTAAAAATTATCGAGCAGCACAAATTCGCGCGCTAGCGCATGTGCGTTGGGCGTGACGTTGGCGGGGAAAAGACACAGGCGCGAGTCGCCGTTACCCTCAGGGATATCGCCAAAGACCTGATCGTAAGTGCGATTTTCGCGCACGATGTAGATCACGTTTTTGATCGGCGAAGACTCTCCAACTTTAGCGGGAATGGGATTGCCCAGCGGGCGCTCTTGCAGACCGCGCACACTCGCCGTGGCATCAAGCGGGCTACATAAAAATGCCGTCTTGCTCCATTGGCCAAATTGTTGGGCGCGATTTTTTTCTGCCGGTAAATCGATGAGTGATATCGATCCGGCGAAAAGCCCGCCGATGTATTCCTGGAGATTGCGCGGCGCGCTCGTTCCGGGGAACGGGCCGCGCGGATTGGCGGCAGAGCTGAAGCCCTTGCCATTAGCGACCACGAGGGATTTGCCATCGCGCGTTAAGCGCACGCTCGTCGGAAACCAGCCGACCGGGATGAAGCCGAGAGAGCGCGCCTTGCCGACGGATTCGACGTCGAACACCGCGACGTTGTTATTGTTGGCGTTGGCCACGAAGAGCAATTCGCCGTCGGGCGAAAGCGCGAGGCTATTGGGCATCGAACCGGGAGGGGAATTGGGATAAAGCGAGGCGGTGAGGGTTTCCGTGATGCGGCCGCTGACGGTATCGATTACACTAACCGAATTTAAATTTGATTCAGCGACGTAGAGTCGGCCGTCGCGACCAAGCACCATTTCACATGGATGCGAACCGACCGGCCACCGCGCGAGATCGGCGCCGGTCTGCGCGTCGAGCACGAGCACGGTGGATTGCGCCCAGAGACTCACGTAGACGCGGCCATTTTTTTCGTCCGGCAAACATGTGTAGGGAAACGACGCAGCCGCATCCGAGGCGGCTTTGACGCGGGCGCCCTCGTGGTCCGTGGTCGCGGAGCCTTCGGCGACGCCAAACGTGCGTTGCCAGAGAAACGCCCCATCTGTGGTGGAAATTTTTTCAACGCGCTGACCCCAGCTTTCCGCTATATACAATGAGCGTCCATCGGCTGAAGATGCGAGGCCGCTCGGGACACCTTGTTGCCCGACGGGACGGAGCGGGAATTCGCGATGGGCACTAAGATAACCGGCATGAAATTCAAAGGCGTGGATCACTTCCGCCCCAGCACCGCTGGCGTAAAGTTTTTTACCGTCGGGCGACCAAGCAAGGCCGTAAAAAGATTCTTGGAGTGCGACCTGCGAAACGGGTTGGCCGGATTTAACATCAATAATACGCACCTCGTGTTGGCCCCAACCGCTGTGCAACACCGCAGCGAAAATACCCTCGGGATGAATCGCAACTTGGATCGGAAAATCACCGACTACAATTTGTCTGCCGACGGGGCGCAGCGACCACTGGTTGGGCAGGAGCACGGAACCATCGCGTTGCAGACCTGGGAGCGTGGTCGCGGCGTGGATCGCAGGATCCACCAAAAGGCCCAAAATCACTAGAAAACCGAGCTGCCAACGCCGCACGCGATTCGAAGATTTCATCGAGCGAACTTAACGATCGCGCGTTGAAATCCAAGCCCACGCTCAATTCGCCGTAAAATTGTAACGCGACCTAGCTCACAAAGGAGCGGAGTGCAGCGCCTACAGCGAAACCTTAAGGCTTGATGTCCAAAAGTTCGATGGTGAACACGAGCGCGGCGTTGCGCGGAATCTTCGGCGCTTGGCCGCGAGTGCCATACGCGAGCTCGGGCGGAATGATCACAAGTCGTTTTTCGCCCAGTTGCATGAGGGGTAAAATCTGGTCCCACCCTTTGATAACCTGCTCTCGACCGACCCGGAAGGTGAAAGGTTTATCTTTGTCAGTGGTTTGATCAAAAACCTCTCCACTGAGCAGCCGACCCGTATATAAGACTGCGACGGTTTCCCCGTTATTGGGCCGCGCACCCGATCCGGCACGTTCGATAATGTAGCGCAGGCCCGTGTTGGTTTTCTGTGCCTCAGGCCAAGATTTTTCCACGACCTCGAGAATCTCCGGCGGAAATTTCTCGCGTTGCGCGTGCAACCACGGCGTGACGCATAGACACCCCATGAGGAGAAAAAGGGAACGACGAAAAAATAGACAGCTGCTCATAGCCAAAAGTTGTAAGGTTAGGCGGGCCGTTGCCACGGAAATTTTCAGGCGTCAGAAAACGGCACAAAAAAGCGGGCCATTAAGCCCGCCGTAATTTTGTCTGCGCAAATGGCTGGGTTTAGCGACCGCGACGACCGCCGCCGGTGCCACCGCCGCCACCGCTAGCGCCGAAACGATTCCAGCTGCCTTCGGCGGGGCGTTGTTGAGCTTCACCGCGTCCACCGCCGCCTTGGTATTGACGTGGACCGCCACCGCCGCCGCCGGATTGGTGACGAGGTCCACCGCTACCGTAGCCGCCACCACGCTGACCACCGCCACGTTGGCCGCGGCGTTGCTGGGTGGGCTGATCGGGACGGGCTATGATAGGAGCGTAGTTAAAGCCTTCGAGCCGAAGTTCAGGAATCTTAGCGCCGATAAAGCGCTGGATGTCACGGATGTCGGCGGCGTTTTCCGGCGAAACAAGCGTGATGGCGTCGCCAACGGCTTGAGCGCGACCCGTGCGGCCGATGCGATGCACGTAGTCTTCCGGCTTCTCGGGAACGTCGTAGTTAATGACGTGCGAAACGCCGGCGACATCGATGCCTCGAGCAGCGATGTCCGTGGCGACCATGACTTCGTACTTGCCGGACTTAAAGCCTTCTAAGGCTTCAATGCGTTGGTTCTGGGAGCGGTTGGCGTGAAGGACGGCAACGGCGTGATTCGCGGCTTTCAGACGGCGCGCGATTTTATCGGCGCCATGCTTGGTGCGGGAAAACACGATCACACTGTCGAACTCGGTCTTAGCAAGGAGCGCTTCGAGCAGTTCAAACTTTTGGTCGTAAGCGACCGGATAGAGCGCGTGGTTAACCGATTCGTTAACCGAGCGAGCGACGCCGATCTCAACTTTGGCAGGATTGCGTAGGGCAAACGAGGCCACGGCCGCAATCTCAGGCGGAACGGTAGCAGAGAAGAAGAGCGTCTGGCGCTCACGCGGGCAGCGGGCGATGATGTCTTTGACTGTAGGTAAAAAACCCATGTCGAGCATGCGGTCGACTTCGTCGAGAATAAGGATGTTGATGTCGCGCAGGCTGATCTCACCGGTTTTCAGGTAGTCGACGAGCCGACCGGGCGTGGCGACGATGATGTCGACGCCGCGCTTGAGCTCAGAGCGTTGCACGCCGTAGCCGACGCCGCCAAAGACGGCGACCGTACGAATATCCGTAAAACGGGCGAAATTACGGAACGAGGTTTCGACCTGAGCGGCGAGTTCGCGCGTGGGCTCAAGGACGAGCACGCGAGTGCGGCCGTGAGTGCCGAGTCGAGATAGGACGGGCAAGGCAAAGGCCGCCGTTTTACCGGTACCGGTCTGGGCCGAGGCAATCAGATCGCCGCCGCCGAGAACAACGGGAATGGCACGAAGCTGAATCGGAGTCGGCTCCGTGTAACCAGCAGCTTGGACGCCGCGGAGGACCTGCTCAGAGAGATTGAGAGACTTGAATGGCATAGGAGTGAAAATGCTGGCAGGCTGCGCCAGAAGCAGGAGCGCAGGCTGAGTCATTTTTCACTCGCTGACGCTCGGCGGCTCGTGAGCCGCAAAGAAAAGAAAAAGACGGAGCGCCCGGAGGCACTCCG
>CANGCX010000027.1 GCA_947452315.1 Opitutia bacterium | reverse complement strand
ATTTCCGCGTCCATGGCCTCGATTTCACGCTGCTTTTGATCGCAGTCAAAGAAACCTCCATAGATGCCCGGCGCGCTTCTTGATGGTTTCGATTTGGTTTAAGTTTTCGGTGGAGACCATATGCAGAGGGTCAATGCCGCAAAGTGTGGGGCGGCGCGCAAGCGTGAAGTCAGGTGAATGCGCTCTCTCTGCACTTATTTTACAGCGACGGTGACGTTAAATTTCTCGGTTTTTCCGGGTGCGACGAAGTGCAGACCGATTTTGTTTTCGGGGGCATTGGGTGGGCCCATCCAAGGTTCGACGCAGTAATACGGGGCTTGGTCGTCCAGTGTCCAAGTCACAAACGTGGCATCGGCCGGCGGGACCGGGGTCTCGCCGAGACGAACGCTGATGGCCCCGGGGCGACCGGGTTCGCCGAACCAGACTTCGTTACCGCTCAGATTCGTGTGCAGTGTGTCGACCAAAGCGGGATTTGAGAGCGTTTCTTCTAGATTGAGCCTGGGCCCAGGGGTGAGTTGGCCGGTGGTGAAATCGTGTTTGTACCGGCGCGCCGTTGGCATGCGGATATGGTAATCGGCGCGCGTTGTGCCTTCGGCCCATGGCAGCGTGAAATAAAAATGATGTCCGGCGCTCCAAGGGATGGGCTCGTGACCGTGGTTAGTGAGGGCGAATTCGCAAGTGAGGCCGAGTGGGGCAAAGCGGTAACTAACGTTGAATTCGAACTCGTAAGGATAAATCGAGCGTGACTCGGCGGTGGGGGTGAGTTGCGCGGTGAAACCAGCGGGGTCTAGGCGTGTGACTTTGAAATCGGAGTGGCGGGCAAAGCCGTGCATCGGCATGGGGCGTCGCACCCCATCGGCCGCACGCCAAAAATGGATGTCGCCTCGGTCAAAGGTGCGCGCGTTGAAGGGAAACAGGATCGGGTTGCCTCCGCGTGTTTTGAAAAAATCCTCGAAGGAGTTGAGCTCGGGCCAGTAGACGATGTCGCGCACCGAGCCATCGCCTAGTGTGAGGTGCCAATTCATGAGGCGGGCGCCTTTTTCGGGATAAGCTAGAAACGTGGATGAACCGACGCGCCAGCGCGTGAGCGTGTGGCCGAGGTGGGATAGCTTTTCCATGCAGCGCAGGAAGTGCAGGGCGGGACGAGGTGAAAAGGATTTTCGAAAGCCCGCCTCGGATTCTCGCTAGAGCAATATTAAGTAAACTTTGGAAACAAGGGGCCTACTCTCCAAGGCGCGATGCTTGCGTGTGAGGGCCGAGGGCATATCAATAAGTGTGAAGTCATGCTCTTACGTTGGTTTATTTTTTTAGGGGCGCTGTGGGTCTGGCCGTTGTGGGCGCAGACCGAGACCCCGCGTCTGGACACTCCGGCGTCGCAGGACTCGCCCGCTGCCGCGCAGGCGGTTCCGAAACGCGTCGTAGTGATTCCGGTGCGTGACGAGATCGCTTCGCCTGTGTTGTATATTTTGCGCCGCGGACTTAAGGAAGCCATCGAGAATCAGGCGGATGTGGTCGTGCTCGACATGAAGACGCCTGGCGGTGCGCTCGATGTGACCTTCGATATGATGGAGGCGCTGGCTAAATTTCCCGGCGAGACGGTCACGTTTGTGAACAACGAGGCGATGTCGGCGGGAGCGTTTATCTCGGCGATGACGGGCGAGATCTGGTTTGCGCCCGACGGGATCATAGGGGCAGCGGCGCCGGTTTCGTCTACGGGCCAAGACGTGGATGCGACGATGAAGTTAAAAATCACGAGCTATTTAAAAGCGCGGTTACGCTCGATCTCTGAGGGCAAGGGCTACCGCGGGCAGGTGATTTCGGCGATGGTCGATGCCGATTATGAATTAAAAATTGGCGACGCGGTACTTAAAGCCAAAGGCGAGTTGCTGTCGCTCACGTCGAGTGAGGCAGGCAAAACGTATGGTGAACCGGCGCAGGCTCTGCTTGCGGCGGGCACAGCGAAAAGCATCGATGCGTTGCTTGAGAAAAAATTTAGCGCAGGTGGATTTACGGTAAAACGACTTGAGATTACCTGGTCGGAGCGGTTGGCGGTGGTGTTGAACCGTTTATCGCCGATGTTGCTGGGGCTCGGATTGTTGGCGCTGTTTATTGAATTTAAGACGCCGGGTTTTGGAATTTTCGGCGTCGCAGGGATCGTATGTCTTGGCGTTGTTTTTATTGGAAGTTATGTTGCGGGATTTTCCGGGCATGAGCCGGTGCTGGGGTTTAGCCTTGGGCTTCTAATGGTCGCAGCGGAATTATTTTTCTTTCCGGGCGTGGCGATCGTTGCGGTCGCCGGCTTACTTTTGATGCTCGGTTCGTTAGTGTGGGCTATGGCGGATCTGTGGCCGGGCATGTCGTTTAGTATGGCGTGGTCGGGTGATGTATTTACTGGGCCGTTACAAAATCTCGGGCTCGGGCTACTGCTTGCGGTCGGGCTCGGGTTAGCATTGGCAAAATTTTTACCGAGTGGCTGGGTGTGGGATCGGCTCGTGGTTGGTTCCGTCGTGAGCGGATCGGCACAAGTCGCTGGTGGTGCACCGGAAGTAGCGGGCGGCGTGGCGGCATTGATTGGGCTGCGCGGCGTTGCGGCGACGGCGTTGCGGCCGGGAGGGCAGGTGGAAATCGCGGGTCGGCGCTACGAGGCCTCGGTCGCAGTCGGCGCTATTGATGCCGGCGTGGCAGTGGTAGTGCGCGGTCGTTCGGATTTCGGACTCGTGGTAGAAAAAACTGACGTATGAACACGGTGGTTTTACTTTTTGCCGTTGGCGTGATGTTGCTCGCGGGCGAGGTGTTCGTGCCCGGCGCTGTTTTGGGTATCATCGGCGGATTGGCGATGGCGGCCGGTTGCGGTGTGGCATTTTTCCAGTGGGGTGCACTTGGTGGTGCTTTGGCGACAGTGGTCGCGCTGGGGTTTTTAGGAATCACGCTTTACCTCGAACTGGTGTGGTTGCCGAAATCTCGGCTTGGGCGCGGCATGGTTGTGGAATCGACGGTGGATGCAACCAGTCAGCCCCCGTTGGCTCCGGCGGATATTGTAGGCAAAATTGCCGAGGCGGAAACGCCGCTTGTGCCGACGGGTTATGTGTGCGTCGAAGGCCGACGCTATGAAGCATTTTGCCCCGCGGGGCATGTGGCGAAGGGCGCAATGATGCGCGTCGCTGGTCTGGATAATTTCCGTCTCATCGTAACCAAAACCTAAAATAACTCCATGCCTCCTCTATTCCTTGCTGCGCTGATTGGCGTTCCGCTCCTGATCGTAGTTTTCGTCGTCTTTTCTTTTTTCAACACGTGGCTCAAGGCCAAGCTTAACGGTGCGCCCGTGGGTTTCGCTAATTTGCTTGGGATGCGGCTCGGCGGCGTTCCTGTCGATCTGGTGGTCGACGCGCGCATCACCGCCGTTAAAGCCGGCATTGAAGTTTCGACGGATAAAATCTCCGCGCACTTTCTTGCGGGTGGTAATGTTGTGCCGACGGTTCAGGCGATCATTGCCGCGCAAAAAGCAGGCATTGAGCTTGGTTGGGATCGTGCATGCGCCATCGATCTTGCGACCAAGGGCTCGGGTAAATCCGTACTCGAAGCGGTGCGCACATCGGTCGATCCCAAGGTGATTGATTGCCCGAATCCCGAGAGTGGTCGCACGACGATCGACGGTGTGGCAAAAGACGGCATTCAGGTGAAGGTAAAGGCGCGTGTCACTGTGCGTACGCACCTCGATCGTTTTGTCGGCGGTGCGAAGGAGGAGACGATCATCGCCCGTGTCGGCGAAGGCATCGTTTCCACAATTGGTACTTCGGATAGCTACAAACACGTGCTTGAGTCACCGGACAGTATTTCAAAAACCGTGCTCGCGCGCGGCCTTGATGTCGGTACGGCGTTTGAAATTCTTTCAATCGATATCGCCGACGTGGACGTCGGAGAAAACGTGGGCGCTAAACTCCAGGAAGCGCAGGCGGAAGCGAACAAAAGCATCGCGCAGGCGCAGGCGGAAATTCGGCGCGCGGCGGCTGTCGCTGTTGAACAGGAAATGAAGGCGCGCGTGCAAGAGATGCAGGCGAAAGTCGTTGAAGCGCAGGCCCAGGTGCCACTCGCGATGGCCGAGGCTTTCCGTCAAGGCCGTCTCGGCGTGATGGACTATTATAAAATGGAGAACGTGCAGGCCGATTCCGCGATGCGCCAAAGCATCGCTCAGCCTGACGGTAAAAAGTAATTCTGCTTTCCGTAGCGCGGAGTGAACTCGCGCCACCTATTTACCCTCGATGAATTGGATCTCCGAACATCTTCAGCTCATTCTCGCCGTCGTGGGCGCGTTGGCGTATTGGTTAAACCAACGCCGCGAGGCTGAGGCCGCGCGCGATGCTGAAAAAAATCCGCCGCCAGCTTCGCTGGCCGAGGCCGATGCGGATGATCCGTTTCGTGCGGAAAAAGTGCGGGAAGAAATCCGGCGTAAGATCGCTGAGCGACGTGGTGGAGCGCCGTTGCCAGAGCCGGTGCGTGCGGAGTCACCGATGGTGGAGGAAAAAAAGTTTCCGTTGCCGCCGTTGGCGCGACCCCTTGCGCCGACGGATACGTTTGGCGGACCAGTTCGACCGCTGGTGCGCCGCACGGAAACCGTGCGGCCAGTGGAACCTAAGGCTGTGCCAGTGGCTACGGCGATTGCACCTGAAACTTATGCGGCTTCGCTCGAGCGGCAGGAACAATTAGCGACTAAAATGAGGGAGTTGGCCGAGCAGCGCGCTTTGATGGCGCGGAAGGCTGCAGCGGTCGCGGTGAGCGATGCGGCGGTGGTACAAAGCGCGCTGGCGGGTAACGAGCTTCGCCATGATCTACGTGATCCGCGTAGCTTACGTCGCGCGATGGTGCTGCGCGAAATTCTAGGTGCACCGGTCACTTTGCGCTGAGGCGCAGAGCGGCGGATTACTTACCGAGCTTCACGCGATCGTAGCCTTTGAAGCCTTGATCGCGGAGTTGGGTGCGGCGGCCGTTTTCTTCGATCGCCAGATTTTCCAACGCGGAAGCGGTGATGAAAATGGCAGCGGGTTTCGGCACGATTTGCGTCTGACCGCGGGCGAGAGTGGTGTCGGGCAGGAGCACACGACCGTCAGCGGCTAGGACGACTTTTACGCGTACATTTTCGAGCGCAATGAGAGTTACGACGGGATCAGCTGCGGGTTGGGCGAGGGCAGGCGCGGGTGCAGCAGTAGTCTTGACCGGTTCAGCCGGTCCGCTGGTGAGGCCGGAGAAAATGGCTTTAGCGCCCCAAAGAACGAGAAAAAGCAGGATGATACCGATAGAAATTTTGCCGATCTTGAGCACTAGGGCGGGATCGACGAGCGGGGCGGCGGGCAGGTTCGTGTGGGTGCGCGAAGGTTTGGCTTGGGCGCGGGAATGCTCGGCGGGGTTATCGGCCGGCGGAGCGGTGCGATCGGCGCGTTCGCCGGCGGATGCGACGGAGACATCCATGCGGCCGTAAACTTCGCGGCTGGGTTGGCGAGGGCGGGGCTCGCCGCGCCCTAAGGCGGCGTAGTCATTGAGGATGCGGTCGGCGGGGATTTTGAGAAACTGGGCGTAGGTGCGCAGAAAGCCGCGGACGTAAATTTCGCTCAGGCTAATATCGAAATTATTGCTCTCAAATTTTTGGAGGTATTCGCCGCGGATTTTAGTCGCTTCGGCGGACTCGCGAATGGAGATGCCTTTCTGTTTGCGGGCGTCTTCGAGGCGTTCACCGATGGTCTGCATGATGGGGGTAGTTAGGATTGGGGGCGGTGAAAGTCACCACGAAAGATGAAATCGTGGTGAAGAGAGGAGGTGGTTGGGGTCGGAAATCAGAGGGAGTCGAGGTCGGCGAGGATTTCGCGAGGGCTGGAGCCATTTTCAGGGCCGACGATACCTTTTTCTTCCATGAGATCCATAATGCGGGCGGCGCGGTTATAGCCGATGCGCAGCCGGCGTTGGATCATGGAGGTGCTGGCCCGTTTGGTGGATTTGAGTACGTCGAGGGCCTGGTTGTAGAGTTCTTCGTCGTCGCCGAGGTCGCTGTCTCCTTCGCCCTCGCCGTTTTCTTCAGCGTCTTCGCGGGCGGCGCGATCGATTTGGGCTTGGACGGATTGGGCGTATTGCGGCGGGCCGTTTTTCTTGAGGAATTCGACCATGGCCATGACCTCCTCATCGGAGACGAAGGCGCCTTGGGAGCGAACAAGCCGAGAGCTACCAGGAGGAGAGAAGAGCATGTCGCCGCGACCGATGAGGGTGTCCGCGCCTTTGGTATCGAGAATGGTGCGGGAGTCGACTTGGGAGGCGACTTGGAAGGCAATACGGGAGGGAAGGTTGGCCTTGATGACGCCAGTGATGACGTTAACGGAGGGGCGCTGGGTAGCGATAATCAGATGGATGCCGGCGGCGCGGGCGAGTTGGGCGAGGCGGGCGATGCTCGTCTCGATCTCGGCTGGGGCAACCATCATGAGATCGGCGAGCTCGTCGATGATGGCGACGATGTAGGGGAGGCGTTCAGGCACCTCGAGGCCGTCGTCGAGTAGTGGGTCAACACCGGTGAGCGTGGCCTGCGGGTCAGGTGGGGGCGGGAGATCGGGTTTGCCGGCTTTTTTGCGGGTGTTGAAGCCTACAATGTTACGGACGTTGACCTTGGCGAAGAGTTGGTAGCGTTGCTCCATTTCCCCAAGAAGCCATTTAAGGGCGGCGGGGACTTTTTTCGGCTCCGTCACCACAGGGATGAGCATGTGCGGGAGGCTATTGAAGATTTTAAGTTCCACGACCTTGGGGTCGACCATGATGAGTCGGAGGTCTTTAGGGCTCTTCGAATAGAGGATCGAGGCGACGATGGAATTGATACAAACCGATTTGCCCGAGCCGGTAGCGCCGGCGATGAGCAAGTGAGGCATTTTGGCCAGGTCGGAGATGAGCGGGGCGCCGGAAACGTCTTTGCCTAGGGCGATGGGGATCTCGGCTTTAGCACCGGCCCAATCTTCACTCTCCAGTAGTTCGCGCATGCCGACGGGCGTGGGGTGTTGATTGGGGACTTCGACGCCCACGGCGGCTTTGCCAGGAATGGGAGCGAGGATGCGTACGGATTGGGCGCGCATGCCGAGCGCGATATTTTTATCGAGGCCCGCAATTTTCTCGACGCGGACGCCGGCAGCGGGGACGACCTCGTAGCGCGTAATGACCGGGCCGACGTGAATCTCGCCCAAGGTGACATCGACGCCGAATTCGCTAAGAATACGGAGGAGATTTTCGGCGTTGGCGCGGTGTTCTTCCTCGCTGTTGCTGGAGGCGGGTTTGGCCTGCTCTTTGAGTAGGGAAAGCGGGGGGAATTCGTAGGTTTTGTCGTCGCTTTGAGGGAGCGTGATTTTGGCCGCTTTCTTGGGCTCCTCGGGTTTGACAATGTTGAGCTCAAATTTGCCGGTGGTAGCGACGGTGAGATCTTTTACATTGGTCGCGGTGCCTGCGGCGGGCGGGCTGGGTTTGGCGGTAGCTTTAGAGGCGGCGGGGGTGGTGGTGGTGGTGGCCGGCGCCGACGCCGGTTTAAGTGTGGCTACGGGCTCGGGGGACTCGACGCCGGAACCGCGGGCGGCGGGTTTGGCGAGGGGGTCTTCGGCGGATTTGGCGGCGAAGGTCTTTTTGCCTCCGCTGGGGCCTACGGGCGTGGAAGGAAGGGTGGCGGTGAGGGGCGCAGCGGTGGAGACGGCAACGCTAGCGGCAGCTTTTTGTTTCGCGCGGGCCTCTCGTTCTTTGGCGAGTTCGGCGGCGAGGGCGGCCTTTTGTTTGGCGCGGGCTTCGCGCCAAGCCGTGAAGCCCGCGTAAATGCGGTCGATCTCGGTACCGATGTCGCGTGTGAAAATATACAACATGGCGGCGGTATAAATCACGCCGAGCATGAGGGCAGAGCCGATGGGGCCGGCTGGTTCGTGCAAGAGGCCTTCGTAAAGGCCTTTGCCGATGTAGCCACCAGGCCCGCTCGGGAAGTAATTGCTGAACTTGAAGAAATCGACCATCGACCACAGGCCGCTAAAGGCTGCGATAGCGATGACCATGGTTACGATGCGCGTGCCTGTGAGGTGGCGGCCGGCCTTGATCGCTAGATAGACTATCCAACCCAAAAACACTGGAATAAGCCACGTGCTGGCACCGAGGCTAAACAATAGAACATAAATACTTTCTGCGCCGATCCAGCCCATTGGGTTTTTGGGCCGCGGGGCGGTGCTAATGTGGCTGCTTTGTAGCGGATCATACGCCACGAGTGCGACCGCGATAAAGACTCCGACCAAAAGGAAGCTCAGGGCGATCGGCCAATTTGGCTGGTAGCGCGGGGCTTTGGCTGAGGGTCCGTCGTTTGAGTTTGAAGTCTCGGGCTTGGGCATTTGTGTGAGCGGACTCTGAGTCTGCGGATTGCACGCTAAGCTTCAGGACGGTCAAATGTAAATCCCCTCGGGGCATTTTCACAAAAATCACGTTTTTATCCCTATGCCCGAAGTCCTACTTTTTCGTCCGCTTTACCAAGAACGCGTCTGGGGCGGGCGTGTCCTCGAAACTACGCTCGGTCGGGCGTTGCCGCCAGAGCGACCGATCGGCGAGAGCTGGGAGATTGTCGATCGCCCCGAGGCGCAATCTATCGTTGCCGACGGCAAATGGGCTGGGCTCACCTTGCGAGAAGTGATCTTGCGGCACGGCGCGGTGGTCATGGGCCCGAAGTGGCCTAAGGAAAAAACGTTTCCGATTTTGGTCAAATGGCTCGATTGCCGTGAACGTTTGAGCCTCCAAGTCCATCCGCCGGCCGCGGTCGCGGGCGAACTCAAGGGCGAGCCGAAGACGGAAAACTGGTATATCGCTGCCTCCAGCCTCGGGGCCGAGTTGATCGTCGGGCTTAAAAATGGCGTGACCCGCGAGCAGTTCGAAGCCGCGATCGCGTCTCAAACCGTCGAAAGTTGCGTGCATCATTTTCCCGTGGTCGCAGGTGATTCAATTTTAGTTCATAGTGGACAAATTCACGCGATCGATGCGGGTAATCTCATTTTAGAGATCCAGCAAAATTCCGACACCACTTACCGCGTCTATGACTGGGGACGCCTTGGACTCGACGGCAAACCTCGCCAAATGCACGTCGCGCAATCCCTCCGTTCTATCGATTGGCAAGATTTTGAGCCGAAGCCCGTACGCGCGGCTCCGACCTCGGGCGTGATCGCCGATTGCCCCGAATTCAGCATCAAGCGCACTGTGCTCGGCGCTGGCGAGCGCCTCCACCTGTCAGGCGGTGAGCAACCTCGCTTGCTTAGCGTCGTCAGCGGGCGGGTAAGTGTCGGCGGAAAACACCTTGAGCCCGGCGCCAACGCGCTCGTGCCCTATGGAGCCGCGTACGCCTTCACGGCCGAGACCACTTCGATTGTGCTGGTGACGGAAAACTTCGCGGGATGATCCTGCCCAACGTTGCTTTGCGTGGGCTAGCTCGTGCCCCCACGCGTGGTGGCTGTCTGCTGCGCTTGATCATGCTATTGGTGATCGCTGGGGCTGCACTGGCGCTCGCATGGATGACGTTGTTGCCGCTGCTATTTACCCGAGTGCTACAGGAGCGCACGGGCTTTAAGGCCGACGTCGCGAGCGTCTCGGCCAATCCATTCACTGGCCGCGTCACGGTGCGCGGACTCATTTTACTAAATCCAACCGCTTTCCCGGTGCCTGATTTTTTGCAACTGCGCAGCGCGGAAGCCGAACTTAGTGTCTGGGGGCTTTGGGATCAGCGCATCGTGTTCGACTCGCTCGACCTCGATGTGCGTCAACTCACGCTGGTCTCGCGACGGGCTGCCGATACAAATATTGCTGCCTTCCGCGACGCGCTGGCCGGTCCTAATGCCCAGGCGGCATCTACTTTGGTGCTAATCCGGCGCTTGCGACTGCGCTTAGATACCCTGGGGTTAGTAGATCACTCCACCCTGCCACCTCGTCTTCGCTCGTATCGACTCGGCTTGGACCAAAGCTACACCGATGTCACCAGCCTCAAACATCTCTTTTTGCCTAGCGTGCGGCGTGTGCTCGATGAAAAAAATGCAACCATCGCGTTGGCTGATTATTTTCCGCAGGAAATCACCAGCCCGCCTCCAGCCCCGTCAAAAACAGGCGAGAACTGGCTGAATACCGCCGAGCGCAAGGCCCTCGATATTTTCCGTGGTTTGCGCGACAAGCTTGAAGAAACGCGGAAGCCGTAGTTAGTTGATTATCTTTTGTTATGAAATCGACCGACGAATCCGCTGCCACACCCAACCCTGAGCCTGCCGCTGCGACTTCCGCCGCCCCAGAGTCCGGCCCCTCGGCCGATCTCGCGGCCCAGTTAGCCGCCGCCAAAAAAGAAGCGGCCGATAACTATGATCGCTTCATGCGCACAGCCGCGGACCTTGAAAATCTCCGTAAACGCACCCTTCGAGAAAAAGAAGAGCTCCGGCTCTTTTCAGCTTCACGCGTGCTCGAAGATCTCCTGCCTGTGATGGATAACCTTGCTCTCGGTCTCACCGCCGCGAAGCAGCCCAACGCCGACCTCAAAACCCTGACTGGCGGCGTCGACATGGTGCTCACGCAATTTAAAAGCGCTCTAGGTAATCACGGCCTCAAGGAAATCCATCCCGCCGGTCAGCCCTTCGATCCGCATCAACATGAAGCGCTCTCGCATGCGCCGAGCCCCGAGGTGAAAGCGGAACACGTACTTAACGTTATCCGTATCGGTTATTCGCTCAACGGTCGTCTGCTCCGGCCGGCCTCCGTTATCGTTTCCAGCGGCCCCACCGCCGCAGCCAAAGAAACTGTCATCTAACATACCCGCCTTTAGCGCTTCGCGCGCGACTGGCACCCACGATCCCCATGGCGAAGGAAGATTACTACGAATTGCTCGGCGCGCAAAAAGGCGCGACTGAAGAAGAACTTAAAAAGGCCTACCGCAAAAAGGCCGTGCAATTTCACCCAGATAAAAATCCGGGTAACAAGGAGGCGGAGGAAACATTTAAAAAAGTTTCCGAAGCCTACGAAGTATTGAAAGACCCTGAAAAGCGCGCCGCTTACGATCGCTACGGCCATGCCGCCTTTCAAGGCCCCGGCGGTGGTGGTGGCGGCCGTGGTCAACCTGGCGGCGGTGGTTTCCACGATCCGTTCGATATCTTCCGAGAAGTGTTCGGCCAGCAAGGTGGCCGCGGTGGCGGCGGCGGTGGTGGTGGCGGAATTTTTGACGAAATGTTTGGCGGCGGTGGTGGTGGCGGCGGGGCCGATCGCGACGGTTCTGATCTTCGTTACGATCTCGAGATTACACTCGAAGAGGCGGCCCGTGGCGTGGAGAAAGAAATATCCTTCCGCAAAGCCATGACGTGCGAGCGTTGCACCGGCACTGGTGCCGAGCCTGGCTCTAAACGCGTCACTTGTCCCACGTGTCGCGGCGCTGGCCAAATCCGCCGTTCCGGCGGCATCATTACATTTACCCAAGCCTGCCCAACTTGTAGCGGCACTGGCCAAAAAATCGAAAAACCCTGCACCGCGTGTCGTGGCGAAGGCCGCACTCCGCAGACAACCAAGATCAATGTCCGCATCCCTGCTGGCGTCGAGACGGGTTCGCGTTTGCGCTCCACCGGCAACGGCGAGGCCGGTACCGCGGGTGGTTCTGCCGGTGATCTCTACATCGTGCTTACCGTCAAGGAACACGAACTGTTTGAGCGGCAAGGCGACGCGCTCTTCTGTGAAATTCCGATTAAGTTCACCCTCGCTACACTCGGCGGGAGTATCGAAGTGCCCACACTCTTCGGCAAAGGCTCGCTGAAAATTCCCGCCGGTACCGCCAGTGGCACCACATTTCGCCTCCGCGAAAAAGGCATGCCTTCGCTCCGCGGCGGGCGTCAAGGTGATCAACTCGTTCGTGTGCAAGTCGAAGTGCCGACCACGCTCAGCTCCGATCAACGCAAGTTGCTCGAGGAGTTTGCCCGCGTCAGCGGCGACGCTGCCGAACCCACTTCCAAGAGCTTTTTTGAAAAAGCAAAAAAGTTTTTCTAAGCCCACTTCACTCGCCCGGTCTAATGCCTGGGCGATAAAGTCTTCCTTCGGCGCGGCTGTCTGTTTATCCGTCTGAACTGTGTCTAACCTCGCGCCGCCCAATCCCAAACTCCTGACGCTTGCTGCTGCCGTGGCGCGCCGCGCCGAGCTGCGCTCTGCCGGTAAAAAAATCGTTCTCACCAACGGCGTCTTTGACCTGTTGCATACGGGCCATCTTTACTACCTGCAACAAGCGCGCGCCCAAGGCGACGCGCTGTTCATTGCGCTCAACGCCGATTCGAGCGTGCGTGCGCTCAAAGGGCCTTTGCGGCCCGTTCAAAACGAAACCCAACGCGCCTTCGCGCTCGGCGCCCTGGCATGCGTTGATGCCGTGTTTATTTTCAGCACCCCGCGCTTGGATGCCGAAATTCGTGCGCTCGCGCCCGATGTTTATTGCAAGGCCGGTGATTACACCCTCGAGAAACTTGATCCTAGCGAACGCGCCGCACTGGAAAGCGTGGGCGCGCGGATTGAGTTTATGCCGTTTTTACCCGGCTTCAGCACAACGGCTTTAATTGCACGTATCAAAGCTGCCGGGGAAATTTGATCGTTATGCGCGTTGTCATTCTTGGCTCCGGTCGCGGCTCCAACGCCGAAGCGATTCTTCAGGCTCAGCAAGCTGGTCAACTCGGGCGCGCCCGCGTCGTCGCAGTATTTTCAGATAAACCCGATGCGGGTGTTCTTTCTTTAGGCCCGCGTTTCGGCGTACCGGCGAGCTACATCGATCCGGCGCCGTTCAAAACGAAGCTCGAGGGTGAAGGAGAAGCTCGGTTTATCGCCGCCGTGCGTGCGGCTCAGCCCGATCTTGTAGTGCTCGCCGGCTTCATGCGAGTGATCAAGCCGGGGTTTCTCGAGGCCTTTGCGGGTAAAATTATTAATCTGCACCCGAGTTTATTGCCGAGCTTTCCTGGGCTAGACGGTATTGGGCAGGCTTTCCGGCGTGGCGTAAAGGTTGCGGGTTGTACCGTTCACGGCGTGACCGCAGAAGTGGACGGCGGCCCGATTCTCGATCAAGCCACGGTGCGCGTGGTGTCGGGCGAGACGCTAGAAACGCTCGCAAAAAAAATTCACGCGGCTGAACACGCGTTGTTACCAGCGGTGATTGCGCGCTTAAGCGCCGAGATTTAACCCGAGACTTGCTGCGCGTGGGAGCCCACTTCGATTAATTGTCGAGTTCTACGCCGTTATTCCAAATGCGATACATTTCTTCGGCTGAAGGAACCTCGATTTGGCGGACAACGCGGAAGCCGATCCACGGTACACTGGTGTGATACCAAATGCTTTTCGGCAGTTGGGGATCGAGAATTTTCCACTCAGGCGCAGAGCCCCGGCGGGCGGCGCTACGTAAAAGTTCGGGAGTGTCGGTCCAGTTACCGCCGCGCACGGCGTGCGGGTAGGGCTGGGTGGATTTCACCCAAGAGGCGACTGCGGGATTGCCCTTGAGGCGCGTATAGACGTCGGCTTCGTATTGATCGAGGGTCCACTCGGAGACGTTGCCGTGCATGTCGTAGAGGCCCCAAGGATTGGGTTTCTTGGTGCCGACGAGCGCGTATTTGTCGGCGTTGAACACGGCATAGGCGGCTAGTTGCGCGGGATTGTCGCCGAAGGAATATGCGCTCGTTGTACCGGCGCGTGCCGCGTACTCCCATTCAAGTTCGGTGGGGAGGCGGTAAAAATTTCCGGTCTTGGCGCTCAACCATTGGCAATATTTTGAGGCGGCGTGGTGCGTCATGCTAATGGCAGGAAACCCCTCGCGGCCCATACCGAAGCTCATTTCGACGTAAGGTTTGGTCGGGTGCGACACGGCGTCGGCTTCCCCTTTGCTGGCGTTGCCGGCGGCATCGGTGGCGAACATGAAAATCTCGTATTCGTTCCACGTGACTTCTTTTTGGCCCATCCAAAAAGCTCCGACTGCAACTTTGGCCTGTGGGCCCTCGTCGGCGTTACGGTTTTTTTCACTAGAGGGACTGCCTACGGTGAAGGTGCCAGCGGGGATGGGTTGAAGCGCAAACGAAACGTCGGTGCCGGGAATTTTTTCCGTGTAAGGGGCTAGCGGCTCAGGCGACGCTTTTTTTCCGGCAAGAATTTTTTCGCGGATCTGGCTGACAAGCGCGAGTTCCTTGGCGTCAATCTCGGGTAAGGCTTGGAGCGTAGCGACGCTTAGGCCGAGCGCTAGGCTGACGAGGGTAGTCTTGAAAAACGAATGGGTGATCATGGCGTGGAAATAAGGCCGGCGGGAGCGTGACCGAAAGAGATGCTCTGGGTCGAGCCGTCAGCGTTGCGTTGATGGACGATGACGCGAACGGATTCGACGGAGTTGTCCGCGAGTTGTTGGACAGCGGCTGGAGCGAGGACGCTGCAGGCCGTGGCAAGTGCGTCAGCGAGCGTAGCGTGCGGGGCTACGACAGTAACCGCGGTCGGTCGAGTGAGTCCAAGCCCCGTGGCGGGATCAACGATGTGGGAATAGCGAATGCCGCCGAGCGCAACAAATTGTTCGGTATCACCTGAGGTTGAAACGCCGGCGTGCGCAACGACCAGTGTAAGCGGTTTGTCTAAGGTGGAACCAAAAGGGTTCAGCTCGATCTGCCAGCCCTTTTTACCCGGGGGCGGATCACCTAGGGCGAGATCGCCGCTGGCCGCGACCATCGCGCTCGGGATGCCGTAGTGCGCGAGTACGGCCAAGGCAGCCTCTGCGGCGTAGCCTTTCGCGATGCCGCCAAGATCTAGGGCCATGTGGGGACGTAACAGCGTCACGGTGCGGCCGACGGGATCGAGTCGCAATTGATTGAAGCCGGAGGCTTGTAGGGCGTCGGCGCGGGTGGCCTCGCTCGGTAGTGCGTGCGTGCGACGGGTTTCGCGCCAGAGACGAATGACCGGCCCAAGTGTGACGTCGAAGGCTCCCTGGGTTTTCCCTGCGACCTCCTGACTACGTTGCAAAATGTCAAATAACTCTGCGCTCACCGGCACGGGGGTGCCGGGTGCTTGCGCACACAGACGCATGAGTTCGCTGGTTGGATCGTAGTCCGACATGATACGATTGAGCGCGGCGATGCGGTCAAACGCGGCGCGCGCGGCGACCTTGGCGATGGCGGGATCCGGCGGGTAAAGTACGATCCGAAACAGCGTTCCCATATGAGGCTCGATGTACTCGAGCCGATCAGGGGCGGCGAAGTTGGGTGATGCAGCGACGATCAACCCTAGCAGCCCTACGGCTGCATTTTTCCAACTCATGAAGGGGGCGCCTCAGCTGCCGATGACGGCGTCCATCTTCTGGGCGAGGTGCACGAGCCAAGCGGCGTCGTCGGTAAAGCTCGGCGGACGATATTGCTCGGCGATCAACCAGCCCGAGTAGCCGATCTCGTCGAAGGCCGCTAGGACCTTAGGCCAGTCGCAATCGCCTTCAAAAAGATCGACGCGGAAGCCGGCGTACGGGCCTTTTTCGTCGCGGGCTTTACGGCTGAATTCCTTGATGTGCACCTTGACGATGCGTGCGCCTAGGGTGTGGATCCAGTGCTCGGGCCAGCCGGTGTTGACGATGTTGCCGGCGTCGAAGTGCCAACGCACCCAGGGGCTCTTGAACGCGTCCACATAGGCGGCTGCCTCGAGCGGGCTAAGCAAGAATTGGTTCCACACGTTCTCAATCGCAATGACGATACCAAGAGACTCAGCGAGTGGAAGCGCCTTGGTGATTTCCGCTACCGAACGCGAGTAGGCGTCGGCGTACGGCACGTCTTTTTTGACGACGGCGGGAACGAGCAACACGGAACTGGCACCGTAAACCTTGGCGTCGCGGAGGCCTTGTTTGAGGCCCTCCAGACCGAGCTCGCGGGCGGCGGGATTGGGATCGGAGAGCGGTTTTAGCCAGTGGGTGGAAATAACGACGCTTGGGATGGCGAGCCCCGTTTGATCGCGCGCGGCTAGGACCTCGGCTTGATTCATACCGCTGCCGACTTCTACGCCGTCAAAACCAGCTGCGCGAAGTAGCTGAAATTTTTCTAGCAACGTCAGTTTCTGCGCAGTCGGGCCGGAGAGTGTCCCAAGCATAAACCCCTTTTTCATGCCGCGTTTTTTTGTCGCGACGGGAGTTTTGCTGACGGGCGCGGGGGAGGCTGATTGAGCGCGGGCAAACGGGGCCACCGCTGCGACGGCGGCGGTGGCGCGGAGGAAATCGCGGCGATTCATGGCGTGGGTTTAAACGAGTTTGGTTTGGCCAGGGATGGCGCGGGGCGCGACCGCGAGCGGAGCTTTCCAATCAAGTGCAGCCGGCATGAGCGATTCCTTGGAGTTGAGCGCTTGGTTCCAGGTGACGACTTGGCCGGTGTAGGCGGCCATGCGGCCCATGATGGCCATGAGTGTACTATGCGCCATGTTTACACCGTCGTTGACGGGTTTATCGGCGCGGATAGCCGCGAAGAGTTCGTCGTGCTCGACCTGATACATATCGCGTTGTGGGCCGGTGTATTTCCAATTAGTTTCTCCGGAAATACCTTGGGTGGCGAGGCGGCCATTGGAGAAAATACCCTTCGAGCCGGTGACGTAATCGGTGACCTCGTTGTAGGCGCCGTCGTGTTGGCGGCAGGAGAGGGTGGCGCGGACGCCGCTGGCGTATTCGTAGGCGACGCTGAAGTTGTCGAAAGTATTGCCGTAGGCGGGTACGGAACGGCCGCCGACCCCGACGACTTGCGTGGGCATTTCTTGTTTCATGAGCCAGGCGATCTTGTCGACGTTGTGGATCGCTTGTTCGACGAGGTGGTCACCAGAGAGCCAAGTAAAATTATACCAATTACGGAGCTGCCATTCCAGGTCGGTCTGGCCGGGATGGCGGGTGCCAGGGAACTTGGTCGTGAGCGAGCCCGTGTGGTAGGTGGCGATGATGGCGCGGATGTCGCCGATGGCACCGGCGTGAACTTTAGCGACGGTTTCGCGCATGCGCAGGTCGTAGCGCCAGCAGAAGCCGGACATCACGGAGAGATTTTTACGTTTCGCTTCGGCGGCGGATTCGAGCACGGAGCGGACGCCAGCGCCGTCGACGGCGACAGGTTTTTCACAGAACACATGTTTGCCGGCGGCGATGGCGGCTTTTAGGTGTTGAGGGCGGAAGGCTGGAGTTGAAGTGAGCAGCACGACATCGACGCCGCTATCGATGACTTTTTGGTAGGCATCAAGGCCGACAAAAGAGGTGGCTTCGGTGACATCGATTTTGGCGGCGGCGAATTTCTTGAGTGTGGTGAGACTGGATTGGAGGCGGTCGGAGAAGACGTCGGCCATGGCGGTGAGGCGAACGTTGGGATCTGCCTTCAAGGCTTGAGAGGCGGCGCCAGTGCCGCGGCCGCCGCAGCCGATGAGGCCGACTTTGAGAATGCGGTTATTATTGGAGCTTTCTGCAGCGTGGCCGAGGGCGGAGGTGGCGATCAGGCCTCCAACGGTGGCGGCAGAGGAGTCTTTGAGAAAAGTACGGCGTGAGATCATAGTGGGTAGGTGGGTGGGGGTTGGGGGTGGAATTTAAACGGGGGAAGAGTTAATGATTTGATATTAAAGGGTCTTTAGGAAGACCTCGCGGAATTCGACAGGGTCATTGTGGCCAGCAAAACCGAAAAAGCCGCTGGGGCGGTCTTTGCCGGGGTGAGCTTTTTGACCATGGACGGCCTTCAGATCGACGGTGGCGAGGTCGGCATCTAGAATAACGGTGCCGTTAAGCTCCACTTGGGCGCGAGAGCCTTGGATGGTGATTTCCTGGAAATTCCATTCGCCGATGGGGTGTTGATAACCGCGGGCGGCCGCCACCATGCCGTAGGCGGAGCCGTGAGCTTGGCGTGGGTCGATTGGGCCTTTCACCTTTTCGTAGTTGTCGTCGAGAACCTGGAGTTCGCACATGCCGACGTAGGCGGTGTCCCCGGTGCCGGGATAGCGAATGGCCAGACCGTTGTTGCCGCCGGGTGGGAGCTTAAATTGGAGACGAGCCTGAAAATCGGTGAGCGTGGAATTCCAATAAATCGTACCGCCTTTGTTTTTTTGCCAGACGAGCGCGCGGTCTTTGATCGCTACGGCTTCGAGCGGGCCAGCCCAACCATCGAGATTTTTACCATCGAAGATCGGGCGGTAACCGGCGGTGCCATGGCTGGCGAGCAAGCGGCAGGCTTCCTCGCTCCCAATTTCTCGGATGAATATATTGCGCCAGCGAGTTTCGCCACCGTGGGTTTGGAGCTCGATGGGGCCGCGGGCGGGAATGGGGCGCTGTTGGTCGCGCGGGAGTTTTTTGTCGTAGTAATTTTCGAGGAGGGCGTGATCGACGACGAGTTGGTCGTTGAGCCAAACGGTAACGCGGGCGCCAACCATAAGGACGCGGAAACGATTCCATTGTCCGATCGGTTGATCCGCGCGCACGAGCGGGTCGCGGCCGGGAGATTTTTTATCGTTGTTCCAGAGACCGCCGGAGCCTCGGGCGGAACCATAGCCATTGGGATCGGGTTGGGCAGGGTCCCAGATTTGGATCTGAGGAACGCCGCGCAGGTAGATGCCGGAGTCGGTGCCAGCGGTGATTTTCCAATCCACAAGCAGCTCGAAATCGCCGTAGTCGCGTTCGGTGGTGGCGTAGCCGCCGAGGCCATCGTTGAGCAGTTCGCCGGCATCGACGGACCAATGGGGGCGGCCGTTTTTTACGGCGGTGAGGCTGGCGGTCCATTTGGCAATCTGGGCTTCGCGTTCGGCCAAGGGTAGGCTGAGGAGCTTGCGGTGGTCGTAGGTGTCGCCGCCGCGCCAGCCTGAGAGGTCTTGGCCATTGAATAATGCGGTGAAGCCGGCTGGGGCGGCCGCGAAACCGCGGGTGATCGCCAGCGCAAGAATAAGAACCAAAGCAAAGCGTTGCATCATGGGAGTTGGGATTGCGTTGATTTGAAACAAGAATCGCGCTAAAGGAAAAGGGATTCTTCAGATCGCGAGATTTTCCGGCTTGGCGTGAAACATTCGGGAGCAATGCTGAGGTAACCCTACGGTCGGATCCCCTGATCGTTCATTGTTTACCACGTCAGATCTTACTTAATATGTCCTCCTCCACGTCGTCGCCGAAAGGCCGTTTGTTTTTCATGATGGTGCTCGAGTTTTTTATTTGGGGGGCATGGCTACCGCTAATTTTCGGTTATTTGCCGAGCCTTGGTTTTACCCCAGGTCAGCAGTCCTTGATTTTGAATGCGTTCCCCGTGGCCTCGATCGTGGGGATGTTTTTTAGCAACCAGTGGGCGGATCAAAAATTTGCGCCGGAGAAATTTTTAGCGTTTTCGCACTTAATCGGTGGGCTCGCCATATTAGGTTGCGGGTTCACGAAGGATTTCTGGCCGTTTTTCCTGCTGATGCTTGTGCACTGCTTGCTTTACGTGCCGACGATCTCGATCACCAACTCGATCGCGTTCGCTAACATGAAAAATCCTGAGAAGGAATTCGGGATCGTGCGCATGGGTGGTACCATTGGTTGGATTTTGGCGGCGTGGCCGTTTACGTTTATTTTTGTGAATTGGGCTGCGGTAGATGCGGCGCATCCGGCCGGATTGGTGGATTGGTTGGGTAAGGCTCTGGCTAACCCGCTTACTGGCGACGCGGCCAAGGTGGCCACAAAGTGGACATTTATTGTGGCAGGCCTGGCTTCGTTGGCGTTGGCGGCGTTTAGTTTGGTGTTGCCCCGCACGGCGCCGAAACCGGCGACGACGAGCGGTGCCTTGCAAAAATCGGCCTGGTTGGAGTCAGTTAAACTTTTGAAGCACCCCTTCTTACTGGTGTTGTGGTTGGTCACGCTGGTGGATTCGTTTGTCCACAATTGTTATTTTAATTGGACGGGAGTGTTTCTGGGTACGGCGAAGGAAGCTGGGGGTGTTGGGATCGCCTCGAATTGGATCACGCCCGTGATGAGCCTGGGCCAGATCGCGGAAATCCTGACGATGTTTGTGCTAGGGGCGACGTTACGGCGCTTTGGGTGGCGTACGACCATGATTGTGGGCATCTTAGGGCACGCGGCGCGGTTTGCGGTGTATGCGTTTTTCCCGGAGAGTGCGGCGATGATTATCGTGGTGCAGGTTTTGCACGGGATTTGTTATGCGTTCTTCTTTGCGACGGTGTATATTTTCGTCGATGCGTATTGCCCTAAGGATATCCGCTCCAGCGCGCAGGGTTTGTTTAACCTGCAAATTCTTGGGGTGGGGGCATTGCTCGCTAATTCGATCTGCCCTTGGTTGATTCAAAAGGTCTATACGAATGGAGCGCTCGTTGATTTTAAGGGGCTGTTTATGGTGCCGCTGGCGACGGCTTCGCTTGCTGCGGTGGCGCTGGCTTTGTTTTTCCGGCCGCCCTCCAAGGGTCCGGGTGTGGCTGCAGTGGGGGCTCCGGCCGGTCACTGAGTTAAACAACTGATTGTAAATTTCTTCCTCTTTTATGGCCAATAAACTTCGCGTGTTGGTGGTTGGTTGCGGGCATATGGGCACTTCGCATGCCCGCGCTTATCACCAAATGTCAGATGACTTCGAGATTGTCGGGCTTGTGAGCCGAGGCGAGGCATCGCGGCGCAAATTAGGCGCGGAGTTTGGCGGGCGTTACGCTGAGTTTGCTGACTATGCAGAGGCTTTGGCCAAGACTCGGCCCGAGGCGGTGTGCATTAGCACGTATTCGGAGACGCACGCGGATTACGCCATCGCCGCGATGGAGGCGGGAGCGCATGTGTTTTTGGAAAAACCGGTCGCCGATACGTTGGTTGATTGCGAGCGTGTGATCGCGGTGGCGCGCAAACTGGGTAAAAAGTTGATTGTCGGTTACATCCTGCACGTACACCCCTCATGGCAGAAGTTTACGGAGTTGGCGCAAACTTTGGGTAAACCCTTGGTGATGCGTATGAATCTGAATCAACAAAGCTCGGGCGCCAACTGGGGCACGCACAAAAATTTATTGCGCACGACCTCGCCGATCGTTGATTGCGGCGTGCACTACGTCGATGTGATGTGCCGCATGACGGGTTCTCGTCCGGTCCGCGTCAATGGCATCGGTGCGCGCCTTTCGGATGAAATCGTGCCCGGCCAGATTAATTACGGACATCTCCAGGTTGTTTTCGCTGATGGATCGATCGGGTGGTACGAGGCCGGTTGGGGTCCGATGATGAGTGAGACGGCATTTTTTGTGAAAGATGTGATTGGGCCGAAGGGGTGCGTGAGTATTGTGGCCAAATCGGCTGCGGGCGCGGGCAAATCCGCTGATGTCGATTCGCACAGCAAAACGGAGTCATTACTTCTGCATCATGCTAGTCTAGGTCCGGATGGAGCGTTTACCCGCCGCGATGAGTCGATCGATGTGAACGATGAGCCCAATCACGACGAACTTTGTCGCCGCGAACAGGACGTCTTCCTGCGTTCGATCCGCGAAAACCGTGATCTTTCCGATCATTGGCAGAGCGCGATTGATAGCCTACGCATCGTCTTGGCCGCCGATCTTTCGTTTCGGGAAGGTCGTACGATCACGTTGTGAAGAGCGCCGCCGGCGTGGTTTAAGCCCACGCTATTTTAAAAAACAGGGCACTTTTTGATTAAAAAGCCCTGTTTTTTATATTTTTTGGATAAGAATTTTAAAAACAGCGGGTTTTTCGGTCTAGGCGAAAGCAGCGAGATTGCGGATGTGATTTAAAGTCGAGGTTGTGAGGCTATTAAAAAAGCCCCGTATTTTTGATTTATTTTGGCTAATTAAGGCCTTAACAGGGGTAAAACGGCGTTTTTCTATTTAATGCAATTGATTGTCGGATTCAAGGTTTGCTTAAACAGCCAATCTCATTTTGAACGTACCTCAGCTTTCGACAACTAACACACGTTGTCATCAGCTCAATCCTCAGCCCACTCCTACCTTGGATCTAAAACAAATTAAACAAATCATCGACTTGATGAAACGGTCTGAATTGACCGAATTTGCCGTCGAAGAAGAGGGTTTTAAGCTTAAAATCCGTCGTGGCTTATCCTTTTCTGGTTCGCCCGCTCAAGCCGGCGAGTCGCAGCCGGTCTATCAAGTAAGTGCTCCCGCAGGGGAGTCCCAAGGTACTGGCCAAAACGCGGCCGCACAGACTTTAAACGCCCCCAAGGACGCGGAAAAAGATGATCCTGATGTGATTTACATCAAATCTCCAATGGTCGGCACCTTTTACCGCTCGCCATCACCCGAAAGTAAACCCTTCGCGGAAATCGGCACCAAGACGACTGAAACCTCCGCGGTCTGCATCATTGAAGCCATGAAGATCATGAATGAAATTCAGGCTGAGGTTAAGGGAACGGTCACGGAGGTGCTGGTCGAGAATGGCCAGCCCGTCGAATACGGACAAAAGCTTTTCCGCCTCAAGAAGGCTTGAGCTCCCGTATATACCAATCCTTCGCTCCGTTTGCCTCCGACCTGATTCAGCTTGATCGACCGCGCGTTTCCGTGGGGTCGGTTCAGGCGGGGGATAGAAATTTGTCGCAAAGCCTCCCATGATTCAAAAAATATTGATCGCCAATCGCGGTGAAATCGCTCTGCGCATTGTACGTGCTTGCAGAGAATTGGGTATAAAAACCCTCGCCGTTTATTCTGAGGCCGATGTGCAATCCCTGCACGTGCAATTGGCCGATGAGGCGATCTGCATTGGTGGCCCTAAAAGCGCAGATAGTTACCTCCGAGCGGATCGTATCATCAGCGCGGCGGAAATCGCTGACGTTGACGCCATTCACCCCGGCTACGGCTTTCTATCGGAAAACGCCAAATTCGCTGAACAATGCGAATCGTGTAATATTAAGTTTATCGGTCCTAAATCTAAATCCATCAAAATGATGGGTGATAAAGCGATCGCCAAAGATACCGTGAGAAAAGCAGGTGTGCCGATCGTACCTGGTTCGGATGGTCCGGTGGACTCGGAAAGCGAAGCGGTTAAAGTTGCCCGTAAAATTGGTTACCCCGTGATCATCAAGGCGGTGGCCGGCGGTGGTGGCCGAGGCATGCGTATCGCGCATAACGATGTTTCCTTCGCCAAAGAATACCACGTTGCCCGCAACGAAGCGGAAAAAGCCTTCGGTAACGGCCAAGTATACATCGAGAAGTACATCGAGAAGCCCCGGCACATCGAATTCCAAATTTTGGCCGATTCCCACGGCAAGGTCATCCATTTGGGTGAACGCGATTGCTCCGTGCAGCGGCGCCATCAAAAATTGATCGAAGAATCGCCTTCGCCGTTTTTGACGCCCGATTTACGTAAAAAGATGGGTAAAGCGGCGGTTCGCGCCGCCGAAGCCGCTGATTACGAGAACGCCGGCACCATTGAGTTCCTCGTCGATGCTAAAGGAAATTATTACTTCATCGAGATGAACACCCGTATTCAGGTTGAACACCCTGTCACCGAAGAGGTCACGGGGATTGACCTGATTAAGCAGCAGATCCGCATCGCTAACGGTGAAAAACTAGGTTTCGACCAAAGCGATATCAAGTTTGAGAAGCACGCGATCGAGTGCCGCATCAACGCCGAGGATCCGGCCCGCAATTTTGTGCCTTCCCCCGGCACGATCGGGCTTTATTATGCCCCCGGCGGGCATGGCGTGCGCGTCGATTCACACGCTTATTCCGGATACGCGATTCCGCCGTATTATGATTCCATGATCGGTAAACTGATTACATATGGACCGGACCGTAAGACGGCCCTTGAGCGCATGTATCGAGCGCTTAGCGAATACCTGATCCGAGGCATCAAGACCACCATTCCTCTTCACAAGGCGATCATGGCGGATCCGGTCTTTATCGAAGGCAAGGCGACCACCGCATACATGGAAGAATTTTTGAGCCGCACGCCGACGGATCTTTTTTCTTAAAAACGTACTCCTTTTATCGAAGGGCCCGATGTGAATCGGGCCCTTTTTTTAGCGGGGTGGGCCAGCGCGGACTTAATTTACCTCCACAGCTAGTGAGGCAAACGTGCTGACCCAGGTTTCGTTTTTTTCCGGCTTCTGTGCTAGGCGCAGATCCGTTCCGTGGATGAGCCAAGGCCCCGTAGCGTCCAGTGTGATCTCGGCCCGACCCGCGAGGTCCGTAAACACCACATGATCACGCGAATCATCGGCTGTCGTAAAATTCAGGCCGAAATTTTGTAAAGGTGCGCCCTCGCGCAACACCTTCACGTTTAAACGATCGCCGGTGCGTAGTTTTGTTGGATCTTGTTCGGGGATAATTTCCAGCGTTGTTCCGAGCGGACGCGCCCAATCCTCGTTGGCCACGAAAGGCTCGCCTACGCGCACAAATGTTTTGACGTAGCGTCTCAAGAGTTCGTGCCACGGGGTCTGCGAACTTTGTCGTCCCCAAGTCTCACGTAGGGCTTCACCGGCATGTACTTCACGCAGTCGGGCTTCAATTTGCTCAGCCGATTTTTCCAAAAAAACAGGCTCGAGTTCCCCTGTGATCACGGCGTGGCCTGGTCGGATCAGAGATATTGAGAAAATAGCTCGGTCTCGATCTTTATCAATCCAGGCGGTCGCGATGAGTTCCGCGCCTAGCCGACCGTTTACCGCGTAGCCTTGAATCGGGATGGCTGAGGGTTCAGCCGCGCAAAATCGCTCCGCGGTTAAAACCTGAAAGTGCAATGTCGCACCTGGGGTCGCCTTAAAACGCTCGGGTTTTAACCAGGTAGCGTCAGCCCGTAGCCCGGAGGTGCTCCAAGCTAGCCCAGCAAGCAAAACCAGCTTATGCGGGGACATAACGTTACCGCGGGCGCACCAGTACGACATCACTCCATTCCCCCATAATCCTAGAATCTACGCTCCAGCCCGAGGCCAAGGCGGCGAAGCTAGCTCGCACCGTATCGCGCTCCATCGCCAAAATACCGCTTAACACCAGCATGCCACCAGGAGCTACGGCCGCCAACAGATCACGTGCAAATAATTGCAATACATCAGCTTGTATGTTGGCTAACACGATTTCTGCCTGGCCTCCAGCTAGCCCCGACAAAAGATCGCCGGTGAAAAAACGCACGCGTCCGCTCAAGCCGTTTAACGCCGCATTTTCTTCGCTCACGCGAACCGCTTCCGCGTCGTTATCAAAACCGCTGATATCGGTGAACCCCAAAAGCGCCGCTGATAGTGCCAAGATGCCTGAGCCGCAGCCTGCATCTATGAGCCGACCGCTGACCCCGGTTTGCTCGGCGCGCACAACTAAGCGCTCCACGCACAAGCGCGTGGTTTCATGATTACCTGTGCCAAACGCTAAGCCGGGATCCAGCCACAACACCGCATTATTCGCTGGCAGGACAAATGTCGGACGTTCCCAGATTGGCACCCAATGCAGTCGGCCAAATTGCCAGGCATGAAAATGTGCCTTGTAACTATCCTTCCACTCGCGATCGCCGAGGGTTCGCGCCTCTGGTTGCGGTAAAGAGATGATAGATTTTAAAAGTGCATCCAATTCTAACCAGCTCGTATTGGCCTCGGCTATCGAGGGGAATATGCCCACGATCCATGCGCGCTTAGCGATCGCATCCTCCAAAACACTCCAGCGGTCAGAGCCCAGCTCGAGTAAGGTTGTGTCAATGGCATCCGCTAAGACAGCGGGCACCTCGGATTTAATTTCGAAAAGCTCCACAGCAGCGAACGTCCGGCCACGACTGAATACCTGCAAGGAGATTAACCTGAGTGCAAAAAAAAGTTAAAAGAGGCGCGCGGCTTAGCTGGAAAAAAAGCGCTGGCGGGCGGGTGCTCAGCTACGAGGAAGTGCGCAAGGGGGAGCGATTACCTTAAGCACTCATGATAGCGAGTGAGGGGACTGTGCAGGAGGGGTGAATTAAAGAAGGCGAAAAACAGGTCCCCGGCAGGGAAGGGCGCAGCGAAAAACCGCTTCCCTCGAGGGGAAATGATCTCAGCGGGGTAAGAAAAAATAAACCCATTTAGCGGGGCTCAAAAAACGCTTCGGCGAAAAAATAACGTAAAAAAGACGAAGAAAAAAACGCACGAGGACCGAAAAAAGGAGCCATTTAAAAAATATAAATAGCTGAAAATTAGTGTATTATATAAACAAGGAAGAATCAGCTGAAAAACAGCTTGAATCTCAACGTGGATCCCTCATGGTGTTCCTCCCGTCGGCAAAAAGGCTTCCGAAGCAGATCGAGCGACGGCACAGTTCTTTTAAGTAAAAAATTCAGAAAGTTCGAAAAAAGTATTGACGAACGTTTCCTGAAAGATTTTGTTGGACCTCTTTCCCCTAAAAAGGAAGCTCTTTGAAATTTACTTTGTGCGATCGATTGGAACCCCCAATCAAAATTCAAAAAGATCACCAATTCGTTGGTGATCAGTCAGTAGTCAAGAATCACTAGGTTCT
>CANGCX010000026.1 GCA_947452315.1 Opitutia bacterium | reverse complement strand
GGCTTCGTCGTCGCCGACGAACTCAATCCCCAAAAAGCGCGCATCTTACTCATGCTCGGCCTCACGCGCACGCGCGACCCGCGCGCCTTGCAGGAATTTTTCTTCACCTACTGAGCGCCGATGGTGAAAGGCTGCGCGAGTCTTAAAGACCCAGTAAGCGAACCAACTCCTCTACATTCATGCGATGGTGCGCGGCGACGCTTTTGAGAATGCCCGAAAGCGTACCGGTCTTGATCGGCTGGTGGTGGGGAACGACCTCGTGATGCTCGCCGTTGCGTGGGGTTGTCACTCGCACGTGCGATCCCTTTTGCCGAGTAACATTGTAGCCGAGAATCCGCAGAGCCTTGACGAGTTGCGGCCCGCCACGTCTCGCGGCAACTTCATCGCGCCAAGACCTCGTCGCGCACGAAATGAAGGCGGATGACTTTCGGCGCCACGATCGCTTCGTCGAAATAACAATCCACCGCTTCCTTCACATTGGAGCGCAACTCTTCAAGGGTTTCGCCCTGAGTGTGAATGCCCACGCCCAACCCCGTAGCGGTGTAACCGCCGTCCACCTCGTCTTCACGCACATCAAAAATAATCTCCGTCATGATTACCAGAGTAGCCCGGCCGTAGGAGATTTCGATCTTCCAGTTGGCCTATACCCAGCCGTTCGCGTCCGACGCGCGCTACGGCAGCCGAATGCCCGTTTTTTCGATCACGATCTGCTTCGCTTTAAACAGCACACCGATCGCCTGCTTAAACGCCTTTTTGCTCACCTCAAACGTGGCGCGGATTTCCTCCGGCGGACTTCCATCGTGCAACGCCAACCGACCCGCCGGACTCGCCTTGAGCGCATCCATGATTTTCTCCGTGAGCGGAGCGATTTTTTGATAACCCACGCGCGGGCCATTTAGCGTGAGATCAATTTTTTCGTCGAGGCGTACGGCTTTGATGAAACCGTCGAGCGCCTGCCCGGTCGCCAGCGCACCCGTGAGATCGCTGAAATAAAATAGCCCGCGATGCGTGTGGTTGATGATCGCGTTGTAACCCAGCGGCGACTCGCCCGTGACGAGCAGTTGCACCGGTTGCCCGGCGACAAACCGCGCCGGCGTGAGATTGAGATAACGATTTAACCGCGCGCTCGCGATGATCCGCTCCGTCTTCACATCGAGGGCGACGTGCACGACCAACCACGCGCCCTCGCGCAACGGCACCGTCTGCTCGCGGATCGGCAGCAACAAATCTTTTTCCAGCCCCCAATCAAGAAAGACGCCGATCCGCGGATTAACGCTTACGACGCGCAAGTAGGCGAATTCCCCGACCATCGCGTACGGCGCGGCTGAAGTCGCAACGAGCCGATCCTCGGAATCACGATAAACAAACACATCAACGAGCTCACCGACAGCGGGACGTTTTTTAAGTTGGCGACCGGGCAGCAAGATTTCGCCGTGGGTACCGCCGTTGAGATAGAACCCCGGGGTCGCTTCGCGAACGAATGGGAGCAGATTACGTTTACCGATCAGAGCCATGTTTACCCCACGGTGCCCAAAACCACCCGCATGAGGAGGTAAATCGCACACCTTGACCGACCACGGACCATCGTCACCACCTCCCCTAGACGGGCATCAACCCGTGGATTTGAGTCAAAAACTCAACACACACCGCGGTATTAATAACCGGCTGCCCGCGCGCTTCCCTCCAACGCTTGCGTTGACATTTCAACCAGTTCAACCAGTTTAATTCCATGACCACAGAAATCGCCGAGATCGGAGCGTTTGAAGCCAAGACCAAGTTATCGGCGCTACTGATGCAGGTGGAGAAGGGCAAAAGTTTCTATATCACGAAGCACGGACGCCGGATTGCGGAGATGAAGCCGGTGTCGCGCAAACGCCCGCTCGCCAAATTTGGCCGCGGCAAAGGCACCGTGCTCTATCTGGCGCCCGACTTTGACACCCCGTTGGACTGCTTCAAGGACTACATGAAATGAGACTGCTCCTCGACACGCACGCCGTGCTCTGGTTCGCCACCGGAGACGCCGCTCTCTCCGCCAACGCCCGCACTCGTCTCATCGATCCGCAAAACGAAATCTGGGTGAGTCATGCCAGCGTCTGGGAGATGGCGATCAAAATCAGCCTCGGAAAACTCAAGCTCGACCGGGAGTTAGGGCGCTGGCTGGAGCGCTACGTGATCGACAACGGCTTCAGCTTCCTGCCGATCTCACTCGCCCACACTTTGGGCGTAGCTCGGCTGCCCCATCACCACGGGGATCCGTTCGACCGCCTGCTCGTCGCGCAGTGCGAGATCGAGCACTGGAGCGTCGTCAGCCGAGATCCCGCCTTTGACGCCTATGGCATCCAGCGTGTGTGGTGATGAGCAACTCTGGTTGGGCCGCAAACCGCCCGAACTCCCGGCGACCATCTTAAAGGTAGCTCAGCGAAAACTCGAGCAGCTCAACTCCTCGGAGACTCTCTTAGATTTGAAAGTTCCACCAGGAAACCGTTTGGAGGCCCTAAAGGGAGATCGTAAGGGGCAACATAGCATTCGCGTGAACGACCCGTACCGTCTCTGTTTCAATTGGAAAGATGACGGTGCTCACAAAGTCGAAATATCCGATTACTACTAAGATCATGTCACAGCTAATTAATACTCACCCTGGTGAACTCCTATCTGAGGATTTTCTGAAGCCCATGAACCTTTCGGCCTACCGATTGGCTCAAGAAACTCACATGCCTGCCCAACGAATCAGCGACATCATCAACGGGAAACGGGCCATCACGCCCGACACGGATGCTCGTCTTTGCGCCTTCTTCGGGCTCACGCAGGGTTACTGGATGCGTGCGCAGCTACCCCACGATATTCGAGCCTCCCGTGCGATGGCGATGAAGATTGCTCAGCAGATCAAGCCATACCAACCGGTAGTAGAGGGATTAACGATTAAGCGGTTCTCAAAGGCATTGAAGTCTAAAGCCGAAAAATCAATCCGCAGAGGTGAACGCGTACCACAGTACGCTTGATGCGTTATTCTTAGAATCCGCGGCTAGAGCCGCATCGTCCACTCAGAATCTCTGGGATGGCTTCGTCACAAAGCCCTTGGCTGCGGCGAGCATTCGCTAGTTAGCATCGAACGATAGAAATACGGCGGCGCCGAGATGTCTCGCGGTAGCAACGTGCAGCACCTCTAAAAACCGGTGAGCACTGCCTATCGTGTGCTGCGCGAAGATTCGCTGTTCTCGATATTGATCACATCAGCCCAGTCGGCCTGAAGAGCACGGTGTGGTCGGTCAGCCGGGCTGCATAGAGCTGTGAAGCGCGAAGATCGGCGGTCTCTAAATAAGGAAACTCGTTCAAAATATCCGCATCGGTCATGCCGGAGCCGAGCATCTCCAAGATATCCTTCACGCGGATGCGTATTCCGCGGATACATGGTTTACCCCCGCACTGCTCGGGATCGACCGTGATGCGCTCGCTGAGGTTCATAGCTGGAGGTTGTTCGGGAGAGCTCCGTTTGCCAAGCTATCGCTGGGCGGGACCAGCCGAGCGGATCAGGCCGAGGGCTTATTACTTGATCTGGTTCAAAACCCACCCGCGCACTCCTCGGCGCATCAGTGCTTTAACGGCGCAAATGCAGAAGGCGAGTTTGGCTCTCATCGCGCTGATGCGTCTTAGACCAAGGCCCACCTTGCCCGTAGCGGATTTCCTCGTAGGGTTGAGCCGCTTGCCTGCCGCCACCTTCCAACTTCCTGTCATTTTTGATCTCGGCGCGACCTTCGCCTTCGCTCTTACCGGCGCGCTAGCTGGCCTCAAGCGCGGCTACGATATCGTCGGGGTATTCTTCCTCGCGCTGGTCTCCAGCATCGGGGGCGGGCTCATTCGCGACGGCGTGTTTATCCCGGCCACGACACCAACTCCGCTCCTCACCGATGCACGCTACATCGAGGTCATCATCGCTGCGACGGTGGTGTGCGCGATTTTTGGCCGACGCATCAAACACTTCCGGCGCGCTATCGCCATTATCGACGCTCTCGGCCTGGGCGCCTACGCCGCTTTTGGCACTCAAAAAGCCCTGTTCGCCGGCCTCGCCATTCCGGCGGCTGTCTTCGTCGGCGTAATCAACGCCGCCGGCGGCGGCCTGCTTCGCGATCTCATTACGCGCGAAGAGCCGCTTGTTTTTAAACCCGGCCAATTCTACGCCCTCGCCGCCCTCGCCGGCTCCGTGCTGTTTGTATTTTTTGTCACCCAACTGCAACTCACGCCGACGCACGCGGCCGTAGGAGCCATTGGTCTTACTTTTGTTTTTCGTATTCTCTCCATCACACTTAACTGGCGCACCACCTCCGTGAGTGAACTCACCGAGCCCAACGCCAAATCTCAGCGCCCGCCCGGGAGCGAGACTTGAGACCATTCCGGGGTCGGTTTGAGCACGAAACCTTCCCCTGCGCGTACTATAAACAGTGCAGCGATCCGCTCGCGTACGGCGAAAGTAAAGCCCTGCTCCGCGCCGAGCACAAATAGCGTGGTCGCAAGGGCGCTAGAAGTCGCGCAGGTGGTATCTACCGCACTGACGGCTGCCAGCTCACCGTGCACCGGCTCGCCGGTGCGCGGATCGATGATGTGCCCGTAACGTCGCCCCTCATACTGGAAAAAATTATTCGCATCGCCCGAGGTCGAAAGTGCACGACCGACCAATTCAAGCACCTGTACTATCGCCGGCGACTGCGTCCCAGGTGCCCCCGGCCAAGCGATACCGGCACGCCAACCGCGCGCGCCCAGCGTTTTAATATCTCCGCCGATCTGCACCCAACACTCGTCTACACCGAGCGCGCGGAGCCGTTCACCGATCTCATCCACCGCAAAGCCTTTAGCGATCGACGAAAAATCCACCGAGAGATCCGGCCGCGTTTTACGTAGCGCCGGCGGTGATTGTCTCGCTTCGAGCCGACGCCAATTCACCAGCGCTAGCGCAAGCGCGATTTCCTGTCTCGTCGGCGGTGAAGTCCGTCTCTGCGTTCCAAAACCCCAAAGCTGCACCAACGGTGACACCGTGACATCGAAGGCGCCCTCAGTGCGCCAACTCAACGCTTGGGCTGCCGCCGCGACCCGCGCGATTTCAGGTGAAACCGCGATCCACTCCGTACGTTTCGCCGCGTTAAAACGCGAAAGTTCCGACGTAGGCCGGTACGTGGAAAATTGCTGCTCCAGTTGCTCTAATTTCTCTGTGATGCGCGGGTGCAGGGACGCAGGATTAAGCGGCGGCGAGGGTTGAAAAAATTTAACCGTCCAGGTCGTCCCCATCGCGCGACCGTTAAGCACCACGGGTTCCGTGGCCATGAGCGGTGCCACGAAAAATCCTAACGCCCAAAAAAATTCCCGCCCCAATTTCATGGGACGCCCTGTATCCAACGTAGCACCGCGAGCTGATTGAGGTTCAAGGCGAAGGCTAAAACGACCAAGCCTAGCGCCACAGCATCGCGGCGCGAAAAAGAATCTGTCGCTCCACGTGCACGCACGAAGTTGAGCAATGCACCCGTGGGACAACCGAAACGACAATAAGCCTGCGGTACGAAAAATGACGCGACCAAACCAATCCCTGCGACCGCGAGCGTCGCGACCCCGGCGGAGCGGATCACATAGGCCGCAAACGGCTCGAGTCCGGCGAGGTCAAACGGCAAAGCGACCATGGCGACGACCAAGGTAAAAAAGAGCAAAGCACCCGGCAAAATTTCTAAACCTCGGATCACATCAGCCGAGAGCGTGAGTTGAAAACGCTTAGGCCGAATTTGGCTGATAAGTTCCTGCGCGGCGCCATGCGGGCAGATGTGGTGACAATAAAATGGTTTCCCACTCGCCCATGGCACGAGGAGTGCCGCCACCGTGAGCAATAATAAACCGGGCGCGCTCGTCCATGGCACGCCGCCGCGCGCCCAACCGATGAGCATTTTCTGAGCTATAAGATCTCCTGCAATAAAACCGACGTATACAAGTAGAGCGATTTGGTAAGGTCTTTTCCAACGCTGCCGCCACTGCGCGCGGCCAAAGGCCATGACACCCGCGGTGGCAAGCACCCCGAGCAGCGCGACGTCCCTTGCGGCCAAGCGCAACGGCACGCGAGCGGCCAGTTGGTCGCGGCTGAGTTGAAGCCGAGCTTTTACGCTTTGAGCAATAGCCATGCTCGTCATCGTAGAGCCCGAAACGCCTTCGATCCCGGCTGCTTTCAGATCGAGTCCCGCCGCGGCGTCCCAGGTAAGGCCGTTCCATTTCTTTAAAAAGCGCCGATCTAAGGTGATGTCGTTGATGTAGCTGGCGGTGTCTTCGGAGGCATGAACTTTTAACCCGAGAATTTTCCAATCTCGGTCAAGTACGATGAGCGCGTCGGTGGTACCCGCGTAGCCGATGATATCCCGGCAGGCCGGTTGGGTGCGCACCACGTAGCCAAGTTCGTGACCGGCACGATCGAGCACAAAAAGTCCATCACGCGCCGAATCATCGGGACGCAATTTAAACGCCTCCGGAAGCAAAGAAACGATTTCGGTCGCGACGACCGGGGAATCTCCCTGCACACGCTGACGCACAGCGACGTCACGGATCAACCAAGCGATCGTGACGACGACGGCGAAACGGTATAATTGAAGAGCGAGAGATTTCAACGGGGGGGTGGCTCCGCGCTGAGATCAACGCACACCAGCCTTACTTTGCAGGCAAAACCTGCACGGCGTCGAGATGGACGTTACCGTCGGCACCTGCTGCGTCGACTTCAACGGAGGCGGTTTGACCGGCTTTGAAATTGAAAAAGCCGAGTGAAATCCAGCGACCACCGATGGGGGCGGGTTGCCGTTGATTGAGGGTCGCCGGTGTCACGCCATCAGCATGACGGACCAAAACGGCAGTATTGCTCGCGCGGTTCTCGTGAGGAGCGGTGGCAAAGCGAACTTCATAGCGGCCGTCGGCGGGCACGGTGAAGGGGAAAACGGCGGTATGTCCGGGGCCGCGGGCAAAGACGTAGTCGTTGCCGATATGCTCTAGATTAGAGCCCGTAGCCCAAGTGCCAGTGAGACGAGCGGATTTGTTATCGATAACAATACCGGGCAGGTTGGCGGGATTGACGCCGCCGCCGCGACCGCCGTTGTCGTCGACCGGCGCGGGTGCAGGACCGGAGATTTGAAAAGGGGCTTCAAGATTGGCGCGGCGGGCTCGGCCTGGAAGCTGGAGAAGGCTGTCGAGTTCGTTCCAGTATTTGGCGTAGACGTCGCGAGGTGTGCCACCGCGTTGAACAGCGATGGCGGCAGCTTTACCGACGACTTCGCCCATCATACCGATGGTGCGCATCACGCGGATAGTGCCGAGGGCCTCATCGGTAACGCTGATATCGCGACCGGCCATGAAGAGATTATCGATGTTTACCGAGTAAAGGCAGCGATACGGAATCGGGTAGCCGTATTGGCGGTCGACCCGAGCATCGAATTTCGCGACGGAGATAAACGGATTTTCCGGAAATTTTTTGGCATATTCTTCTTTGGGAAAATGGAGGTCGATACTCCACGTGCTGGGGACGCAACCGTCAGGAAAAACTTTTTTACCCACGATATCGTCGCGTGTGAGCATGATATCACCGACGATGCGGCGGGATTCACGCGTACCACCAATGTAGGCGACCCAGTCGAGCTGCGCGTTGGGATGCTCGGGAGCGCCATCGCGATTTTTCATCGCGTTGAACGCGCCAAAAACCGCGCGGAGGTTCCAATCGCGGATGAGCTCGAGGTCGTTGAGCGGATGCTTGGCGAAACCGCTTTCCCAAAACCATTCACCTTTACCTTTGTCCTTCATCTCACCTTTGCCGGGCTTGGGGTAAGGAAAATCATCCATCTTAAGATCGAGCGCCCATGGCGTCGCAGGAAAGGAGCGCGGGGCGGAGGCGTTGCTCCAAACCCACATGTTGGACATGCCGAGGAGGTCTTTGAGCTCGATCTCAGTCTTCGCTCCGGCGAGAGCGGCGAGCGTGCCATGACCGGTACAGTCGGCGAAAAATTTACCGCGGAATTTTTTCCTACGGCTGTCGCGAGTATTGAGCGAGGTAGCAGAGTCAATGCGGCCACCAGCCGTGGTGGCCGCATAGACGTGTTCGTTAAGAAATAGAGAAATATTTTTTTCGGAGCGGATGAGAGCTTCTTTTTGTGCGTCGCCGAATTCTTCGTAAGTGCCGGGGGAATTTTTGGCTTTGTCGGCGAACTCTTCAACCATCTCGCCGATGTGCGGATATTTACCACGACGCACCAGGCCCTGCGACCAGACACGCACCTCGGAGCTGCCGTTACCGCCGAGGACGGGACGATTTTGAATGAAGGCAACTTTCAGGCCCATACGGGCCGCAGAAATGGCGCTACCCATGCCGCCGTAGCCGCCACCGACCACGACGAGGTCAAACTCGCCCATGTCTTCCGGCGTGGCAGGGAGGCCGAGGGCGGCTTGGCGCCAGGCGGAAAGCGGCGCGGAATCATTGAGCGGAATTTCCTGCAGATCTTGGGTAAAATAAATCGCATCGCAGCGACCATCAAAGCCGGTGAGGTCGTGGAGCGTGAGCGTGATTTTCGGTGCGGCGATTTGGATCGTGCCGCCGTCGTGCCAGAACCAGGTAGCGCTCTTAGTGCCGAAGGTTTCGGCGAGTGACTGGCCGTTAATAAGCAGCTGAAATTTTCCGGGCGAGCCGGGAGCCTTCCACTCGCCAACCCAGTCCTTGGTGCGGACCCAGACGCGGTACGTGCCGGCGGTCGGCAACGTGATCGTGGTAGTAGCATCGGCTACGGGCTGGCCTAGACCGTGAGCGAGCAAGTAGGGCGAACCCATGATATCGATAAACTGCGTGTCGAGCGACCAGCCGCCGTGGGTGGAAAAATTTTCTGCTTCGACCAAGAGGCGGTCGGCCGCGAAAGCGGACGTCATGAAAAACAGGGAGAGGACGAGCGTGCGGAGACGTTTCATAGGGGGATGATTAAGGTCTAATTAAAAAATAATTGGGCAAATCAGGGTCGAGTCCGCAGCGTGGTTTTAAACGCCGTAAGGCGGGCGGCCATGGTGGCGGTGCGGGCGGGCTCGGTGGTGGCTAAATTTTGGGTTTCACTAGGATCGTTCGCGAGGTCGTATAGTTGCGGCGCGGGGAGATTGGCGGTTTGGCTGGCAGTGAATTTTAAAACGGCTTCGCCGCCGGCGGGCGCGATGAATTTCCAACGCCCTTCGCGCAGCGCGAGTTTGTTGTTATGCTCGATCACGTAGTCGCGACCGTGGGGCGATTCGCCGAGAAGCGCGGCGGTTTGATCAAGACTATCGGGCGCATCGGCAGCAGCGAGTTTCTGGCCGGTGAGCGCAGCGAACGTAGCAAGAAAATCGACTTGGCTCACCAGCGCATCCGAAACGCCCGGGCGGACGCGAGCCGGCCAGCGCACAAGCAGCGGTACGCGGGTGCCGGCTTCAAAACGGCTGTATTTGCCGCCGCGAAGCTGCGCGGCGGGACGATGATCGCCGAGTTTTTCTACAGCACCGTCTTGATAACCATCGTCGAGTACCGGGCCGTTGTCGCTACTGAGTATGACCAGCGTGTCGCGGGTAAGTCCGTGGCGCTCGAGGGCAGCGAAGATTTCACCCACCTGCCAATCGAATTGAACAATAGCATCGCCACGCGCGCCCATGGCGGTGCGGCCGACGAAGCGCGGGTGTGGGACGCGAGGCACGTGAATATCGTGCGGCGCGAAATAGAGAAAAAAGGGCCGGTCTTTCTGGCGGTTGATGAAGTCTACTGCTTTGCGCGTAAACGTGTCGGCCATGTCTTCATCGACCCATTGCGCAGCGCGGCCACCGGTAAAATAGCCAATACGTCCGATACCATTTACGACCGCCATGTTGTGGCCGTGCGACCAGTTGAGTTTAAGATTCGCGCGGTCGGAGACGCCAGTTGGTTCGCCGGGGAACGGTTCTTTGTAGCTCACGCGCAGTGGATCGGCGGGGTCGAGGCCGACGACGCGCTGATTTTCTAGGTACACGCAGGGTACACGATCTGCGGTGGCGGCCATGATGAAACTGGTGTCGAAACCCACTTCGCGCGGACCGGGTGCGATGGGTTGATTCCAATCAATTGACTGGTTTGGCGCGCCGAGGCCAAGGTGCCATTTGCCAATCGCGGCGGTAGCGTAACCGGCGTGTTGCAAGATCGTAGGCAAGGTAGCGCGTTGCGTGTCGATCACGAGCGCAGCGTCGCCGGGCAAAACGCCCGTGCCGTCGCGCCGCCAGGGATATTCACCGGAAATGAGCGCAAAGCGCGAGGGTGTACACGTCGCTGAAGTCGCGTGCGCAGAGGTGAAGCGCAAGCCTTCGCGCGCGAGGCGGTCGACGTTGGGCGTACTCACGCGATGCGCACCGTAGCAACTGAGATCACCGTAGCCGAGGTCGTCGGCGTAGATGATGACGATATTGCGCGGCCGGAGGGAATCGGCAGAGGCAAGGGAAAGCGAAGTGACCAGAAAAGCCGCCACTAAAAAACAGGGTGAGCTCATGGGGTGTAGCTCAGTTTAACGCTCAAGAGAACAACACGCGCAATATCTCACTTATACTCCAGCCACGCCGTGGCTGTGGCGGCAGACTCGGCGACCACGCGAAGCCAGTAAGCTTGATAAGCGGCCGGAAACACGTGCTCGAGTGATTGGCCGGCGGGGACATCGAGGCTACGGTAGTTCACCCATTGACCCGTACCGGTAAGATCGACTTCGACGCGGATCCGCACGGGCGTTGCCGACGTGTGCGACAGCGTGAGTGTTTTGCGATCGTAACCCGTAAGCAGATAAGGATCGGAGGCGATGCCAGGCTGGACGGCGGTGTTTTTCCAAGGACCACCGACGCCGATAGGTTTGCCGAGACTCCACAAATCATCCACGACCCCGAGCCAGACCGCGGCCTTGCCGTCGATGGAGTGCACGATGTGGGGATTCGCAGCTGGCGCTTCGGCGTCGATGCCGGTCAACACGAGCAGGCCACGCCATGAGGCGTAATCTTGGATGCGACGGTTGTGCGTAGTGAGCGCACGGACCTTGGCGATGCCGCCGGCGTTTTCGGCGGGCAACTCAAAGAACGTGCCCGCGGCGTTGAGCAGATCGCGCTCTGTGCAGACTTCACGATCGGTACGCTCGAAACCGAGCGGTCCTTCGAGGCGGTAATCGGCACGGCCACGCGGGAGGCGCCAACGTTTGCCGGCTTCGTCGGTATAGATCACGCTCGCAGCATCGAGAGCGAGGGCGTCACGCGGGATCGCAACGTTCTTTTTCATCCAAGCCGCCGCGCCGGGTTCGGCGCTCGGGCGCAGCTGGAGATCAGGGCCCATTTCATAAAACGCGTCACCGACAGTGAGACCGAGCGTTTTTTTGCCGGCGCCACGTGCGTGCAAAAGGCCGCCGAGAGATTTTTTTGTAGAATCAGACGCAAGACCTGCAAACAGTGGTGCAGCTGTCGTGGTGCGCGGGTCGATAGCACGGTAAGAGAACGTCGCAGTAGCGTGAGCGCAGTCGCGGGAAGCGCGCACGCGGACCCATGCACCCGTTTCACTGGGAGAAAATTCAGTGGAAAGGTAACCGCCGGCGGGAACTTCGACGCGGCGGAGTTCGTTCCAAGTGTTGTTGCCAGCGCGATCGACCTCGAGGGTGAACGTGACTAGAGAGGGTGCGTCGTGGGCAAGATGGAGCAAACGGTGATCGTAGCCGGCGAAGAGGAAAGCATCGGAAGGAGCATCTGCTTTAATAGAGTCGTTGAGCCAGACGGCGCCGCGGCCGATGGGCGGGCCGAGGCGATCGAGTTGCGAGGGGTCGATGAACCACAGGTTAGACTGGGATTGGCCGGGGCCCACGAGAGAGCCCTTGGCTTTGCGCTTGTTGAGAAATTCACTTTGCGCGGTGTCGTCGCAACCAAGCACGAGTCGATCGTTCCAGCGGGCAAAATCTCCGATAACTTTAAGGTAGTTGGAGCGCGGAACAATACCGGCGGAATGGGTCGCATCTAAATTTTTCGGGAAACGCCAAAAGGCACCGTGCATCGTCATTAACAGATCGGTTTCGCCGATATCACGGATGCGTGGCCACTCGGTGTTCCAACCGTGGGCGCCGTCATAAGAATGGCTCGATTTCGGGAGCCGATAGCTGTGCCAGGCGCCGTGATCGAGGACCTGGAGAATGAGCGAGCGGTGATCCCAACCGATGGACCAAACCGGATCGGTGGCGGGAGCAGTGTTACCCGTGAGACCGCCGGGGCCGGTGACCTCGGTGAACTGATTGCGACGGATCACGGACCATTTTTCCGCGGCGCCGTCCCAAGAGGCGAGGACGCCCGAGGCAATCTCAGGATTAACAAGTGCGGCCGGGCCATGTTCGCCGTTGTTGGCGTAGAGCAGAAGACCTTGGCCAGAGTAAAGACCTTTGCCATGATAGCCGGGAAGATTGGCTTTGCGGCCGTCTTTGAGTTGCTCGTCACGAAAAAGTTCAGTGACGGCGAGCGTGTGGACATCGACCTCGTAAAAGCCTTCTTCCATCGAGGCGTAATAAATTTTGTTCGCTGGATCGGTCAGATGTCGGGCATTTCCAGTGGGTCGGCCGTACATTTTTTCGTACGGAATGGTGCGCACCCGGCCCTGCGCGTCGATGGCGTGGAGGCCGATGAAGAGCTGTTGAGATTCGCGGTGAATGAAACGATTGGCAGGGGTACCACCAACGCTCTCAGGGCGGGCGGTCAGCCGAAGCGCGGAGTCAATTTCATACAGTTGATCGTCGGAGCCCTTGGGTTTGTGTGGGGCGTAGGTGACAATCCATAGCCGGTTAGCCCAAGGCACGACGGCGCCGGTACCACACTCACCCGAGGTGTTAAAATAAGCGAGGTGCGGATAAATGCCGCTAACTTCAACCGGGCGGATGGATTCAGTGGAAGTGGGTGCAGCGAAAACAGGGAACAAGAGCGGTAGTTGCGAGCCGACCAACAGCAATAAGGGGCGAAGCGAACGAGTCATGGAGGGGTAATAAAATGCGACGGCGAGTAGCCTAGAGGGCACCCGAACCGTCGCACTAAAATGGATCGACCGGCGAGACGGGAATGTCGCCGAGCCGGCAGATGATGGATTTAATAACGCAGCGTAGTCGTGACGGAGAATTTACGCGGGGCGTTGAACCATTGAGCGTAGCGCAACGTGCCGTTGGTGCTGTTAAGCAGGTAGAGGGTACGATTAACATCGAGGACGTTGGCGACGTTGAGCTGGATGGAGGCGGTGAAGCGCTTCATTGGCCGGAAGCGATAAATGCCGTAAACATCGTGAACGGTGCGGTCAGGGAAGAGAAACATCTTACGTTTACCGCCGTCGGCTGCGTCGTTGTACATGTAGGCGCGGTAGTTTTGCTGGTAGCTGGTGCTGAGGCCGACGACCAACCCCTTTAGTAAACCACGATCGAATTGGTAGCGGTTGATGATGCTGTAGGAGCGTTCGGCGTAACCGACGGTAGCTTCTCCTGCTTTGCGTACGATCAAAGTGCCGCCGCTGGGTGAGACGAAACCGAGTTGATGTTGCGTGATCGGCAACCCAACGACGCCGGTGCCAACACCAGGGGTTAGCATACCTAGGGTTTGGGCGTTGAGGATTTGACCCGATTCTACGTCGAGTTGGGCGAAGTAGAGACTGTTAGGATCTTTCAACATCGATAGAGACAGCGGAATTTGCGCAGAGGCGGGATTCAATGGATCCGAGGGGACGAGCAAGGGTGCGATGGCTGTACCTGATTTAACGCCGACAACAGTTTGTCCGCCCACCGTCGTGGTATTAAACTGGTCGTTGTAGAATTGCGGCAGGATGACCGTGCTGCGTTCGCTGCCATTAGCAGTGGCGAAATTAACGCGCACCTCCCAACCAGTAAGTGGACGGCTAGAGAGCGTCAGATTATAACCATCTGAGGTTTTACTATAGACGTAGGCATTGCCGCCGTTGCGGCCGTTGATGCCGTTGGGGTCGACATCGTCGCGATTGCCAAGAGTCGCAGTGAAATTTTGCGCTTCGGAGATGTAGTAGTTAAAATTACCCGAGACGCGATTCTCCCAGAGACCGAATTTAAGACCGACGTCTTTACTGGTACCTTTGCCGGGCGGAAGGGGTTGGTTGAAGACATCGCGTGTGGTGTCGAAATTGATCTTTCCGTTGGTGGAATAATTAACGGAGCCGCGCAGGCCCTTGATCGGAGTGTCGAAGACGACGCCGGTGGTGAGACTGTCGTAGGTGATGGGGCCGCGCCTGAGATCGGTCTGCACGCGGTAGGCCATGGCTTCTTCGGAGCGATAACCGATCATCGTGTCGATACGTTCCTTCCACCACGAACTGAAAGAGCTAAAGCCGAAGCTCGTCTCGCGCGTATCGTCATATCCATAGACGCTGGTGCTGACCGTGGTTTGGCCGGTGGTGGCGCTGATTGGACCGGAGAGGCCGAGGGGATTGCCGGCGGTCTTTGGCACCGCGTAGGGGTAGATCTGCGGCATGAGTTTGTAGGTCTTGCCGTTGGGGTGAACGAGAGACTGGGAGAGCCAGGAAATATTACCGATGAGTTTTTTGGGGAACGCTTCGACCCAGACGGAGGGCATCGCATTGCGGCCAGACTCGGTGTTATTAATCTTGGTGAGGTCTTGGATGATAGCGCCGCTGCTGTCGGTCTCATAAAAGCGCCAGGCTTCGGAATTCACCCACGAGAACATGTCCTGATAAAAGCCGCTGACTTGATGGCGACCCCAGCGACCGAGATCTTTTTGGTAAACGACCGCGCCGCGGTAACCACGGGCACCGGTCCAGAAAGGAGCATCGTTAAGCGTCTGATTCATCGACCACTTGGTGCCCACGCTACCGGTGGCCGGATCGACATAAAGATTCCCTGTGGCGCCGGGCGCGTAGACCGTGGTTGAGCTCGGGTTAAGGCTTTGATTTACGCGAGCGTCATGACCATAGCGGAGTTGCACCGCGAGGCCTTCGGCTAGCGTAGCTTCGGCGACGATGGATTTGAGTTTGTTGAAATAAGCGTCGCGACGATATGGCCCGATGGCGGAATCGACCGTGGTCAGATCGAATTTGCCGTCCGTCAGATTCCGGGATTCGGGGAAGGCGGCGAGGTAGCGGGAATTTTGATTATCCACGCGTGCACCGTTGGGCAAAAGCAGGGTGAGCGGCGCGCGGACGATGACGGCCTGGGCGAGGATAGCGTCGCGTTGGTACTCGCGGTATTCGCCACGAATCTCAAGCCACTTCCAAGGACGGAACGTAGCTGCGACTTGCGCGCCTTTGGCGGCTTGGCTGATGTTGGGGCGAAAGTACTTGGTGCTGGATTTCACGCCGTTGACGCGGAGGCCAAACATCCGATTACCCGCGCCGGCATCGATGGTGGCGCGGAGCGAGCCTTCGGAATCAGCAACCGCCGTGAGTGCGAGGGAGCGACGGTTGAGATAAGCGCGCTTGGAATTACTTGTGACCACGCCGCCCGCATCGCCGGAACCGAAAAGAAGAGAGTTAGAGCCACCGATGGCCTCGACGCGCTCGATGTCGAAAGAATCGAGGAGCGTAGTATCGGAACGCAGGAAACCGTCGCGCCGGGGGTTGTTAATTTGGAGACCGCGCATGGTCATGCTCTTAGGGTCTTGACGGTCACCCTCGAGATTGCCGCGGACGTCTTCGTTGCCTGAACCGATCAAAGCTGGCCCGAGGCCGCCAAATTTAGCGAGCATCTCGGTCGCGTCGACGATGCCGAGTTCATCCATGAGTTGACGGTTGAAAATTTTGGCGTCGAGCGGGGTCTTGCTGAGCGGGGTGTTAGTGCCGATGACCGAATTGGTGTTGGTCGCATCGTAGGTGTCGTCAGGGTCGGCGTTGACCTGAAAGGTATTGAGCGTGATCGCCTCTTCTTTAGCAGTGGTTTTCGCAGCGGCGGCAGTCGAGGCAGACGCAGCCACCTGAGACCAGACGCGGCCGGGTGCGGCGAGCGCGAGTGCGATCAAAATCCATGATAAGACGAGACGCAGGAATAACGAGGTTTGCATGGGAAAATGGTAGCCGAGATACAGCTAGAGCTGATGGGGTTTAAGAAAGGGACACAGGCTCCCAAGGGTGGAAAAGATGAAAATGGGGACTTTGCCCGCGAACAATCCTGATTTAGGTGAAATCGTTCACCGAGTTGAGCGAACCTTAAGGCGCTACCGATGCCGAAGACCGAAATACTCGACCAAACCACAAGATCGTCCAAGCCAAGGGGTGGACACCGACCATAAGATAAAACGCGAGATCATAAGAATGGCCCGAGACGAGTTGGCCAACGGCTTGGTTCATCAAGATCCCGCCAACGGTGCTGCCGGCGGCAACAAGACCGAAGACCGTTGCTAGCGAGCGACAAGGGACGATGTCGGTGACAAGTGCACTGAGGTTAATCAACCACGCCATATGCGCCAACACCGCCATCATCCCAAGCGCGAGAACGAGCCAAAGTGAACCCGAAAGCGGAATAAGAGCGGCGAGGGGCACAAGCGCGGCGCAGGCGAGCATGACCCAGAGACGGCTCAAAGCGGGGGCTATTTTGCGTTTGATAAGGCGACCCGAGAACCAGCCACCGCTGAGTGCTCCGATGTCGGCGGCTAGAAACACCACCCAGGTGACTGATAGGGACTTTTGGTCGAGTCCCCTGCCCTCGTAGAGATATTTGGCGAACCAGAATTGAAAAAAATACCACACGGGATCCGTCAACATACGCCCGAAGACAAGCAGCCAGAGTTCGCGGCGTACGAGGAGCGCGCGCCAGCCGCCCCAGTCGGCCGTATCGGCGATTTTTTCGGCAGAGGAGTCGCTCGCGATGTGTGAGAGTTCCTCGACGGTGACGAGTGGGTGCTCGGCCGGGCGGCGGTAGAGCCAGAACCACGGGATGAGCCAGAGCAGGCCAGCGGCACCCGTGACAACGAAGGCCGCCTGCCAATTGTGCCACGAGGCAAGTGCGAGTATCAGAATTGGGGCGAGCGTAGCGCCGATAGTGGCTCCGAGCGTGTAGATACCGATCGCGAGGCCGCGTTCGCGCGCCGGAAACCATTCAGAGACGGCTTTAGGCGCCGCGGTCCAATTGCCGGCCTCACCGAGGCCGAGCATGAAACGAAAAACTCCCAGCGATCCAAGCGAGCGGGAAAAGGCCGTGAGCATATTAGCGACGGACCACCAGCCGATAAAAAGCGCGAGGCTAAGGCGTACCCCGAGTTTGTCCACCACGCGACCGGAGACGATGTAAGAGATCGTGTAGGCGACCAGAAAGAGATTTACGATCAGCGCGTAGTCTTGGTTGGTGAGACCAAGCTCTTTTTGCACAGTCGGGGCGAGAATAGAGAGCGCCTGCCGATCGATGTAGTTCAACACCGAAGCAAAAAAAACCATGGCGATAATCCACCAACGCAGGTTGCGGATTTTTTTCATGAATGGCTTGAAAAAGGCCGGCGCAGCGGGATTGCGACATTAAAGCTGCGTGTGCGATCACTGGTATAAGCCCCGGCGCACAGCAACGTCCTGGGTGCGCCGGCCGAGTCAAAGATGAGTTGTGGGCGTTCGAGGGCGTTGAGTTTTTTCTTCGCTCCATTGGTCCAAGTGATCTCAGGAGTGGTAACGAACACGTGCTTGGCCGGTCGCCAGTCAAAGCCATCGCGTGATTCCCAGTGAGCGAGCGAGTAACCTTTACCGGTAAAAATACCGTTGTTGTCTTTCACGATGCCACGGTAGCGCACGCCGTCGTGCCAAATAAACGGGTCTTCGGCAGCGAAGTGTTCGCCGGGCTTAGTAAAAATTGGCGTGAGATCTTTCTTCCACGGGCCCTCGGGTTGGTCGGCGGTGGCCACGAGATGGACAACCGGGCCGCCGAACGGAGCTTTGCCTTTTGTGGCGACGGCTTTGTAAACCATGAGCAATCCGCCGTCGGGCCGAACGCACACCGCGGGATTGGATGTCATGAGCGCGTCGGGTGCAGTGTTGTCGGTGCTGATATCGACAACGGGTTTATCGAAACGTGTCCACGGACCAGCAGGAGAATCAGCGAGCGCGACGCCGATGCGCTGGTGGTTGCGGTGGGTCCAATTGAGGTTCTTCGGTGGCACGATACCGTCGCCGATGTTGCCCATGTAATAGAGGCAGAATTTATTTCCGACGCGAAGGATGGTGGGATTATGCGTGCAGGAGCCGTCCCAAAATGATTTGCCGCGAGCTGGCAGGACCACGTCGACGTGACGATAAGGACCCGTCGGCGAATCAGCGACGGCACGTGCGATTTCCGAATGAGTGACCCAAGCGTAGTGGCCGAGTCGCGAAGGCCAGCGTGAGTAAAAGAGATGGTATTTGCCGTCGTCGCCACGCACGGCCGAGCCACACCATATACACCAATCCGGGTCTTCGAAAACGGCTCCAGCCGGAACGGGTTGTAGCCAGCCGCTGAGGTCGAGATCATCACCGAGGCCAGCCGATGTGGTAGTCGCGTGGAGATCAGGAGCCTGCCTCAGAACCGTGGCCAGCGCTACGGTGGAGGAAAGGCGGATGAAATCACGACGGGGTAGTTTCATTTTTTGAGTGGGGTGCAAAACAGGGCAGCGCGGGGTAAAGGCGCAATTAACGATCAGGCTCAGCAAATGGCCCGGACCTCAAAAACGCGCGCGGTTGACGCGCCGTGGGTGGCGAAGACTCGGAGGCGAAGACGCCGGGCTTGAACAGGCTGGCGTAAACGGTGGACGCGTTTCCGCAGGTAATTGCCCGTAACAGCGGCGACAACTTGGTTGTCGATGAGCAATTCGTAGTCGCGCACGAGCTCAGGTTGGGCGCCGCGAATAGTTTTCTCGGTAACGGCATCGCTTGCGCTAAGAATAAGTTCGCGGTGGAAGCCGGAGTCGAAGGTGAGGTGGATTTCCGCAATCGACTGCGGCTCGGGCCAATTGAGTTCGAGCCAAGCAGGAAGAGTGGCCGATTCCCAGCGATGCGTCGCGCCGTCAGCCCACGGACCAAGAGTGGCGGGGAGTTCGCGGGTGTGACCGTCTAAGACGTGGATCGCTTCAGCGCCGAGAAGTTCGCTCGATGCGGTGATGGTGGCCGTCGGCAGGACGGCGGAGTGGCTGGGGATGAAGGCGTCGTCGAGTAGGAGCTTTTGCTGGAGCCGGGAGATTTCGGTGGAGTTAAAAATTTCGGAAACACTGCGACCAGAATGCGTGCGAGCCAGAGCTGCAGCGGTGCCGATGGCTTGGCCCATAACGGCGCATGTGGCCATGACGCGGGTGCTAGCAAAAGCGACGTGCGTCGCGCTGATGTTACGGCCGGCAAAAAAAAGATTGGTCACGTTGCGCGAGTAAAGGCACCCGAGAGGAATCGTGTAGAGGTGCGGGAAGTGATGTTGCACGCAGGGTTCCTCGTCGACGGCGTCAACACCACTCGGAGGATGCAAGTCGAGCCACCACCCGCCATAAGCGACGGCATCAGAGAAAATTAGGCCGGATTCGACGTCAGTTTGTGAGAGCACGTGGGGCCCAAGAAAACGGCGTGTTTCGCGTTTGCCGGGGATCGCACCGACCCAATCGAGCGCCCAATTCGCAGAGTCAGGGTGTTCGCCGGAGTTTTTGATATAGTTCCAAATGCCTAGGGCGATGCGAAGCAACTCGTGCCGGATGGCGGCATTATCCTTGAGTGTATCGAGTTGCCCACCCCACTCGCTCCACCAGTAGCCATATTCGTAGCTTTTGACGGGTCGGTGTTTGAACTCGTGTTTTTTAAACGTGCGCACCCACGACGGCGCAATGAAAGGCTGAGGCGTCGCATGCTGCCGGGCGGTGAACAAAATCGAACTGCCCAGCGTGTGCGCGTCGGCTATGTCGCGGGCAAGGCTCTCTCCAGTCGTCGCGCGCGCTTCACGGCCAACGATGAAATCAGCGCCGGCCTCCACGCCTAATCGGCCGTCGCCGGAGCAGTCGGCGAAAAACGAAGCCTTAATCGTGAAGGTGTCTTCAGTAGACTGGCGGATTGCCTTGACCGCAGTGATGCGGCGAGCACCGGCAGTGAGGTCGAGTTCACAGCCAATGCAATCGGTGTCGAGGAGTAGTGTGATATTCGGCTCGAGAATGACTTTTTCGTAGAGCAAAAGATCCCATTGGGAGTAGGAGCGATGAGGATTGCGCGCAGCGTCCTCTAATTTGAGTTCTTCGATGATTCCAGATTCGCGAGCGCCAGGGCGCGTGCCGTGGCAATCGGCGCCTACGATATGCATTTTGACTTCGCTGGAGGCGTTGCCGCCGAGTACAGAGCGATCTTGTACGAGTACAACCTTGCTACCGTTGCGCGCCGCCGCGAGCGCGGCACAAACGCCGGCCAAGCCGCCGCCGACCACGACGAAATCTGTAACTATATTGTGATGGTTCATACAAGCAGGTCGGCAAGGCAAAGGTGTGGAGAAAAGAATAACGTTTGGGGAACACGCGGGCTTAGAGCAAAAGCTGCGGAAGTGAAGTCGTTCACCGAGCAAAGCTCGGGGGCTGCCGGAGAAAGGGCTGTAAAGCTGTGCTCCAAGCCTCTGCCATCTTGGCGGCCCCAGCTGCATTGGGATGAACTCGGTCCGCGATCGCATCGGTCTTCCAATCAAAATGAGTCGCTTGATCGACGAGGATCACGGGTTGAGCGTTGGAGTGGAGTCGACTCACGAGTTTCGTTAAAGCGAGATTGAGTTCAGGGATGTAGGCGTACTTGGGGAGCTTACCACTGGGTATCACTTGTGCGACCAAGACGATCACGTGGGGGTTAATCGCACGCACGGCGCCGATCAGTCGCTCGGTCGCCGCGACGATACTAGGAATGGGCTTCTCCTCGCTGAAGTGATTATGACCCGCGTGGAGCAAAATAATGTCAGCTGGGGATTCCGCGAAGTGAGCGGGTACAGTTTTGGCTAGAAACTCGGTGGTCTTACCACCGTAGCCCTCGTGAAGGAGCGGAGGCGCACCTCGCGTACCGACAAACGCAAAGACGAAACCAGCCGCCCGCAGTTTTTCGGCCAAGAGCGGACGATAATCTGCAAACGTGGAACCACCCTCTGTGATCGAATCGCCGATGGGCATGAGACGCCAGACCGAGTCAGCTGGTGTAGCCGCGTGCATCGCACTGATTAATAGTAAGGAAAAAATCCAAACTTTTTTGATTCGGTAAAATATCATGGCTTCGGAGCAGAGAGAGCGGCGACTTCAGCGGCGGCAAGGGCGCGATTATAGACACGAACCTCACCTAGCGCTCCGACATAATTTTGGAGTCGACGGGTTTTCGCTGGAGGAGCATCCGCCGCAAGCGTTACGTCGCCGACCGCTTCATAGAGACCGCTGTTGGCCCCGAGGCGACCGGGCGCGGTCACATCGGACGGCGCGAACGTGAGCCCATCAGTCCGCTGGGCGAGTTTACCATCGAGATAAATCAGAGCGGTGCCGTGATCGTAGACACAAGTGACACGCAGGGCGACGCCGGCGCGATAATCAGCGCGAGCGACGACATCGCGGTGGTCGGCGTGACTACCAAGACGAAAGGCCACGTCACCCGAAGCCGTGAGTCCGACGCCCCACCCGGCCCGCCCGGTCTTAGGTAGACGCGCGATCGGAAACGTGTCGGTACGTTTCGCGGGCTGCATCACAAACGATACCGTGATGGCATCCCCGAGACCACAGTTGCGACCGAAGAAGTAGAATTTTTCGTCACCCGTGAATGAAATGGGTGCGCCTTGGGCCAGTTGCCAAAGCGGTTCGCCTTCGCGGTAGGCAAATGAACGGGAAGGCCGCGGTTGCTGACCGAGCAAAGGCGGTTTCATGAACTGCACTTCGTCGACTTCAAGCCAATCGCCCGCGCCCGCGACGGAAACAATCGAGATGGTTACGCAGTGATTCGATACCGAGATGCGCGGCAGGCGCACGTCTGTCCACGTCGCAGAAACAGGGATCGTGAGCGTCTTTTCCGGCCCACCAAAATCCGAGACACGGAAACACGCGGTCGTCTGGCCTTGAGAGCGACGCACGCGCGCGCGGAGTTCGTACTCGCCGTTGCGGATAAATTGGAGGTGTTGCGCCGTCGTGACGGAGTAGGCGCGGTCCCCATCGTGCCGGAGTTTGAAGTCTCCCTGCGCAGTCTCACCGCGGACGACGCGGCTGGCGGCTACATCGCCGGACTCGCGCCAAGCGACGGGTCGCTGCAGATCGACTTTGTCTTGATTGTATTCAAAACCGCCGTTGGCGAGGAGCGTCGCACCGGGATAGTCGCGGGCGTAGTAACGAAAATAATCGAAACGCGTTTCGCCGGGCTGTTGATCCGCATCGACGTGACCCACACCGTTGAGCGCGGTGAGCCAAATATTCTGCTGCGCGACCAGATCGGGAAATTCTGCCCGAGCCACGATTTTTCCTTGGTCATAAAAAATTACTCCGTCAGGCGTGTATTCGTAGGCGTCGATCCACCAACGATCGGGTGGCAGCTGGAGAGGGACCTGGCCGCGGTGCGGCCAAGCCAGCTCGAGATAGCCCTTGGTCGAGATGTCGACGTAGAGATTGTTGCACGCAATTTTTTGCGTGGAGTCGATTTCGTGGGAATCGATTTCGAAGATAGAATTATTTTCAAGGCCGCCCATGCCGCGCTGCCAAAATGCCGTGTGAACGCCGCGACCGGCCATGAAGGGTTGAGAGCGGCACTCGTAGTAGCCGTAGCCGAAACGATGTTTACTAATCAGACCGCCACCCGTGTTGGCGGACCGGCCGTCGATGATTTCGCGGTTGGCCGTGACGACAAGGGAGCCCTCAGCCACGCGGACATTACGGGCAAGGTTGAGGCCGTCGATACCAGTGCCGGTGCGCGGACCAAGGCGGAAATCCCAATCGCGTTCATTGACGCGATCTCCGTTAAATTCATCGGAAAAAAGCAACTCATAGTCCGAGGCCGGAGGCGTCGCGTGAGCGAGTCGAGTGACCAGTAAAATTAAAATGCTGAGACGAAAAAAAGTCATGGCGAGAGCGCGGGATGGGCTGATCGAGACTAGCGGTGAGCGTAAATAACGGAGCGATAAAAATGTTCACTAAGGCTGTATCAGCGGCAGGTGGACGTTGAACGAGGTTTGGCCGTCTTTGCGGTAGCCATCCGTCGCGCCGAAGAGCGCAATAGGTTGGCCGCGTTCGTCGAAGAGCAGCGCGGGGCGTTCGACCTGGGTTTTACTCAACGAGCCGTCTGCCCACGTGAATTTTGCACCAAGTACTTTGGGGTGATTGGCGGCGCGCCATTTTAAACCGTCGGCTGACTGAAAAAGCGCGAGGCCGCCTTTAGCGCCGGTGAACTCGCCGACAACATCGCGGGCAACTGCATAATAACAATTACCCGCGGTACGGCTGAACCACACAAAGGGATCCTCGGCGAACATCCAGTGTTGCGTGGTTGTGGTAGACTCAGGTTCAAAGATGCGACCGGGCGTTTTGATGTAGGGCCCTTCGGGTGTGGCCGCGAGCGCGGCACCATAGCGGACGTTTCCGCCCATAGGTTTGCCTGCGATGATTTGAACCGCTTTATAAATGAGAAGAATGCCACCATCAGGCCGCACGGCCGCGGCGGGATTGGTCACGCAGAGGGAATCAAACGCCGTCCGATCAGCACTGACATCGACGATAGGATCATCGAAACGCCGCCACGGGCCGGCGGGAGAATCCGCGATCGCGACGCCGATGCGTTGGTGGTTGCGGTGCATCGGGTAGTCTTGGCCGTCACCGTATTCACCCATGTAAAAAAGATAATATTTCCCGTTCGGATGGCGGAGCAGATTGGGATTATGTGTGACGTCACCATCCCAAAATTTTTTTCCAGTGGCGGGATTCACTCCGCGCGCAGGCAGGGCGATGTGCACGAATTTGTAGGGTCCGAGTGGTTGATCGGCGACGGCGTAAGCGATTTCAGAGTGTAACGCCCAGCCTGGGGCGAAACCGACACCGACAGGCCAGCGCGAGTAGAGCAGATGATATTTGCCGTCATCTCCGCGGATCGGCGCGCCGCACCAAATATGCCAACCAGGATCCAAAAAACGCGCGGTAAGAGGAGCTGGTTGCACACGTGCGCCAAGATCGAATTCGGCCGGGGCGGCCGCCAATTGCGCGCGCACCGACAAGGCAACTTGGCGGGCAAGCGCAGCGGAACCTTTCGCGGTGAAATGTGGATTGCCTGGGATCTGCAGAGATTCGATTTGCGGCATGGCAAACGCCCAGAGGTCATTAACGACGATATTTTCCGCGGCCATCACTTGGAGAGCGGCGACGTTGTAAGGATGTTCGGCGGCTTTTACATAGGAATGGAGGTCAGCCGAAACGGGCGTAGTGGTGGCGAAAATGAGTTTCGCACCGGAGAGCTTCAGGCGCGCGACGAGCGTGCGGAGATTTTTGGCATAAATTTCGGGCGGAACGTTTTGATGTCCGCCATTTTTTGGTGTAGCGTAAACGCCTTGGGCGTTGAGGTTCGTGTCCTCGGTCCAACGGTAGCCGAGATCGTGAAGGCCGAAGTTGAAATGGATCACGTCCCAAGATTTTTCGCCGAGCCAGCGTTCGAGATCGCGAAGGCCGATTTTAGTAGATCCGCAGTTTGCGGGAGGACGGTGGATGTTGGCGATGCCGGCAAGTTCTTGGCGGACCATAAGCGTGTAGCCGATGGAAACGGAATCGCCGATCAATAATACGCGAGGCAGGCGGGGATCATCAGTGATCGGAGTAAAAGCGGGTTCGACGGGCCTGGGCTTGGTCGGCAACACCGAATCAGCAGCTACAGCTAGGTTCATCGAGCCCAGCAAAATAAGCAGTGATGTGTTTTTGGATTTCATGGCGCGAGGCAAAATTCTTGGAACGAACCGAGGCGAAAATTTTTAAGGAGCGGTTTCGATTTCAATCTCCACGGCACCTTCGGTGTGTGAAAGTTGCAGACTTAAGAGGCCCGTAGAGGCGTCCCAGGTGTTATGTTTGGCGGCGGCGGAGGGCGTGATTTTTACGCGGGGGGATTGGTGCAGGGCGATATTAAGCACCGTATCCCGTTCACTGTATTCGGTGTTGGCCTGAAGCCAGAGGCGACGGTTGTTCTGATCAAATTTTCCCAGCACGTAAGCGTGCGGGCCAATTTTGCCTGAGAGTGATTGAAAGGGGCCGCGTTCAGTGAACGGCACGGCATAGCTTTCCGTGATGTCACGATTTTCATGAGTGTTGAGAACCGTGAGGGTGTCGCCCACGAGTGCGACCAACGCTTCACCTTGGTACCAAGCCGGGTACGCCTGGTCGAATCGAGTCCGGACGACATCCGACTGGTTCAATTGCGAGAGAGGGAGAGTCTTAATTGAGTGACCGAGGTCCACCCTGCCCTGCGGGAAAACTGGAAAATAAAAATAACGGCCCGTGTTAGGGAAAAATTCCATCAACGTGCCTGGGATGACGCCGACATCGCGAAAGCCGTAAGTACCGCGATAGAGGGCCTCCCACTCGTAATAATACGGGTCGGCCTTTGCTTTTTTAGGCGCACCGTCGTTGTAAACCGCGAGACGAATATTCGCGAGTAGTTGGTTTTTTGTGGGAATTAATTGATGTTCGATGAGGCCGCGAATAACTGGAGCAATATAGCGATGAAACACGGGGGTGAGCTCTCCTTCTGTAGTCCAGTGTGCGGCTGGCAATCGGTCGGGAGGGAGTCCACGCGAGGCGACGCTCCAGCCGGCAGGAACTTGAGCGGTGCCGGTCTGACCTTCGAGGCTGTAAACATCGCAGCCTCGACTCAGACCCATGACAAAATTCAGCGCCCAAAAAATACGAGGAAGATCCATCGTATCGCCACCACGTTGACCTCGATGATCACCGATTTTACGGAATCCTGTCTGCTGCCAGTACCAACCGCCGTCTTCCCAAGCGCCTTGGTGGGGGATGGCACCAGAAAGATAGAGCCCCAGAACGGAACTTTGTGAAACGAACTGTCGGTGGAGAATGTTATTTTTCTGCGCAAAAACGAAGTGATCACGATACTCGCTCATGAATCCGCCTTCTTTAGCGTAGAGCGCTTCCCATTTATTTTCCTCCGGATAAGTGCCATCAGCCTCGTAGAAAATCCGGCCGTATTTTGCGCATAGCTTCACGAGTCGTTGAATAAAGAGCTGGTGCGCTCCACCGTGGTAATGTGCCGAAAGAGTCTCGCCACCCATGATACCGATGACGTTGGGGTAAGTTTGAAAAATTTCCTCTACGGTCGCGAGCGGGGTCCAGAGCGACATCGGCCCAGGCATGTGCGTACGAATAAAAGCCGACTGCCCGGCGGCTTGCAGCGGTTTGAGATAATCAATCCAGCCCAAATGCGTGTGGCAGTTAATAGCGACAAAGGGCTTAAGATCCGCCGGCATGGTGTGCGTGAACTTACTCAAATCTTTGACCCGCGATGCCTCTATCGTGAGGAGCGGTCGAGCAGGGGAGATTGGGAAAGTCACAGGTTTCTTCGTATGGTCGGCGTTGATTTCCAACCGACGTGCCGAGGACCACTGCCCGGGGCGCCCAGGCTCCCTCGCGCGCACCCGC
>CANGCX010000025.1 GCA_947452315.1 Opitutia bacterium | reverse complement strand
TCGGGTCGATTCAAACGGGATGAAGCAGAAAGGAAGTGTGAAAGAGCTTTCGGACGGGCCTAAAGACCTGAGGAAGAGGTGGACTAACGGCGATGAAAAAAAGTATGACAAGACGAACTTTCGGGAAGTTTTCGCCAAGTTATTCACAGCTGACTTGGGCATAACTTTTTGATTTTTTTCGTTGCCACCGCGCCGCGAAATTCGGCCGCACATGGTGTCGCGGGAAACCGGTAATGCGTTTCGTGTTACACCAGTCCTTTTCTAGAGGAGAATTCGGGCGATCTCATGTGCCGAACACGTGACGAAACAGTGACGGAAGTGCGTTTCCTGATACATGCCGAGCGCTCTCGGAATCGTCTTGGGGACTCCTGGACTGGCTTTTAGGTTAGGGTTGCAGCGGGTTCGACCCACTTGCCGTGCTCTTTAATCAGCGCGATGAGGCGGGCGTCCGCGTCCGACTGGGGCAGGTTGTATTGGACGCAGGTTTTGCCGACATAGAGGTTTATCTTGCCGGGGGCACCTCCGACGTAGCCGAAGTCGGCATCAGCCATTTCGCCGGGGCCGTTGACGATACAGCCCATGATGGCGATTTTCACACCTTTGAGGTGTCCGGTCTGGGCTCGGATGCGCTGGGTGGTCGTCTGCAGGTCGAAAAGGGTGCGTCCGCAGCTGGGGCAGGCCACGAATTCGGTCTTGGAGGAGCGGGCGCCGGCACCTTGGAGGATGTTGTATGCTAGGGTGGAGGCCCTGACCGGATCGTTTTCTGTCTCAACGCTGACTAGATCCCCGAGGCCGTCGCATAAAAGACCGCCGGTTACAAAAGAAGCATCGAGGAGGCGGGATAGAAAGCTCGGATCAGGCTGCACGGCCGTCGCGGCGGTGTTGCGAATCCAGAGTGGTGCGTTCGAGCTTAGGGTTTGGAGCGCGGCGGCGAGGGCGCGATAGCGGCCGAGCGGATGGCCCGGGGCTGGGCTGGCGTCATCTAGGGTGAAAATAAATGCCGTGTCCCCCAAGGCTTGAAGCGTCGGGGCGAGTGCCGTGAGGGCTGCGGCCGAGCTGGCGATGGCGAGGGTATGACGGTGGCGCCGTGCTAGGGTGGCAAAGGCGGCAAGCGTGGCTGAGTCCGCGGCGCCGAAGGAGCGGAGGAGAACTTTGGGCTCGCTGTGATTTAGCTGCGCTTCGAGATCGGCGGGCGTGAGTGCGGGGCCGAGTTCAAGTACGAGGAATGTACCGAAGGGGATACGCGCGGATCGCAGGACGGTGAGATCGGCGGCAGCGTAAATTTTAACCAGCAGACCTTCGTGGGGCGTGTCGGTAGATTTGGGTGCGGGAAGCGGGTTGGAAGCGATGAAGTCGCTGAGTGCCACCCGGGTGATGACGACCGGAACGTGGTCGGGTCCGATTTTAATTTTCGGCGTTAAGGTCAGTGTCGTCGTCGCGCGGCGATTAAATTGGTAGGGATTAAGGGCGTCACTCGCAGGAGGGACGCTCGCTGACGACCACAGCGACATGGTCTTGGCGGCGATGGCTCGGGCGACGGGAATTTCATAGACACTGTCTTCGGTCAGGGAGACGCGGAGCGTGTCGCCGAGGCCATCGTGGAGCAGTGTGCCGATGCCGATGGCGCTCTTGATTCGGCCGTCTTCACCGTCGCCAGCCTCGGTGACTCCGAGGTGAAGCGGGTAATGCATGTTTTCCTCGTTCATGCGGGCGACAAGGAGCCGATAGGCCTGGATCATGACCTTCGGGTTGGAGGCCTTCATCGACAGGATCATCTGCTTAAATGAGTGGCTCTCAGCGATACGAAGGAATTCGAGGGCGCTCTCAACCATACCCAGCGGCGTGTCACCGTAGCGGTTCATTATGCGATCTGAGAGGGAGCCGTGGTTAGTGCCGATCCGCAGGGATCGGCCGAGGGTTTTGGCGCGGAGCACCAGAGGGGAAAATGTCTCGTGCAGGCGATTTAGTTCACGGTCGTAGTCGGCGTCGGTGTAGTCTCTGACGGCGAATTTCTTTTTGTCGGCGTAATTGCCGGGATTCACGCGGACTTTTTCCACGTGCTCTACCGCCTCCATGGCGGCGCTGGGCAGAAAGTGGATGTCAGCGACGAGGGGGATGTGGCCGAAGCCGGCAGCAGTGAATTGTTCGCGGATGGGTCGAAGGCACTGGGCTGCGGCCACATTGGGGGCGGTGATGCGGACGATCTCGCAGCCGACCTCGGCCAGGGCGATGGATTGTCGGACCGTGGCCGCGATATCTTGGGTATCGCTAGTCGTCATCGACTGGATACGGATCGGGTTAGCGCCACCGACGCCGACGGCACCAACTTTAACTTCGTGCGTCGAACGACGAACGGTTTGGAAACGGGAGACGCAGTAGGGCGACATGGCGGGGCGGAGGCGGGAGCGCGGCGCGAGACAGTCGAAGAGGTTTACTTGGCGTTTATGGGTGCTTCGGCACGGCCGGAGTTGACGTCGCGGACGATGCGGCGGACGTCAAAGAAACTCACATAAATGATCATCGAGAATAATAAGACCATGAACACGCTTTGGGCGGTCATGATGAATTGGGTGGGTAGAGCACGCCCTCTTAGTTTGCCGAGGGTAGCGAAGAGCATCTGGCCGCCGTCAAGGACGGGAATAGGCAGGAGGTTAAAGACAGCCAGGTTGATGTTGATCAAAATGGTGAACATCAGCACGGCACGGATGCCGACTTCGGCCGCACTGTGGAAAATACGAAAAATACCGACTGGGCCGGCGAGTTTATTTAGGCCGATATCGGAGTTGGGGTTGATCAAGCTCCAGAGCGTACGGACCGTCATCGCAATGGGAGCGGTGATCTGAGCCAGAGGCGAGGGATGGGTCAGGCGGTAGCCGGTAGTGAAATCAACGCCCAGGGCCTTAGCCAGAACCGCAGGCGTGGTGGTGGCGTGTGCGGGTAACCTCAGCGTGACCTCGGCGCCGGCGCGGCGGACGATGAGCGCGGCGGCCACGTTGGGCTGCGCGATGAGCGTCTCGTAAAAAGTTTCGGTGCCGTAAATTTTCACGCCGTTGAGGGAAATGAATTCGTCGTTTACCCGCAGGCCTGCTTGTGCGGCGAGGCTGGCAGGGGTGATTTTGAAAGCGATGAGCTCAAAACCAGGCGCAATGCCGATTTTGCGGAATTTTTCTTCGCCCGAAAGCCGAGGATTGACCGGTAAATCAATCAATTGGCCATCGCGCTCGAGGGTAAATACAGCGCGGGGTTGGCCGTCGTCGGAGCGTCCAGTCGTCGTGATAAGCGTCTGCATCAAGTCCTGCCAGTCTGATACGGATTTTCCATCGATGGCGCGCACGATGTCGCCGGCGCGGAAACCAGCTTGCAGCGCGGGACTTGGGGTTTTTACGCCGTCCGGACCCTCAAGGGTTTTAGCGACGTAGCCGATACGCGTGGTGGCGGTCGCGCTGCTCTCGGGTACACCGATTGCGGTGACGATGCAGGCCAGGATAAAGGCGAATAGGACATTAAACGCGGCGCCGGCGAAGAAGACGATCATCTTGGTCGCATAGGAAAGCGGTGGGAGTTTTGCGACATCGGTGCTGCTTTGACCCTCGATGGGTCCGAGGTCCGCGAGTTGAGGCAGGAGCACGTAGCCACCAAGGGGAAACCAAGCGAGGCGGTATTCAACGCCATCTTTGGCCCGGTATGACCAGATGGCGGGACCAAAGCCGATTGAGAAGCGCTCAACGTGCACGCCGCGACGGCGGGCGGCGAGAAAGTGTCCGAGCTCGTGGACGAAAATCGAGCCGCCGAAAAACACGGCGACGAGGAAGATGGACCAAAGGTTAGAAAAAGCGGCGGAGAGAAGTTCCATGAGAGAGTGGGCGCGGTGCGTTTAAAAAAGTTTTTTTTCGATGGCGCTGTGTGCGAGGCGGCGGGCTTCGAGGTCTAGGGCGAGGATGGAAGGAAGATCAGGGGCGGCAGCAGTGGCGAGACGCGTGAGAACGTGTTCGACGATGCGCGGAATCGCAAGAAACGGCAGCGCATGAGCGAGGAAGGCGGCGACGGCGATCTCGTTCGCGGCGTTGTACACGGCGGGTGCGCCGCGGCCCGCAACCATCGTTTCGCGGGCAAGGCGCAACATGGGGAAACGCGTTTCGTCGACGGGTCGAAATTCGAGGGAGAGGAATTTTTTGAAATCCAGGGCGGGCTCGACGCCGGGCGCGCGGTCGGGGTGCAGCAGCGCGTGCTGGATGGGGAAGGTCATCGACGGCGGGCCGAGCTGGGCGAGCATGGCGCCGTCGGTGAATTCGACGAAGGCGTGGACGATACTTTGCGGGTGTAGCACGGCGTCGCATTGCTCCGGGCGCAGGCCAAAGAGGCATTGGGCTTCGATGAGCTCGAGGCCTTTGTTGGCGAGCGTGGCGGAATCGACGGTGATCTTTGGCCCCATGGACCAGTTGGGGTGCTTGAGAGCGTCGGCGGGCGTGACGGCTCCGAGGCGCTCGAGCGGCAAATCGCGAAAGGCGCCGCCGCTGGCTGTGAGCGTGATGCGGCGTACACTCGAGTGCGGGTGGCCTTGAAGGCATTGGAAAACAGCGTTGTGCTCGCTATCGACCGGCAAGATTTTTGCGCCGCTGGCAGCAGCGGCGGCGAGTACGTGTTCGCCGGCGAGGACGAGAATTTCCTTCGAGGCGAGCGCAAGGTCCTTGCCTGCTTTGAGAGCGGCTAGGGCCGGTTCGAGACCAGTGGTGCCGACGACGGCGACAAGTACGATATCGGCGATGGGTAGTTGCGCGAGCTCGACGAGTCCCGCGAGGCCGCCTACGAGGCGCGTGTTGGCGGGAAAGGCGGCGGGATTCGCGCGTGCCGCGGCGAAGGCGGTTTCGTCAAACAGGCCAACGTGGCGCACCCCGTGAGTGCGCGCGATGGCGGCGAGTTTTTCCCAATTGCCGCGGGCGGCGATCGCGACGAGTTCGAGTTTGTCGGGGTGCGCGGCGATGACACGCAGGGTGTTTTCTCCGATGGAGCCGGTGGCGCCGAGTAGTACGACGCGTTTGCGAGGCGGAAAAGCGGAAGTGGCCACAGGTGAAGACCTACGCGCTCAGGGCAAGCGGAACAAGAAATAGGCGACTGGGGCTGTCAGTAAAAGACTGTCACTTAAGTCGAACATGCCGCCGATCCCTGGGATTACGTGGCCGGAGTCTTTGAGCGCGGCGCGACGCTTAATGACCGATTCGATTAGGTCGGACACAATTGCGATGACGGCGATCGGGCCGGCGATTAGTGCGGCGTGCAAGGGCGTGAGCGTTGCGCCGAGTTCATTGCGGCCCAGCCAGGCGACGAGCGCGCCCATGCCGATCGAGGTGAGGACGCCACCGACGGCGCCTTCCCAGGTTTTTTTCGGACTAATCTGCGGGGCCATCTTATGCTTGCCGATGGCTAGGCCGGTGAGCAGCGCTCCGACATCGCAGAATTTTGCGACGGCAATGAGCCATAGGCATAGCAACAAACGTCCATCCGCCGAAATTGTGTCTGTGGGCAACGGCGTAAGGATGCGCACCATGTACTGGAGTAGCACCGCGACGTAGACTAAACCAAAGAGGGTTGAGGCGAGCGCTTCGACGCGTTTTTCAGGTGGGCGCTCGGCTACTACCCGGATCGCGATGACGACTGCGGCGAGAGCGAGCAAGGGATGGGCCGGAGCGCCGAATCGGGCCTCGATGTAGGGCGCGAGTGTGATCAGTCCACCGAAAAACATTCCGAGCCCGCTAAATGGAGCCCAACCGGCTGCCGCCATCAGTTGATAAAATTCACGCAGCGTGAGCACGGTGATCGCAGTTACGAGCACGAGGCCGCCGCTCGTGCGGAAAAACCATAACGTTCCGAAGATGAGTGCCCAAAGAGCAAGGGTGCTAAAAATGCGGGAGATCACGGTAATGAAATAAGAGGCGAATTTTTAGCGGGTGGGCGCCGGTTTAAGTTGTTCGCTGGTTAGGCCGAAACGGCGTTCACGGCGGTTATAATCGGCAATCGCAGCGGCGAGGTCGTCTTTAGTAAAATCAGGCCAAAGAGTGGGTGTGAAAACGAACTCGGCGTAAGCAGCTTGAAGGAGGAGAAAATTGCTGATGCGTGTCTCGCCAGAAGTGCGGATCACCAGATCCGGATCGGGAAGATCGGCGGTGCTTAAGTATCGGTTAAACGAAGCCCAAGAGTTGTCGTTGAGTTTTTCGCGGCCGTCCGCAACGGCAGCGGCATAGGCGTGAGCGGCATCGACGACCTCGGTGCGGGCACCGTAGTTGAGTGCGAGTACAAGCGTATAATCGGTAAATTGTTTCGTGGCCTCGATAGTATCGTGTAGAAGCTTTTGGATATTAGCGGGCAGATCGGCGGTGCGGCCGATGGTGCGAAAACGCACGCGATCCCGAACAAAGGTTGTGAGCTCCTTTTTAAGGTAATACTCCAGCAGGCTCATGAGGCCTCCGACTTCGTCTTGCGGGCGTTTCCAGTTTTCGACGGAGAACGCGTAAAGCGTCAGGACTTTAACGCCGAGGTCGCGGGCGGCAAACGTCGTGGTGCGTACAGTCTCCACCCCGCGGCGGTGACCTTCGATGCGGGGCAGTCCGCGGGATTTGGCCCAGCGGCCGTTGCCGTCCATGATGATGGCGATATGGGCGGGGACGTTGCCCAGAGCGACGGGCGTGATGGAGGTTTCGGCCATGCAGAAGCGCGTAAGTTAGCGAGGCGGGCAGAAGTTTGACAAGGGGGAAGCCCGGGTGCGGTTTTGGGGGTATGAGCAAACCTCTGACAGCCAAAAAAATTGCGGCGGAGCTGGCGAAGTTACCAGGCTGGGCATGGGAACACGAAGCGTTAGCGAAGACCTTCGAGTTTATGGATTTTCGGGATGCGCTGGCGTTCATGGTGCGCGCCGGCTTCGAGGCCGAGGCGCTGAACCACCACCCGGAATGGATGAATGTTTACAAAACCGTTGCCGTGAGGCTGACGACGCACGACGCCGGTGGCAAAGTGACCGCGCTCGATTTCGAATTAGCCATGCGAATGGATCGTTGCGCGCATTGAAACGTGCCCCTTGTTCGATCAAAGCCCGAGCATGAAATTGAAGGTGCGCTCGGGTTCGCCAGGAAGGGCTTCGTGCGAAAAATCAGGATAGAGCACGATGTCTTTTTTGGCGGTGATTTTGTTATAGACGGCGAACTGCGTTGAGGGTGGGCAGATAGGATCCATCAGACCGGTGTAAAGCAGCACCTCAGCGCGGATACGCGATGCAAGGTGTTGCACGTCGATGTAACCCAATTTTTCAAATGTGGCGGGCGCGCGTTCGTGGCGTGGGTCGAAGGCGCGAAAGTATAGGCTTAGTTCTTCGTAGGCGGCCTTTGCTTGGTCCATTTCCCAGACGCGCAGATAGTCGCACAAAAACGGAAAAATCGGCGCCGCGCGGCGGATACGTGGCTCGAGGGCGGCGCAGGCGAGGGTCAGCGCTCCACCTTGGGAGGCGCCCATCGCGCCGACGCGCGCAGGATCAACTTCTGGTAACGCCATGACGACGCGGGCCAGTTGAACCGTATCTAGAAAGATGGCCCGGAAGAGCAGTTTGCGCGCATCGGGGTCATCAAGGCCACGGATGATGTGACCACGCAGGGTGTTCCCTTGTACGCCTCCCCTGTCTTCAGATCGACCGCCTTGGCCGCGGCAATCCATTGCGGCGACGCAGAAGCCGGCGCCAGCGTAAGCGAGTTTGTTGACCCAATCACCGGAGTGGCCGGAGTAGCCGTGAAATTGGAGGACGGCTGGGGCTTTACGTGCGGGGGCCGAGGTCGATTTCGGACGGAGGTACTTGGCGTAGATGCGGGCGCCGCCTACGCCGGTAAACCACAGATCGTAACACTCGACGTGGGGTGCAACAATGGTGGTGCTGGGGCGCAGTTCGGGTTGAGGTGCAGTGGCGTCGAGTTCGCGCAGGGCTTCGGCCCAATAATCATCGAAGTCGGCAGGACGTGGATTGCGGCCAGTGTAGCGCTGAAGTTCGGCGAGAGGGAGGTCAATGAGGGGCATTTTAAAAATATTTAAAAATGGGGTGAAAACGTCGAACGTGCAGCAGTGTTGTCGGCGCAGCTGGGTCGAAGGGTCGAGCAGATTTGGTAGCGGTGCCGTGACGCGAAAAACTTAAGTGAATAGAAGACGGGGTTTGTTTTCGGGGCTTTCGTGTGTTTCGTGGAGCTAATTATGAAAACCATCGGCGTGCTCGGTTTGGGGATTATCGGCAGCGTATGGGCGCGGCATTATCACGCGGCGGGCGTGTTGGCCGGGGCTTGGAATCGGACACCCCAGCCGGATTTTCCGCTTTGGAAAGCGACCCCGCTGGCGGTCGCGCAAGCGGTGGATATTGTGCAGATCGTCGTCGCGGATCCGCCCGCTGTGCGGGCGTTGCTGGCGCAGATTTTACCGGCGCTCGGGCCGGGTAAAACCGTGGTGCAGTCCAGCACAATCGATCCTCGCAGCAGTGAGGAATTTTACCAAGCGGTGACGGCCCGTGGGGCACGATATCTCGAAGCTCCGTTCACCGGAAGCAAGCCGGCCGCCGAGCAAAAACAGGTGGTTTACTACGTCGGTGGTGACGCGGCGACGGTGGCGGATATGGATGCGATCTTGGGTTTGGTGTCGCTCGTGCGACTCCCTATCGGGGATCACCAGCAGGCTACAGCACTCAAGTTGGCGATGAATTTGAACATCGCGGCTCAGATGGAGGCGTTGTCGGAAGCGATCACGTTGGTCCGCCGAGCGGGAATTTCAGATGATGTGTTTTTCGGCGCGTTGGCGCGCAATGCGAGTCACTCGGGTTTAGCGAAACTCAAGGAGCCGAAGCTAAGGGCCGGAGATTTTTCGCCGCAATTTTCCGTGAAGCACATGTTGAAGGATATGCGCTTGGCGGCGGGCATCGGCGGGTGCGAAGCGTTTCCCGTTTTAAGTACGATGCGCGAGCGGCTGGCGGCGGCAGATCAGGCGGGATTAGGTGATCAAGATTTCTCGGTACTCGTCACTCTGCTAAATCAAAAATCGAGCTGAAGAATGACGGTATCGCACCAGGAGTGCCGCGCGAGGGCGTGCGGCTCGGCGGTCGGTTACTCGATCTTAAACGGAGCGAGCTTTTGGTCGGCGGGACGGTTTTTCTTCTCAAAATATTTTTTGAGCACTGACCCAGCGACCGGAGCGGCGTAGCGGCCGCCACCGAAATTTTCACCAAGAGTTTCGCCTTCAATCATAACAGCCATGGCGATCTCTGGGTTGTCGGCGGGGGCGAAGCAGATGAACCAGGCATAATTGATGTTCCCGGTTTTACCTTCTTTGGTGACTTTTTTTTGTGCCGTGCCGGTTTTGCCGGCAATACGGACTCCCGGAATTTTAAATAGGTCCAGATTGAGCGTGTTCGCCGTTCCGTAGGTAGTGGTGCCAACCATGCCTTCGACGAGGGCGGCCCGTTGTGAAGCGGTTAGGCCAATTGATTCTGTATGTTGGACTGGCGCATCGGGGTTGTGGAGAAGCGTGGGTTGAGTGAAAACTTCGTTGCGTGCAACGGAGGCAGCGAAGCAGGCCATTTCGAGTGGGGTCACGAGGACATATCCCTGCCCAATTGACATGTTGGCGGTGTCGCCGGGAAACCATTTTTCGCCGATTACTTTTTCTTTGTAGGCGGGATCGGGAATCACCATGCGGCCGGTCTCGTGGGGAAGTTCGATGCCGGTGCGTTCGTGTAAATGGAAGCGGCGGCCTTCTTCGGCGAGGACATCGGGCGTAATGAGACGACCTGCACCAAAAAAATAAATATCACAACTGTGAGCGATCGCTTCGGGGAGAAGAACTTCACCGTGATGACCGCGGCGGTTGTCGCATACGAAATCACGGTTGCCGATACGGATCACCCCTTGGCAGTCCGCGATAGCTTGCGTGGGATCGAGCACACCACGGCGCAAACCGGCAATCGAGGTGAGAATCTTAAAGGTCGAGCCCGGAGGGAAAGCACCTCCAATGGCCAGATTGGTCCAGGCTTCGCGAGCGGTAATGTCGGCGGCGTCGGCGTGACCGAGGCGTGGGGCGAATTTACGCAGGTCGTAGTCGGGTTTACTAGCTAGAGCGAGGATCTCCCCGGTCTTGATGTCGATGGCGACGGCAGCGCCGGTTTGGTCGCCGATGGCTGCTTCGGCGGCAAGTTGGAGATCGATGTCTAGGGAAGTGACAAGGTTTTGGCCCTGGGTGGGAAGTCGAGATTCAATGGGTTTGGCATCCCGGAGGCGGTAGCCCAGAGGATCGACACGGAAGATGGCCCCCCCCGCTTCACCTTGAAGCAGTGAATCGAATTTGGACTCTAGGCCGTCGCGGCCGATCGATCCGCGCTGCTTGAAAGTGCGGAGTTTCTCGCCAGGAAAATTTTCGGCTTCAACGTCTTCATTGATACCGACGTAGCCAAGGGTTTGGGAGGCGGCTGATCCGAAGGGGTATTCGCGGGTGTTAGTAGTGTAGAGCTGAAGGGGAGAGACGACCGGCAGGTGTTCGAGAAGGCGGGCGTATTCGGCGGGAGCAAGGTCTTCGACTAGCGGGTAGGGCAGGAGGAGTTCGCGGGAAAAATGGGTGTTAAGGCGAACAGAGTCGACCTTGAGGTCGCGGCCTATGATGGCGTTGATTTGCTCGAGGTAAGATTGAACGACGCTCACCCGGGCAAGAGTCCAAAGTTGGTCGGCAGTGGGAATATCTTTGTCGTCGGCGGCCCGGTAATTTTTGCGGATGCGGATAAACTCAGCGCGGAACTTAGCGCGAAGTTCGTCCAGGTAGAGGATGACGGCGAAGCGCGGGCGGTTGCCGACCAAGAGCTGGCCGTTGCGGTCGTAGATGTTTCCGCGGGGGCCGGGGATGAGGATGCGGCGCTGGTTTTGGGAACTCTCACGCTCGGCGTGAAGTTCTGCGTTAAAAAGTTGTTGGTATGCGAGTCCGCTGATGAGGACGATCAACAAAGCAGCGATGATCAAATAGAACAAAACAACGCGAGGATCATAGCCTTTTTGGGACTCGAAGAGTCGGCCCGAGCGGTCCGCTAAGTTGTTTTCGTCAGCAGCCATGGCAGCGATTTTAAGTGAAGCGGTTGGCTTCGAGATCAGTCAGTGCGAGGGCGCGGGCTTGGATGGCGAAGAACCACGGGGCGATTAGCGCGAGCAGGATTTGCGAGCAGGCGAGGTCGGCGAATAGGCGTGGCCAAAGACTGGCCGGCGCGGGTGAACGTGCTACTTGCGTAAAGGAGAAGACGAGAAATAGCCCGAGGTTGGCAAATAAGGCGATCAGCACACGGCTGAGCGTGTCGTCTCGAGGCAGACGGTCGCGCAGGTTAAAAACCACGGCGTGAGTGAGTGCGAAGAGAATAGCGTGGGTGCCAAAGCTGACAGGAGCGACAGCGTCAAAGAGCAGTCCACCCATGAAGCTGGCAATCAGACCAGTGCGCAGCGAAAACGTGAGCGCTGGTAGGGCAACAGCCAGCGCGCCCACGAACACATAAAGGCGCCAAGGGGCGAGGGCATGGTTGAGTTGCGCGGTGACCCCCCAGAGAAGTACCGTCGAAAGCAGTATGAGCACGAAGCGAAGCACGTGGGTAAAGCGGGGCGCTTGTTATTATGGGGTATCGAGCGGAAGCAGGACAGTGACTTCCGTGAGGGCGGCTAGGCGATCGTCGAGTTTGACTTCGCCGGATTTGAAGAGGCCGTCAGTGCTAGGCTCGACTTTGATGACAGAACCGATCGTAAGGCCGGGTGGGAAAACGCCGCCCAGTCCAGAGGTGACCAAGCGCTTGGTGGCATTAGCGCTGGCGAAGATGTCGAGCGGGACAAACTCGATCACGCCTCCGGCTGATCCAAAAGTTGGGTTGAGACCACCTTGATAACTGATCGGACGGGTGTCGCCTTCGACGACGGCGGCGAGTCGCACCGTCTGGCTACTGATGAGATCTACCGTGGCGGTGTAGGCGAAAACTTCGCTCACGCGGCCCACTACGCCGCCGCTAAACACGACCGGCGCTCCCACAGTTAGATTGTAGTTTTTGCCTTTGCGGATGGTCAGGCGTTGCCACCAGCCGGAGAAATCCCGGCGCACGACTCGCGCGTGCTCAGAGCGATATCCCGTGTAAGAAGGTAAGCGGAGAATGCCTTCAAGGCGGGCAATTTCACCTTGCATCTCGATGTTTTGCTGGACCGCTAAGTCGTAGGAGGCATTGAGGCGGGCGAGGTCACGGCCGGCTTCAATGAGTTCGCTATTTGAGTGCAGACGCAGCGTCCAGTATTCTTGAAGATCGCGGGCGTAAGAGGCCGCGACTCCAACCGGTGCGGTGAGTTCGAAAAAAGAGGCACGGGTGAATGTCTTGAAAACCGTGGGTACTACGAGCCAGGCGGCTACGACAAAACCAAGCGTAAGAAACGGTCGGGCTTGGTCGAAACGTTTGGGCATGGATCGGGCGGAATTTAATACGGTAATCGGAAGTCTACTATATGGCCCATGGAACAGGCGGAAGACACGGAAAAAACAGTCTAGGCCATATCCTTCTTAATTCGGGCCTGAGAATCGCCAGAGGTAAAAATCCTTCAGTTAGGATTTTTCTTTTTCTCCGTAGCGCTCGAACGAGGACTCGGCTCTCCTCCACATGTAGAAAGCAAAAAGGCTCCAGCATGAAAATCGCAGCAGGTACTTTTCGGGTGAGATCACAGATCCGAAGCCAAGGTCGCCGATAAATTGCAGCAACGTCGCTGTTGAGCTAAAAAGCAGAGAGAATTTCAAGCGGCCCAATTTTCGCAATTGAGCCCAGCGCGGCAGCAGACGGAATTTCATCGCGACGAACCGAGCCCTCTTGGAAGCGAGGCTCAGGCGTTTTGCATCAACCAGGACAGATCGTTGAGGACTGCTCCAGTACCGTTAGCGACAGCAGAGAGCGGATCGTCAGAAATCGTAACCGGCAGGCCGGTTTTTTCGCTGAGGAGTTTGTCGATACCGCGGATTAGAGCGCCGCCACCGGCCATCACGAAGCCACGGTCGACCAAGTCGGCGGAGAGTTCGGGCGGGCAGCGCTCTAGGGTCACGCGGACCGCGTCCACAATAGATGAAATGGTGTCGGCAAGAGCTTCGCGGATTTCTTGCGAAGTGATGTGGATAGTCTTGGGGAGTCCAGCGACGGAATCGCGGCCTTTGACCTCCATAGTGAGTTCTTCGTCGAGGGGATACGCTGAGCCGATGCGCATCTTAATTTCTTCCGCGGTACGCTCACCAATGAGCAGATTGTAGGCGCGTTTCATGTAGTTGACCATGGCCGCGTCAAGTTCGTCGCCGGCTACGCGGATGGATTTCGAAAACACGATGCCGTTAAGGGAAATGATGGCGATCTCGGTGGTGCCGCCGCCGATATCGACGATCATATTAGCGGCCGGTTCGTCGATCGGTAGGCCGACTCCGATGGCTGCGGCCATGGGTTCGGGAATGGTGATGACGTCGCGGGCGCCGGCATGGAGGGCGGAGTCTTTGACTGCGCGTTTTTCGACCTCGGTAATGCCGGAGGGTATGGCAATGACTACCCGGGGCGGCGCGCGGAAAGATCCACTAGAAACTTTGCGAATGAAGTACCGTAGCATCGCTTCGGTCACATCGAAATCGGCGATCACGCCGTCCTTCATGGGGCGGATTGCGGTGATATTGCCGGGGGTGCGCCCAAGCATGCGTTTGGCCTCATCACCGACAGCGCGGACCTTGCGCGTTACAGTGTCCAAAGCGACCACGGAGGGTTCGCGCAGGACAATACCTTTGTCTTTAACGTATACGAGCGTGTTGGCGGTGCCAAGGTCGATGCCGATGTCGTTGGAGAAATAACCGAGGAGGTTGGCCATGATGGGGGATGGTCGAGACGAGAATGAGGCGGCGTCTCCGCCGACGGAAACGAATGGGTGGCAGGTCAGAGTGTCAACGCGGGAAACCGCCGGTCTAATGAAGGGTAGTTGTTTAGTCTTTTTTAGCCGAGGCTTTTTCGCCTTCGTTTTTTTTCTGGGCCTCTTCGTAGGCTTTGCGTTGCTGGATGCCGATTTCCAATAGGTCGCTGACCAACATGCGGGCTTCAGTCTCCTGCTGGGCGATGGAGCCCGGAGCTGGTGGTGGTTGGGGGGTGCCCGGGGTGGAAGGCATGACGGCGGGGGTGGCAAAACCAGCGGCGGCAACTCCAGGATTGGCGTTGGCGACACCTGATACGATAGCTTTGCGAAGCCGGAGGACCTTTTTTTGTCCGCCGACGGAGAGGCTCACTTGGTCGAGGGTCGAATCATAAGCTAGGACCTTGATGCCTTCGACGGTGGCGTTAACGGCAATCCAATGGCTACGTTTAGTTTGGTTGTCGTAGATGCAGACCAAGGTGTTTTTGGCCGTGCTGCTGACGCCAGCCAGTTCGAGTCCTTCTTGCGTGCTCGTAGCACCACTGGCGACTGTGCCGGGAGCGGGTAAAAATGGAGAGTCTTTCGGCAGGGCGGTCTGGGCTGAGGTCACCCTTACTGCCAGTAAAACGGCGAGGGCTACAGAGCAAAGTGGTGAAACGCGCAGCATGGTGATAATGAAGTTATGCCAGGTGCTGGGGTGCGTCAATTGTGGAGCCGAGACGGTCTGAGTGTGAAAGGATTGAAATTCCCTCTTGTCTCGGTGGGCGCGCTCGCCCCATTTCATAGCACGTCATGATCTCCGCAGATTATATTCCTTTTCTGATCCAAGCTCTATTAGCCGGCGGCATCACCGCGTTTGTGATTGGGGCGAGTCATTTTTTCGGCCAACGCGCCAAGCTCAATAAGATCAAGGACTCCGCTTACGAGTGCGGCGTACCCTCTGAAGGGATCGTGCACACGCGCTTCTCGGTGAAGTTTTTTCTTACGGCGCTTCTGTTCATGTTGTTCGACCTAGAGATTGTGATTCTCGTGCCATGGACATTTATTTATCGGGAGTTTCTGGCTAATCATATCGCCATCATCGGGCCGGTGTTTTTCTTTATCGGCGTGCTCGTTCTCGGTTTGATTTACGAAGTAAAGAAGGGCGCACTCGACTGGGAAAAGTGAGCAGGCGGTTAATTTAATTTTTTCATGCGGTTAGAAAAAATCATCGCCCGGAACCGCATCGTTGATTTGCGGAGCGGGGATCTGCCGGGCGCGTTGCAGGAATTGCTCGCGGTTAGTGTGGCGAGCTTTCCGGATCTTAAGCCGGAGTCCTTGCTGAAAGGGCTTTTGGCGCGCGAGAGCACGATGACAACCTACCTCGGCCTCGGGGTGGCGTTGCCGCATGTACGCGTAAAAATGTCTCGGCGTTATATTCTCGCGATCGGTCGTAGTCGCGCGGGTATTCGGCATGACGGGGCTTTGGCCGACGAGCGGGTGCATTTGATCGTGATGTTGATCGCCGGTGAGAAAGCCCGCGATTACCTGCAGGTGCTGGCTTCGATTGCGCGCCAGGTGAAAGAGCAAACGATGGTTGATGGCCTCGTGCAGGCCCCTGATATCGATCAACTTTACGAACGTTTAGTGGGCGGTTTTGGCGGGATCCGGCCTGTTCAAACTCAACAAAATCGCGTCAACCGTCTCATGCTGCGCGAGGCTCAGCGCGTGGCAAAGGGTGCGGCGTGCGATGCATTGATGGTTTTTGGCGACACGTTTATCGGCGGGATTGATCGGGCGGCCTTTGACCTGAAAATCAAGACGATCCTCGTGACGCGAAACCCTATCGAGCCTGGCGGCAACGAACGCGATTTTGCTGAGACTATTCAGGTGCGATCCTTTTCCAATCAACGGATGGCTCAGTTGCGGAGTGCCATTTTGGTCGCGCTCACACGTGGAGTTTTGAAATTCACGGATCGCATCTGCTGCCTCGACGGGATGACAGGGAGTAACCAGTTCGACACTCTCGTCGTTGTCGATATCGAGCGTGAATTTCAGACGTTACTCACGGGTCAGACCGCGGATTTGTTGCCGGAGGACGTTAAGCCGGAAGTATTGGAGCGGGTCTTGGCCGTGGCCACCGAGCTCGCCGTGGAAGGACGTGAGGGACGGCCGGTCGGGTGTTTGTTTGTGGTCGGAGACTCAGAAAAAGTCGCCGCACTCTGTAAACCCCTCGTTTTAAATCCTTTTTTTGGCTACAAAGAAGAGGAGAGAAACATTCTTAATCCGTTCATGGATGAGACGGTGAAGGAGTTCTCTTCCATCGATGGAGCCTTCACTATTCGCGGGGATGGCGTGGTGGAATCGGCTGGCAGCCTAATTCAGGCGACTGACAGCAACCACGCGTTGCCCAGCGGTTTGGGAAGCCGGCATGCCGCGGCTGCGGCGATCAGTGTGGCGAGTAATTGTATTGCGATCGTAGTTTCCTCGAGCACTAGCCAAGTGACTCTTTTCCGGCGTGGGGTGATGTTGCCGCTCACGGAAAAGCGCCGTTAACGCGTGGGGTGGGGTGGTAATGACCGGAAGATTGGAGTTGCAGCACCGCGCCCGTGGGCTTTGCTCTGACCCTTCAACCTTTTAAAACCATGCAAGAAGTCGTCACCCTAGAATGCACCGAAGCCAAAAAAGAGGGCAAGCCCGCCTCCCGTTATCTCACGAAACGGAATAAAAAGACCGTGACCGAGCGCATCGAGAAGAAGAAATATAACCCCTTCCTCAAGCGCCACACGCTCCACAAGGAAATCAAGTAAACTTTATACGTTTACCTCTCCGTCAGTTTCAAAACCGAGCTTCAACGCTCGGTTTTTTTGCGAGCTATACCTAAGCGCTCCCAGGGGATCTAGCTACGACGCGACAAGCCAATCAGTGGAGGATTCTTATGTGCCGACGGGCTTTTGAATCTGGCCTGCCGGCGCAAAGGGCGTCGATGCATGAGCTGAGGCAGTCGACGCTGGTCCACTTTGTTGACGGCGTGCAGCGCGCCAGCTCTCACGGTGTTTGCGGATCCAATCGAGCAGGGCCCTTTCGAAGCCGATGTCGTATCCAAGACGCTCGGACTCCAGCCACTTGTGTTTCAAAATCTCCTCACGCTCAGCCAAAAATTCTTGGTAAAGACTAGATTGCTTCACGAACTCGCGGGACGAGGAAGGGGCGGACTCTTTGGTGGTAGAAGTCATGCAGCGGGTCGTCGAAGTGCCAAAAATGAGATTGAGCGTCGGAGGCCTGTCAATGCCCACGATGTCATCAAATTTTTACAATTAAACAGGCATGGGCTTGACCAAGCGGGCGAGCAACGTCTCGGCGATTTCGCGGAACGTGCGCCCGGCCAGACTGGAGGGTGCACTTACGACGATCGGTTCGCCGGCGTCGCCCCCAGCGCGAATTTCCGCAATGAGTGGGACTTGTCCGAGTAAAGAAGTGCCGAGTCTTTCCGCGGTGATGATACCCCCACCTTCGCCGAAAAGCGTATGCTTTTGTCCAGAGGGATCGACGAAATAGCTCATGTTTTCGGCGACTCCTAGAAGCGGGACGTTAACTTTTTGGAACATCAATCCGCCCTTGCGGGCAATATTGGTGGCTGCGGGTTGGGGCGTAGTGACGAGCACAGCGCCGTCAAGCGGGAGAGTTTGCACTAAGGAAAGTTGCGCATCGCCCGTGCCGGGCGGCAAATCGACGAGCAAGACATCAAGCTCGCCCCATTTCACGTTTTGCACGAACTGCTGAATTGTCTTCATGATCATCGGACCTCGCCAGACGACGGGCGTATTGTCGTCGACGAGGAAGCCCATGCTCATGACTTTCACGCCGTGGCGCTCGAGTGGGATCAACGTGGAAGCGGCCCCTTCGCCTTCGACTTCGGGGCGTCCTTGTATGCCCATCATGAGCGGCACACTCGGTCCGTAGATGTCGCAATCCATGAGGCCGACGCGGCCAGGGCGTCCTTGCTCTGTGAGGACTTGGGCGAGGGCACAGGCGAGATTGACCGCAAACGTGCTCTTGCCCACCCCACCTTTGCCCGAGGCGATGGCCACGGAGTATTTGGCGGTCTTGGGCGTGGCGCTGGCACCTGGGAGATTTCCGGCGCCGTTAGCAGGTGCGGCCGGGCGCGCAGCTTGTACGGATATATCGATGATAACTTCGCTCACCCCGGGGATGGCGCGGAGACATTTTTCAACCTCCGCCTTTAAATGCAGAGGGATCTTCGGATCGCTGGTTGTTAGACCGAGCGCCACTTTGGCCACGCCGTCGACCAACGCTGCGGACCGCACGAGGCCAAACGAAACGATATCACGGCTGAAGCCGGGGTATTTTACCTGTTGCAGGTGGACTTTGATTTCTTCGGTGGTCACGGCGGTTAGAATGTTTAGTAAATTAGAGTTGTTATGACGGCGTCGCGCGCAAATAGAAATCCCCTTCATCGCGCATCAACCTTCTCCTCCATGCAATCTTTCATCCGTTTAACTTTGGTATTAATCACCGCTTTGAGTTTCTCCGTGCGGGCCGAATCCGTTCGTGACATCGGAAAAATCGAGGTCATCGCCGAAAATAAAACCCTCCCCATCCGAGTCTCAGCGAATACCCCTGAGCTCAACGCCCTCGCGCTTCAGGCTTTCGGCACGCATGGACGCTATCGGGTGGTCGCGAGTGGTTTTGCTTTCGACATCAAGTTTTCCGCCGTAACCCCCACACAGGTGCGCGTCGATATCACCAAAGCGCCCAGCGGCACCCCCGTTGCCTCGGAAGTCGTCACGGGCTCAAGCGCCCGCAATGCCTTGCTCAAAGCCGCTGACGTCGCCGTCGCCAAAACCAACGGTCTTGGCCTGCGCGGCTACTTTGCCGCGAAACTCGCTTTTATCAATGAGCGCACCGGTAAAAAAGAAATCTACACAGGTGATATGTTGTTTGGAGAGGTGAAGCAGATCACCCGCGACAATTCGATCGCGCTCAATCCACGCTGGGCGCCGGACGGCTCGCGGCTCATCTACACCAGTTTTTACAAGTCGGGATTTCCGGATATTTTCACCATCGATCTTGGCAGCTACCAGCGTTCTACGTTCGTGAGTTTCAAGGGCACTAATAGCGGTGCCCGTTTCAGTCCCAATGGCTCGCAAGTAGCGATGATTCTTAGCGGTGAAGGCACCCCAGAAATCTACGTCAGTAATGCGCAAGGCCGCGCCGTCGCACGTAAAACCCGCTCCGACGCCGTGAAATCCTCACCGACGTTTTCGCCCGATGGTACTCGCCTGGTTTTCGCGAGCGAGCCCGGTCCGCAACTTTACACAATGCCTGTGAACGGCGGTGCCCCGACGCGTCTCACCTCGGGCATCAGTGGCTATTGCGCCGAACCAGATTGGAGCCGCACTAATCCCAATAAGATCGCCTTCACCATTCGAGTGGGCCGCAATTTTCAAATCGCCGTCTACGATTTTTCGAAACGCGCGAGCGAGCAGGTTTCTAAGGCACCATTTGATGGGGTGGAGCCGAGCTGGTTACCTGATGGTCGCCATGTAGTTTATACCGCGCGCACTTCGACCACTAGCGTAATTAGCATTCTTGATACCGAGACCGGCAAAAGTACGCCCATCAGCCCGAAAAGTTTAGGCTCCACGCTGCAGGCTAACGTTTGGGCTCCATAAGCCCGCCAGAGCCCGCGGACTTTAATAAGCTCGGGTTTTACCGGACATCAAAAAGCCGCGCTTTTCAGCGCGGCTTTTTAATGAGTGAAGAATAAATCTTACTTAGTCGCTGCGACGTAGTAAGCCTCGGCGGCGTCCCAATCTACCACGTTCCAGAACGCAGCGATGTAATCTGGGCGGCGGTTTTGGTAGTTCAGGTAATACGCGTGCTCCCACACATCAAGGGCGAGGACGGGCTTACCCTCGATGCCGGAAATGGCTTTACCCATGATTGGGCTGTCCTGATTGGCCGTGGAGCCGACGGCGAGTTTCTTGTCGGCGGTGACGTAGAGCCAAGCCCAACCGGAGCCGAAGCGCGTAGCGCCGGCTTTGGCGAAGTCGTCTTTGAATTTGGCTAGTCCGCCTAGTTCCGCTTCGATGGCCGCGGCGAGTTTGCCCTTAGGCGCTCCGCCCTTACTTGGGCCTAGGATCGTCCAGAAAAATGAATGGTTGCTGTGGCCACCTGCATTGTTGCGCACGCCGGCGCGGATGCCTTCGGGAACTTTGCTAAGATCTGCGATCAATGCATTGACGTCCAGGGCGGCGAGCTCGGCGTGGTCTTTGAGCAGGTTGGTGGCGTTGGTGATGTAGGCCTGGTGGTGTTTGCCGTGATGAATCTCCATCGTCTTCGCATCAATGTGCGGAACGAGGGCGTCGAGGGCGTAGGACAGGGCAGGGAGCGTGTAAGCCATGAGTGTAGTTAGTTTAATTTCTAGGGATGAAGGAAAGATGGAACGGCCAACAGATGCACTGGGTAAGCAGCGCGTCAACTTTCCCCTGCGGGTTCGACTACGCGTTTGGCCTTAAAAAAAGCCTGCAAGAGCTCGCGGCACTCAGGTTCAAGAACGCCACCGGTGGTGAGTTCGACGTGGTGGTTGACCCGGGGAAGATCGTTGAGGTTGGTGGCGCCACCCAGACAACCCATTTTTGGATCCGGTACAGCATAGCACACGCGTTGCACGCGTGACATAAGCAGGGCCCCGGAGCACATCGGGCAAGGTTCTTTGGTGACGTAGAGCGTGGCGCCCTCGAGTCGCCAATTACCCAATTTCGAAGCAGCTTGCGTGATCGCAAGCATCTCGGCGTGTGCAGTCGGATCTTGGGCGCTTTCAACCGTGTTGTGGGCTGCGGCGATGATCTCGCCTCCGACCGCGATCACTGCTCCGATCGGCACCTCGTCTTGGCGCCAAGCATCAATCGCCTGATTGTAGGCAAGGCTCATGAAAAAAATGTCGTCGCGCACCAGTTGCGACGGGAAACGTTTTTCAAATGGGCAAGGCGGGGGCGTGGATGCGGATGAGACCATGGGTGCGCTTCAGAGGAAAACCTTGACTAAGTCGGGTAAATTACCGCTTACAAGTGTGCTTTACGTCCTCACCACCACACCGATCCATGATGCTCACCTGTTCTCTTCAAACCCGCGTTAACCATGGCTGACAACGACGCGATCGAAGTTGAGGGCAAAGTAATGGTCGTGCTGCCCGGCACGATGTTTAAGGTGCAGCTGGCCAACGGACACGTGGTCCTCGCTCACATCTCGGGCAAGCTCCGCAAGAATTTCATTAAGATCGCGGCTGGCGATAACGTTAAGATGGAAATGAGCCCCTACGACCTAGAGAAGGCTCGCATCACCTTCCGTATGAAGGAAGCCAATCCTTTGCCGCGCGCTCCGATGCGTCGGCGTTACTGATTCACCTCTCTTTCTTCTAAACCAAAGCTTCCAAGCTTTGGTTTTTTTTGTGACTAGACACCAAAGATGGACCACTGGCTTTGACTTGCGGTAACGCCGCGAGTTGAGCGCACTGTTGTCGGCATGGCCCGTCGATCGACTCCTTCTCGCACCCTAGCGCTCAGTCGCGCACCCGCGGCTTTTGCCGGCGATATCGACGGTTTTATCGCGTTTCTTGATCTTGAGCGCGGACTGTCTCGGCACACGCGGGAAAATTATCAACGCGACCTTGATCAAGCCGCAACATGGCTCGTCCGGCAGGAGGTGGCGGATTGGCGCACGGTGTCGCCCTCACAGGCTAGTGAATGGTTGCACTCGCTCTCCCGAGCGGATTTCGCCGTCGCCAGTCTCGCCCGCAAACTTACGGCTCTTCGGGTGTTCGCTCGATATCTCATGCGGGAGAAACTTCGCGCCGATGATTTCACGGCCCTCCTCGCTGGTCCGAAGTTGGGGCGACGTTTACCGGGCACCCTCTCGGTTGAGGAGGTCTCGCGCTTGCTTACTGCCCCTGGTGGTGGCGATCCAGCGTCGCTGCGGGACCGGGCGTTATTGGAGCTTTTTTATTCGAGCGGACTGCGTGTGACCGAACTCGGTGGACTCATGCTCCAACAAATTGATCTCGAGCAGGGCTTTCTGCGCGTATTCGGGAAAGGCTCCAAGGAGCGCGTCGTGCCCATCGGCGGGCGGGCCTGTGCGGCGATTGTAACCTATCTAAGTGCGGGTCGTCCACATTTCGTAAAGGCGCGCACGGGTAGCCAATTATTTTTGAGTAATCGTGGCGGCGCTCTCTCGCGGATTACTTTGTGGTACATCGTTAAAAAACACGCCCGGCGTGCTGGCATCACGCAAAACGTAAAACCGCATCTGCTCCGACACTCGTTTGCTACCCACTTACTCAGTGGTGGAGCCGATCTGCGTGCGATTCAGGAAATGCTCGGCCACGCCAGCATTGCCACGACTCAGATTTATACCGCCGTAGAGCCGCAGCGACTGTTGGATCAGCACGCCAAATTCCACCCGCGCAACCGTGATTGAGAGAGTGCGTGTAGCAGTGAACGCTCCTCGAGCCATCAGACCATATTGGACGCTTGACGTCAGGTGGGCTCGTGCGACCCCTTTGCGCCATGGCTACGCCCAATGAGGAGAATTTTAATGACTACAAGCGCGCTGAGAAAAAAGCGCTCGAGCTTTTGGCTGAAATGAAGGCCGTGAGCCCCAAAAAGGTCGATATTGAGTTGGCGCTCATGGTTGCAATTTTCGAATTACACAAAGGTACGCCTGCGGCTTCCTCTGTGGCGATGATCATCCAAGGTCACTTAAAGCAACTCGTGCCTTACTACGCGACCAAGCAACCGGTCGGCAATTAATCGCGTGATGTCTCCTGGAATCGTTGGCCAACGTTGCCTCAGTGAGCGCGAGCCCGAGCTCGGGCTCGGCTTGGTAGCTACCGTCGATGCGGCCGCGCGCCGAATCGGGATAGAATTTCCCGCGACGGGAGAAAAACGCCTGTATGCGTTGGGCACCCCGGTTCTAAAACGCGTGGAATTTCGCGCCGGGGAAACAGTCGCAACCCGCACGGGTGAACCCTTTGTCATCGAGTCGGTTGAGGAGGCGTCGGGTCTGCTCGTGTACTTCGGTCCTGGCGGTATACGTGTACGAGAAGATGCGATTTCCGATGTCACAAGTGTGAGTTTGCCCCAAGAACGTTTGTTGGCCGGTCAGGTGGATGCAGGGGAGGTTTTTGATCTGCGGTACCGTGCGCTGCTAGCTCAGGCCAAATTTCGGCAATCGCAGGTCCGGGGTTATCTCGGTGGGCGCTTAGAGCTGATTCCCCATCAGTTTTATATTTTGCATGAAGTGACTTCGCGGCAGATCCCGCGGGTTTTGCTGGCAGATGAAGTCGGCTTAGGTAAGACGATCGAGGCCTGTCTTATTTTGCAGCGTTTGCTCGCGGTCGGAAAGGCGCGTCGCGTGCTTATTCTCGTGCCTGAGGCGCTCACGCATCAGTGGTTCGTCGAGCTATTACGTCGGTTTAATTTGTGGTTCAGTATCTACGACGAGGCGCGCTGCTTAGCTTGCGAAGGCAGTGATCCGGGAAAAAATCCTTTTCTCGCCGCGCAACTCGCGTTGGCGGCAGTTCCTTTTCTCGCGGGCAATCAAACGAGGCGCGATCAAGCGGTCGCGGCCGGCTGGGATATCGTCGTCGTCGATGAGGCGCATCATCTCGCCTGGGCGCCGGATGCGGTGAGTCCGGAGTATGCGCTCGTCGAGCAACTAGCTCGCTGCGTTGCGGGATTACTCCTGCTAACGGCGACGCCGACGCAGCTCGGGTTGGCGGGGCACTTTGCGCGACTTCGTTTGCTCGATCCTAATCGCTACGATGATTTTGAGGCATTTCGTGCTGAATCCGAAGGTTTTGGCGCTGTGGCCGCGATTTCGGAAAAAATTGTCGAACAGCAACCGCTTAAACCGAAGGATCATACTGCGCTGAGGAAAATTTTTAACCGCGATCCGGAACGGCTCGCCGAGCACCTGGACGCGCTCGGCAAAGGCAGGGGCGGTGCGCGCGAGGCCTTGTTGAAGACTTTGCTCGATCAGCACGGCACCGGGCGCGTGGTGTTTCGTAATACGCGTGCCGCGATGACGGGATTTCCGCGGCGTAAATTTTGTCCAGTGCCTCTTACGGTGGAAAATAATCTCACGCATCTTTCTCGGATCGCGCGGGAGCTGATCGCAGAGGATGCGGATGCTGACGGCGGTATTCGCTATGCTTTTAAAGAGGATCCGCGTCTCGACTGGCTAGTTGATTTTTTGAAGATACAGAGCGCAGAAAAAATTCTTTTGATCTGTAAATCGCAGCGCAAGGTCGTCGCGCTCGAAACCGCGTTGCAGGAAAAAATTAATGTGAAGGTTGGCCTATTTCACGAGGGACTGCCGCTGGTGCAGCGGGACCGCAATGCTGCGTGGTTTGCCGAGCCTGACGGGGCCCAATTGCTTATCTGCTCCGAAATCGGTAGTGAAGGACGTAACTTTCAATTTGCGCACCATCTCGTGTTATTTGACCTGCCGTTAAATCCTGGACTTTTAGAGCAACGGATCGGTCGTCTGGATCGTATCGGCCAGACGCAGACGATCCGTATCCACGTTCCTTACGTCGCGGGTAGTGGTGAGGAATGCGTCGTTGATTGGTATCACCGCGGGCTTGATGCGTTTGAGACGCCGATCCACGGCGGCAACGATTATCAGGAAGCGTTTAAAGAGCGTCTGCTCGTTCTCACCCGTACTTACGGCGATGCGGGCAAGGCTGGACGCGAGCAACTCGACGCCTTCATCGCAGAAACCACGGCATTCAGAAAAGCATTGAGTCTTAAAATGCAGAAAGGCCGTGATCGTCTGCTCGAACTCAATTCTTTTAATCCGGCGGTAGCCGAGCAGGTGATCGCAGGCGTACGGGCAGTGGACGCAGATCCTTTTCTGCGAAATTTTCTCGTCGAGTTACTTGATCATTTTGGCGTGCGAATTAAAGAGCACGAAGAAGGGGATGTATTTCTCGATCCTAGCCACGCCTACATCGAGGGGTTTCCCTCGATCCCACGTGACGGCATGCTGGCCACCTTTAACCGTGCCCGTGCCATCGTGCGCGAAGATATTCGTTTTTTATCTCCTGATCATGCACTTGTGCAGGACGCGATTGATTTATTGATCGATTCCAAGACGGGCACTTCGGCCTTTGGCTGGATGCGTTCACCGAAACCCAATTTGCTATTGGAGGCTATTTTTCAGCTCGAGACCGTCGCCGACTCGCGCTGGCACGTAGATCAGTTTCTAGCTCCCACGCCGGTGCGTGTCGTGGTGGATCTGCGCGGCAATGACCTCACCTCGACGCGACCGGCGGCGGCGCTCGCGGAAGATTTTGTCGATGCGACCTTGCAGCGGTTTCTCGAGCGCCCGGGCTTCAATGCGGCCCTTCTCAAGACCATGCTAGAATCCGCGACCGAACGGGCGGAATCACTTGCGCTCGCTTTGAAGTCAGCGGCCGGTGAGCGTGCGACGGCCGCACTCGGCGCTGAGTTACAAAGACTCGTCGATTTGCAACGACTCAATGACCACGTACGACCCGAGGAAATTGCGTGTTCCCAGGAACAGATGGTGCGCACCGGCGCGGCAATCACAGAGGCACGCTTACGTTTGGATTCTATCCGCCTGATTGTTGAAGGGCCGCAAGCCTTGGGTTGAGCAAGTGGCCCCGCTACTCACCGTTTAACGAGTGAGTGGGAGTAGCGCGCGTACGCGTGGATTGCGCAAAAAAAGTCCGCCCCAAATTACAATTCCTACGATGATAGTAGACACAAACGGATCACCCACTCGTACGTGCGTGGCGGTCGCACCGCCGAGGTAAGCTGTGAGCAAAATCGCGCCGAGCATCGAGGTGCGCGGAATCGCATAGAGCAAAGTGCAGATAAGTTCGAGCACGCCTAGGCTGGGCGCGAGTTGGATCTTCCAGCCGAGGTGTTCGAAGCCTTTGGTGAGATCCGGTGAGCCGGAAAATTTCATGGAGGCGCTAAACAAGAGCATTAACACCGGTAGCGTACTCATGATACGGCCGGTCCAGAGAATGCCTTTCGATGGGGCGACGGGAGTAGGGTTGGAGTCCATGATGAAATGGAATGAGAATGGGCGCGCCGAGGGCGAACCCATTTTATTTCGTTTTGGCCGGCTTCAGGTCAATGACGGTGCGAATCGCTTGGAGGAGAGTAGCTGGGTCGAAGGGTTTCATCACCATGCCGGCGACGCCGAGCGCTGTGAGTTTGGGCAGTACTGCGTGATCGGCAGGCGAGGGCAACATGATGACCGGAATCGCGCGCAATGCCGGTTTCGATTTCAACATCTCGAGTAATTCCAGCCCGCCCATGATCGGCATGCTTACATCGAGCAAAATCAGATCGGGTAGGGCGCGCTCCATAGAGAAAAGCGCGTTGTAGCCATTGGTCGCACCGTCGGCTTCGCAGTCGAATGGAGCGAGGATGTTGGCGGCGATGGTGCGCACGGTTTTGGCGTCATCGACGGTGAGGATTCTAGGGCGCATGGAAGTAATGGGCCGGGCAATGGTGCGCGGTTATTTCACAGCATGATGGGCGTGACTATGAAAGCAATGGCCGGGCGCGGCGTGATCAGAGGTGCATTTTTGTTGGGCTGAATCGAAGGTGCGGATTGTCAGCGATGAGTCGCGTAGCTAACTCAATGATTCATGAACGCTTCCTTCTCCTGCTGCCGTCTATGGTCATTCGTGTTTTTAACCCTCTCGCTCACCTCTCAGCCGATGCGCGCCGCTGATACGAAACCGGTGGAGCCCTCGGCCGATCCGATCAAGACCATGGTCGGGCGCCTCGAATTGGAGCGGTATAAATCAATGATTAAAGGTCTCACGCAGTTCGGCGACCGCCGCCAAGGTACGGCTCGCAACCGCGCCGCGCTCGATTGGATCGAGGCTCAGTTAAAGAGCTATGGCTACACAAACACCACGCGAATGAAGTATGAGTATTTCCCGACTGATCCACGTCGTCCGAGTGGCCCTCTGACGAGCGGCGCACCCGATGCCGCGCAGGGTGGGGGGCGTTATCGCGGCCTCCGCGCCAAAACCGGCGTGAACCAAGATCCCAATTTGCAACCCGACGAAAAGTTGCGTGCGTTAAATTCTCAGCCCGGCGATATCGGGCCGCGCGAACAAGTTTACTGCACGAAAATTGGCACAACGCATCCTGAAGAAATGTACATCGTCGGCGCGCATTTCGACGGTCACGGCTACGGTGAGGCCGCTAACGACGACGGCTCCGGCACCGCCATCGTGATGGAGTTGGCTCGCATCTACATGTCGCCCGACGTGAAGACCGAGCGCTCAATTCGCTTCGTGTTGTGGAATAATGAAGAGACCGGCCTCAACGGAGCCCGCGCCTACGTCGCCCAACGCGCTGCATTGCAAGGCCAAGAAGCGCCCGCGGGCTCGGGCCTTTATCCGGAACCTAAGTGGCTCGGCATGATTCAGCATGACATGATGCTTTTCGATCACGGGGCCCCGCGAGCCGATGGCACAGTTTCAAAGGACCAGCGCCCTGAAGCCGACGTAAACATTGAGTTTCAATCGACCGCTAAATTTTCTGAAGGCGCGCAGAAACTCGCGTGGTTTTTCCACGCCGCCAACGAAGCCTACGCGACCGATTATCCTGCGGCAGTTGGCCCGCACATGACCAATACCGACAGCACTCCGTTTATGGATATAGTGCCGGCCATCAGCCTGCGTGAAAACGAACGCGGCCGCGAAATCGGCGCTGGCTGGGACCCGCACTGGCACCAGCCAACGGATATGTTTGCGACATTTAGTGACGCCGATTTCCGGCTTGGCCTTAACGCTGCGCAGACGACCCTCGGTGCCCTTGGTCGTCTCACGGGCGCCACGCTCACCCAATAATTCTCCGCCTCACGACGCTTCATGAAGACGATTACCGAACTGCAACGTCTTGCCTCGCCGGCTCCGAAACCTCAGTCGCTCGCCTGGGCTGGCGCGACGCTCTGGATGGGTTCACGGGCGACGAAAACTATCTACGC
>CANGCX010000024.1 GCA_947452315.1 Opitutia bacterium | reverse complement strand
TGCTCTACCAACTGAGCTATCTGGGCAGACAAAGAGACCGTGCCAAAAAACGAAAATGAGGGTTGAAAGTGCTTCCCACGATTTGGGCCGTCAACAGCAAACTTGACCTTTTCTATAAAAAACTACGGTCCGACCCAAATTCGATACACACCAGGAGCCAATTTAGCGCCAATTCGCACCTGTTGCATCAAGTAATTCGCAAAATAGGTATCCACCTCCTCCAACTTAGAACGAACCGTGGGGACCAGAGGCGCACTCAAGCCAGCCGCGTTCACCACGGCAAGGAACTCAATAGGCTCCCAAGCACCAGCGCCCGAGCCCGGTGGCTTTGCTTCTGCGAGCGATTCAGCCAACACCACACGGCCTCCTGCCGCCAGTGCGACTTCGTAAAATGCACTTCGACGCGATATCGCCGGTAAGTCGATAGGGCTGCGACCTATCCCAAGTAGGGCCGCTCCTGGTGAGTTTAGCGCCAATGCGCCCGAAAAATCCACCGCCGAGTCTTTTTTTGGGGCGAGCGAACGAAATTCTACCTCATCGTAGGTAAAGCGAGCCGGATAATCAGCAAAAGCCCCCCCCGCCTTCGGCAACGCGACCTCTTTTTGTGCGGTGTTCCACGCTGTCGGCAAAAACAACGGGGTCGGATCCACCAACGCCGCCTCCTCCGGTGCTACCCGCCTAAACCCCACCTGAGGCGACTCCGAGACCGTCGAATGACCCTTTGATACAGCCGATCCACGCTTCACGGCTAGATCCACTGGCGCGTGAAATACTATCAAAAAAACAAGGCCAATTGCGATCGCGCCCAAAGACGCCCAAATCCAATGGCGTCGATCACTCTGCGCAAGCGTACTCACTTGCGACTCCCCTCGCCCCCATCGGTTGGCTCCAACGCACCCCAAACCACCGCAAAACCTGCCCGCCGGGCGACCGTGACGATTTCCGCTAACTCATCATTGCGCACGCCAGAGCTGGCCAAAATCAACAACGAGGGTTTCGGTGTCATCGCCTTCTGCCGCTCCAGCCACAGACCGAGTTGCTTCAAGGATACCAACCCATCATCTGCGAAAATCTGTCCCGAGCGACGCACCGTGATGCGATGCGTCGTCGGCTGTGCGCCCGCTGTCGCACCCGCCATTTCCGGCACTTGGAAATCCACCCCAAGTCCCGGCGCCAGCACAAAGCGGGAGCCGAATAACGAGAAAAATAGGACAAGTAATCCGGCGTTCACATAAAACAAAAAATCAAAATACCGTGGCGGAACGCGCAAGTGCGAAGCCAGATCGAGCGGCCGCGTGATCATGTTTCAACGACCTCCGAACCACCAGGCTTCCGCCCACGATAATCATTTTGCAAGTAACGCATGATCTCGTTGGCCGACCATTCCACGTCGCGCACAATCGATCGCACGCGCCCGCTCAGAAAATGATGCGCCACATGCGCTGGCAACGCCAACATCAGCCCGCCCGCCGTGCACAACAAAGCCTGCCACATGCCCGTGGCTAAGGCACTCGCACTCATGTAGTCTTTCTCAAAAGCCAAGAACGTCGTCGCCATCCCCAGCACCGTGCCGAGCAACCCGACCATTGGAGCAACCTGCGCGATCGTCGCTATACTTCCGAGCCGGCGCTCAAGCGCCGGCAACTCTACGATCGCCGCCTCTTGCACATGAAAACGCATCGTCGCGACATCCGCTTCGGCGTGCAGCAAGGCAGCTTTGACCACAGCTGCCACCGGCCCAGGTGTCTCCTCGCACACCGTCAAGGCCTCCACTACGCGCCGTTTGGCCAAAATATTTTTTATCCCCTCGAGAAACGTCGTCGCTCGAATCTGTCCACGGTGCAAAAACAACACCCGCTCCAACGTAAGCAATACGGTCAATAAACCCAACGCCAACAGCACCCACATCATCGGGCCACCCTTGGCAAATATAGTGAAATTAAAAACAGACATCGTGGTTAGAAAAAAGTGTTACACGGCACCGCCCCGACTCCGCAAACGCGAAACCGTAGGCCCGCCGCAGAGAGCATCATGGAGGCGCAGCGACTCCATATTTCGCCAAACGCGCCTTTGCCTGCGCTTCACCGGGCAATCCTGCCTTAAGTAATAGCAGCCAAGCCTCCTTCGCCTCCTCGAGTTTTCCCTGCTGCTCGCGCAATGCCCCAAACTCGATCAAAGTTCGCGCCATCCAATAACGGCCCTTCGCCCGCTCGCTCATCTGCGTGGCCCGCTTCGTATCCAGCAAAAACGGCGACACTACATCCCTCCACCAACCCACCGCAGCTTTCTCTAACTCTCCTCGCTGTCTCAGCACGACACCTAGGTTAAAGCCAGCTTCAATACGAACATCCAAAGGCGCATCGACACGATCGCGCACATGCTCCAGCAACACCAACGCGCTTTCCAAATGCGACGGATCGCTGGCCGCCTGCGCGTTATGACACTCCGCCAACGCCAACTGTGCCAACACGACATCTGGACTTGTCGCAAACGCGTTCACCAACGACTCATACGTCTGTTGCGCTTGAGGAAACTGACTGAGCTTGCGCAATAAATGGCCTTGCTTCAACCGCGCCGCAAACACGAGTTCACTCTGCGGGTATTTTCGCACCAGATTATCCAGTAAATTTTGCGCATCCGGCAAACGTGCATCACCGCTCGCCTCGGCCTGCAATGCGGCAAAATACAGCGCGTAGGGCGCGTTGATATTGCCCGGAAATTTATCCGCCAAATCCGTATAAAGCTGCTGAGCCTGCACCGCGTTGAACTGCTTTGCGTAGTGATCCGCCTCCTCTAGATATGAAGCCACCGCCGCATCCGAATCTTTGAAATCCTCACGTAGTTTTTTTAACTGCGCCACGCCCGACTCATCCTTGCCCTGCTTGAACAACGCTTGCGCCTGCAACAACGCTGCCGCACTCGCCAACTCCGTGCGCAGTGCCAGCGGTTCATTCGCTAACGACTTCGCCAACGCTTCGGTCGTCAACGCCTGCAAATATTCTAACGCCTTCGCCGGCTGTGCCGGCTCCACGTCGAGCGCCAATCGCGCACGCAGCCACTCCAGCCGCGCACGCAACTTCGCGGGTAAACCCGCTTCCGCATTCCCTCCGAGTAAACGCTCCACACGCGCATAAGCCGCCGCCACGCCACTTGCCCCGCGTGCCTGCAAGGCTCTCGCCAAATTCCATTCCGCCTGCCAACGATCTTCGACGGAAAAGCCCGGCTCCGCCGCGAGCCCATTGAGTACGGTCTGAGCCGACTCAGGCGTGCCCGCCTCGATCTCCGCTTGCACCCGTTGAAAACGTAGTGCGCTCAATATCTCCGGTTTCAATCCCGCCGGCGGATCACGCAAAACAGCCGCATACGCATCGGCGGCCGGCCTGAAATCCTGCGCCCGGAACCACGCTTCCGCCAGCAGCACGCCCAACTCTGCCCGCCGCACGCCCGCCGGCAACGCAGCTGCCGCCTTCTTCGCGCTGTCCGCCGCCAAGCGATAACGCCGCTGCTCCCAAGCTGCACCCGTCAGCACTTCCCAAGCCTCAGCGCGCAGGGAAGATCCGGGGAATTTTTCCAAAAGCGCCCGAGCATCGTCTTCCGCTGCTGCGTAGCTTTTATCACCCAGCAAGAGATTCGCCCGATATAAATAAAACTCTTCCAGCAAAGCATGCGCTGGCGTCTCCGCGATCCAGCGCCCGAGTTCCGCGCGCAACTGCCCCCGCCCTGGATTTTTTTCTGACGCCTGCGCAAGCAGGCGCAACGCCAAGCGTTGCCGCACCCCATCGCGCCCACGCGATACAAGTTCAATCAACGCCGTACGTCCCGCTCCGTCGATCGCCCCCGCGATCAAACCAAGCCACAATCTAAAATCATCCGCGTACTGACGCTCGTCGCGCGGTAAAACGAGCAACTGCTGCTGGATTACCGCTACTGCCTCGGATTTACGACCGAGCGCATTTAAATTTGCCGCATAAGTTCGCGCCGCGCCATATCCAGTAGCCTGCCCCGCGAAACGCGTCATCGCTTGGCGTTGCCCTGCTAGATCAGCCTCATTACCCGTGCCGCTGCGTCGGAGTAATATTCGCTCCGCCTCGAGGCGAAACCGCGTCCGCGCCAGCTCTGTCACCGCCGCAGTCTGCGCCTGCTCAAAAAATTTATTCGTCGCTTTCACGTCGCCCGATTCGCCCGCGAGCAAACCTTGTAAATAAAACCACCATGCGCGGTCGCTCGCCGCCAATTCCGTTTCTTTCACGGCAGCGAGCGCCACCTTGGCCGCATCGATTTTGCGCGCCGTCACCGCCGCCAGTCCCGCCCTTAACTGCCACGCGCTGCCGCGCAACCCGATCCAGCCGTTCAACGCACTCTCCGCCTCGGCAAGGCGTCCATCATCGAGCAACGCCGTGACCAAACCAAGCGTAAGCATGGCCCGATCTGCATTTGGAGAAGCTAAGGCCTCGCGATATAATTCAACGGCCGTAGCAGGAAACCCGAGCTCCTGCGCACGCTGCGCCGCTGCAAGAGTGAGCGCCGCCGCTCCGGGTGACACCACCGAAGCCGCACTCGCCACCGCTAGTGGCACAGGCCGGTTCAAAGCCTCAAGCCCTTGAGCTCGCGCCGACTCACCCACTGCCGCCACTGAGGCTACCAAACACGTAAAAAAATAAATCGAGGTTCGACGAGGACGCATGAGTTACAGCGCCAACTTGCTTCTCCAAATGGAAACAATCAACCGCGTTGTAGCGCATTCCAACTGGCGCCAAGGCGAGCGCGGAAATAACTACTGTAGACTCTGGCCCTCGCGGGCGCCTCGCAAATGGTCCACGCCGATTACCAAGTCCACCGCGAAGAATGCGAACATCTGCGCGCCATGACCGCCACGCTGTAAGGTGCGCTGCCTCCACTCCGACGCCAAAAAAGCTCAGAGACTGCGTAGACCACAGTTCATTTTAAGCACTCGGCGGCACCAATCCATGGTATAAGGTTAAAAATTCCTGCTTCCATAACCCTGCGCGCCAGAGTAATAAAACACCTGAGCGTTACCCCTAGCGCAACCCACACCACCGCGTCGGCGTCTTACCCATCATGCCTCACGACTTCTCCCAGAACCCCGGCCACGCGTGCCATGGCATCTCGACCGACCTTGCCGACTACTTTCTTACTCGTCGCCAATTGCTTTCCCGCGTCGGCATGGGCGTTGGTGCTCTCGGCCTGGCCTCGCTCGTACCCAGCCAACTCATCGGAGCAACTCCATCCGCAAGCGATTTGAAAATCGGCCCGAGCCCATTGCTCCCCAAGCCCCCGCATTTTCCCGGCAAAGCTAAATCTATCATTCATATCTTTGCCCAAGGCGCCCCGTCCCACGTCGACACCTGGGACCCCAAGCCAACCTTAACCCGCCTCAACAACAAAACCCTTGCTGACGGCGGCATCGCGATGGGTTCTCCATTTCAATTCAAACAGTATGGCGCATCCGGCCTCGAAATTAGCGAAGTCTTCGCCAAAACCGCAGCCCACGCGGACGACCTTGCTGTCATCCGTTCGATGTGGACCGACATTCCTGCCCACGACGTCGCCACAGTCTTCATGAACACCGGTTCTCTGCGCCTAACCAAGCCCAGTCTTGGCTCATGGCTGGTTTACGGGCTCGGCACCGAAAACCAAAATTTGCCAGGCTTCATCGCCCTGCGCAGCGGTAAACTCCCCACCGGCGGAGCCGGCAATTACGGCTCTGCCTTCCTGCCCGGCACGTTCCAGGGCGCCTCAATTAATACCACCGCTGCAACCGTGCAGCAGATGATCCAAAACATCCGCAACAGCTATGTAGCCCCGCACGAACAACGCCGGCAACTCGACTTCGTACACCAACTCAACGAGGTCCACGCTCAAAACCTGCAACGCGAAGCCGCACTAGAGACACGCCTCGAATCCTACGAAATTGCTTTCCGCATGCAGGCCGAGGCCACCGATGCCTTCGACCTCAGTAAAGAAACTGAAGCCACCCGGGCCAACTACGGCAACACCCAGCAAGGCAAACAACTCCTCATCGCCCGCCGCCTCATCGAGCGAGGTGTCCGCGTTGTCCAAGTCTGGCACGACGGCTGGGACCACCACCAAGACCTCCGCGAAAAACTCTCCACTAAAGCCGGCGAGATCGACGGTCCCCTATCCGCTCTATTTGCCGATCTCAAACAACGCGGCTTACTCGACAGTACGCTCGTCGTCTGGGGCGGTGAATTCGGCCGTAAACCTACCAAAGACCGAAACGGCTACGAAAACCCCGGCCGCGACCACAACGCCAAAGCCTTCTCCGTTGTCATGGCCGGAGGCGGCATCAAAGGCGGTACCGTCCACGGTGCGACTGACGAATTCGGCGCCGCCGCCGTTACCGATAGAGTGCATGTGCACGACCTCCACGCGACAATGCTGCATTGCCTCGGCCTCGACCACACGAAGCTTACCTACCGCTTCAACGGCCGTGATTTCCGTCTCACCGACGTCGCCGGCGAAGTTGTTAAACCTGTGCTCACCTGAGCGCCCCGCCCGCCATGCGCCCGTACTCAACTCTGTTCATTTTCCTGTTCGCATCGCTCACCCGAGCCGCAACGCCCACCGCCAACCCAGCGCCGGCTCCGGCCGCCGCCCTCTCCCCTGCCGACCTCGCTTTCTTCGAAAACAGGATACGGCCGGTCTTAGTCGAGAATTGTTATAAATGCCACAGCCATGACGCCGACCGCGTCAAAGGGGGACTTCTGCTCGATTCTTCCGCTGCGCTTCTTATGGGCGGCGACACCGGCCCCGCGCTAATCCCAGGTCAACCCAACGAGAGTCTCCTGATTACTGCTATCAGCTACAAAGACGAGGAGCTTCAGATGCCCCCTAAGGGCAAGAAACTCAGCGAAAACCAAATTGCCGACCTCACCGAATGGGTCCGCCGAGGCGCCCCCGACCCACGCGTCCCCGCCTCCGCCAAGCCCGGAGCCCTGACTAACTACGGCGGTGTCGGCAAAAACCATTGGGCCTTTCAACCCGTCAAGAAACCGGCCCTACCTGCCCCCGCCAATCCTGCCGACGCCGCCTGGATCCAAACTCCCGTCGATAACTTCATCATCACCACCCTCCAGGATCACGGCCTCACCCCCAACCCCACTGCCGATCGGCGCGCCCTCATCCGCCGCCTCTCCTTCGATCTCATCGGCCTGCCTCCGACAGCCGCCGAGATCAACGCCTTCGTAGCTAACCCTTCGCCCGACGCTTACGCTCAACTCGTCGATCGACTCCTCGCCTCCCCCGCTTATGGCGAACGTTGGGGCCGCTACTGGCTGGATGTCGCCCGCTATTCCGACACCAAGGGTGACGCCAAGGGTCGCGAAGACCTACGTTACCCCAACGCGTGGACCTACCGCGACTACGTCATCGATGCCTTTAACCGCGACCTTCCCTACAACCAATTCATCGTCGAACAACTCGCCGCTGACCGCCTGCTCGCAGCGGCCATAAAAAAATCTAAAAACCAAAACTCTGACACCGAGCCCCCGCTAGACCAACGCTCCCTCGCCGCCCTTGGCTTCCTTTCCCTGGGCAACAAATTCAACGGCGTATCCCACGACATCATCAACGACCGCATCGACGTCACAACCAAAGCCTTCCTGGGTCTTACCGTTTCGTGCGCTCGTTGCCACGATCACAAATTCGACCCGATACCGACCAAAGATTACTACTCGCTCTACGGCGTCTTCGCCAATCTGAACGAACCTAAGTATGCGCGCGACCAACCCACTCTCTTCGCCAAAATCCCAAAAACTCCCGAGCTCCTCGATTACCTCGCCAAATCAGACGCCCTAAAACTACAGGCTGACGACCTCGAAACCCGCTACGCCGCCTTCCGAAAATCTAGCGAAAAAAACGCCGAGAAACGCAAAGAGCTCGTCCGTGAAGAAACTCGCATCCAGCGCGAGATCGGCGATCTCGACTCTAACCACCCTGGCTCCCCTGCGCGCGCCGCTGTCGTAACTGACGTGCCCCGCTCTCGAGATTACGCCGTACTCATCCGCGGCGAGGCTCAAAACAAAGGCCCGATCGTACCTCGCCGTTTCCTCGAAATCCTTTCACCTGATCCCAAGAAGCGCCCCGAGTGGCACGAAGGCAGTGGCCGTCTCCAGCTCGCCTTCGCGATCGCCGACCCTAAAAACCCCATGACGGCTCGGGTTCTAGTCAACCGCGTCTGGCAACAACACTTCGGCACCGGTTTCGTCCCCACCCCTGACGACCTCGGCAACATGTCCGCCCCGCCCACCCACCCTGAACTCCTCGATTACCTCGCAAATCGATTCGTTGAAGACGGTTGGTCCCTTAAGAAACTCCATCGCCTCATCGTCCTCAGTGCCACTTACCAGCAAAGTTCAGCCAACAACCCCAAGTACGCCGAACAAGATCCCAACAATCGGTACCTATGGCGCGCGCCCGTCCGACGTCTCGATTTCGAGCAACTCCATGATTCCCTGCTAGCCATCGCCGGCACCCTTGAACCCAAAATCGGCGGACGCTCCATTCCGATGGGCACCGAGGAATTTGCCACGCGCCGCGCCGTTTACACCTACATCGATCGCAGGAACCCACCCGAACTGCTAACCCAATTCGATTTCCCCAACCCCGACCTCCCCAGCGGTAGGCGCTACGAGACGATCGTTCCTGCTCAAGCCCTGTTTCTCATGAACAGCCCGCTGGTCGTCGAGACCGCCCGCCGCCTCACGCACCGCCCCGAATTTGCCGATCTAAAAAGCGACCAAGAACGCGTAACTTCACTTTACCTCGCAATCTACCAACGGCCGCCTAGCGAGCAAGAAATCTCCCTCGGCGTCCGCTACGTAAAAGCCAATCCCGCAGGACTCGCCCTCGATCTCCCGCTCGCGCCCGTATCCGCCCGTGCCGAAGAAACCCGCAAACAACAACGCCAAGCCCAACGTGCGGCCCAGATGGCCAGTATGAAAAAAGGCGGCATGGACAACCGCCCACCCGGCGGCTTCGCGCTTAATGAAAACCGCGCCCCTATCGACGCCTGGACCAAACTCGCCCACGCCCTCTTTCAGACCAACGAGGCGATTTTCCTGAATTAAAGATTCTCCCCCTGTGCTGAGTCGCCACGAAAGACTCGAGGCGATCAGAGCTGCTTGTAGCCGATTTCTGGGACAGGTGGCGTTGGCTCGGGAGGCGTCAGCCCATGAGCGCGCATCACACCGTGAAAGGCCGCAATCGTTTCAAATGAGGGTTTAAAATTCCCGTAGCGATGACCTTCCGCCACCAGCAAAGGGGTCCAGCCGCGTTGGTTTTTTTTATTCCAGATTTCTATGTTCGCACCTTTGGCGTCTAAGAATTTCACGACTTTCGGGAAGTTGGCGAAGCCCGCCCCGTGCATCGCGGTGTCACCATTTTTTGAAACCGCATCGATGTCCGCACCCAGGCCAAGCAGATAATCGCAAGCCGCCACCGCTTCATCGTCGGTGCCTGCTTCCTCTTCGGCGGAGCGTGTGCCAAGTCCCGCCGCGGCCATCAACGGTGTGCAACCGTCCACATTCGTGATCTTCGGATCAGCGCCGAGTTCGATGAGAAGTTTCATGAATGCAAGGTCTGCCGTGTCCGCCGCCAACATAAACGGCGTGCAACCTTTGCGGTTGATACGGCCGCCACCCGAGGGGCCGCCGGTCAGGCGCAAGTTCACATTAGCGCCAAAAGCGACCAGCTTGCGGATGAGTTGCTCGCTAGTGACGTTGCCGTGGTCCTCAGGGATGGGATCCCCTTCGTCCTCACCGATGTCGGGTTTTCGAATCCAAGCGAGAATATGCAAAGGAGCGTAGCCGGAGCGCAGGTCGTTGGGGTCGGCGCCGAGATCGAGGAGCACAGAGGCGAGCTCAAAGTGGCCATTTTCTACGGCCAACGTAAGGGCACTGTTGCCGCGTTTAGGTAGCTTGTTGCCGGTCTTAGTCGGCGCGGTGACCGCGTTGATGTCTAAGCCAGCTTTCAAAAGCACTCTCACGGTCTCGACGTGCCCCGCGCGGACCGCGAAGAGTAAAGCGTTGAGACCGGTAGACACCGTCGCCGCCACATCGGCCTTAGCGGCGATGAGCGCTGACACGACGGCCGTATGTCCCTCAGCGGCGGCCCACATCAGAGCGGTTTGCCCACCTGGTAGTTTGGCATCGACCAAGGCGCCATGCGCGAGAAGTGAGGTCACGACGGCGACCCGCCCCGTGCGCGCAGCGGTCATCAGGGGGGTTTCACCGCCAAGAAGAGCGCGGTTGGCATCGGCGCCGGCGGCGAGTAGAGCCTCCACCGTCGCAGCATCACCATTAGTGCAAGCGAGCGCGAGCGGGGTGACGCCGTAGCGATTAGGCGTGTGGGCCGATGCGGGTTCCGCCCCAAGCAGTCGTCGAACAAGTACCAGATCAGAGGCTTGGACGGCTCTCAACATCGCCTCCGAGGCCTGCGCCGCGCACGCTCCACCGCAGACTATGCCCGCCAACAACGTGAGCATGCGGCGTGACCACCAACCTCGCGGGCCGAACGAAAAAAGGGAGAGGCATTTCTGTTTCATGGTGCGACCCAGCGTCACACGCTAAGCGGGGTAAACAGGTCGGTGATTTTGCCTGAGCTATCGCCGAAGCGCTCAATGTTAACACCCACTTTGTCGAGAAGCGTGAGGTGCAGATTAGCGAGCGGAACAGGCTTATCGTAGCGGATATGTCGATCGCCCTTCATGCCGCCAGCAGCGCCACCGGCGACAAGGATAGGCAGGTTGGTGTGGTCGTGTACGTTGGGATTTCCAATGCCACTGCCGTAAAGCAGTAAAGAGTGATCCAAAAGCGTGCCGTTGCCCTCAGGCGTGGCCTTCAAACGCTCTAGAAAATAAGCAAAAAGCGAGACGTGGAACGCGTTGATCTTGGCCATGCGCGCGATTTTATCTGGGTCATTGCCGTGATGGGAAAGTGGATGATGCGGGTCGGCGACGCCGGTCTCGACGGCGTAAGTACGGTTACTCGTTTCACGGGCCAGCTGGAAAGTCGTGACCCGGGTGATGTCGCCCTGCATGGCGAGGACTTGTAGATCAAACATGAGTTTGGCGTGCTCGGTGTAAGAAGTAGGCACGCCGAGAGGACGCTCAAGATCGGGCGGGAGCGAACTCTGAGCGACATCGGCTTCGGCTTTTTGGATGCGCCTTTCGACTTCCCGAACGGTGTCGAGATATTCGGCGATCTTAGCGCGATCGGCCGGACCCAATTGACGTTTCAGACTAGAAATATCCTCGGTGATCCAATCGAGTAAACTAGCTCGCTGACGGAGCGAGGCGCGGCGCTCGACCAGACTGCCGCCTTCGCCGAACAAGCGCTCAAAGACGATGCGTGGGTGCGCCTCAGATGGAAGCGGCGTAGTCGGCGAAGACCAAGAGAGATTGTTTTGGTACACACAGGCGTATCCGTTATCGCACTGGCCGGTGGTCTGGAGCATGTCCATCGAGAGTTCGAGAGACGCGAGCTGAGTCTCGCGACCAAGTTGTCGCGCTGCGAGTTGATCGGCGGTGGTACCAAGATAGTAGTCGGAGCTTTCGGTGTGTTTGGCTTTAGCTGCGCTCAGAAAAGAGGAGTTGGAGGTAGCGTGAGAGCCTGGATAAGCGTTGCGCAGTTCAAGATTGGTGAAAGCTGTGACGTGTTCGCGGTGAGGGGCGAGCGAAGCGAGAATAGGCGAAAGCTCACTTAATTTTCCATCGGTACTGCGCGGCGTCCAGCGTGACTGGTCACAGCCCATAGGCATAAAAATATAACCGAGACGACGAACTGGTAGAGCCGCCGTCTTCGTCGCAGCAGTGGCCGCAGGAATCATCGCGTCAAGCAACGGGAGCGACAACGCAGCGCCCATTCCTCGGAGAAAAGTACGGCGAGGCAGGGCTTTTTTGGAAACGAATGAGCTCATGGATTGGGGGTTCGGCGCATCTGAAATGGCGGACTGTTGACGAGACCAAGAATGAGGGCGGAAAAACGAAAATCCTCCGCTTCAGCGTGACGCACGATCGCGCGGACAGCAGGAGCGTCGGACAACTCAACGCCTCGGCCAAGGGCGAAGGTAAGAAGTTTTTCAGTTAGTGTCGCCACGAATAAATCCGGCCGCGCGAGTAACGCCTGCTCCAGACCACTAACACCTTCAAATTTTGAGCCATCGGGCAAACCGCCCGTCACATCAACTGGGAGTTGCTCCTCTACCGTGCGCCAACGACCGACCGCATCAAAATTCTCGAGCGAAAAACCGACCGGATCCATCAGGTTATGGCAACTCGCACAAACGGGCTTCTCGCGGTGCACGGCTAAACGGGCTCGGATGGGCAGCGCCGCAGAGACATGACCGTCGTCAAGAGCCGGCACGTTGGGTGGTGGCGGTGGCGCCGGAGCGCCAACGAGATTGGCGAGGATCCAGTTGCCGCGGATCACCGGCGAGGTGCGGGTCGCGTAGGAAGTCACAGTTAGGATACTGCCTTGGCGAAGCAGGCCGCCACGCTGACGTTCGGCCATACCAGCGAATGAGACACGACGAAAATGACTACCGTAAAGATGCGGCACGCCGTAATGTTTGGCAAGGCGCTCATCAAGAAACGAGTAGTCAGCCGAGATTAATTCGGTCACCGGACGATCCGCGATCATGATGTTTTCAAAAAAGAGTTCCGTCTCACGGCGCATCGAGTGACGGAGGTTATCGTCAAAATCGATGAAGCGGCGAACATCCGGAGCGACGGATTCTAAGCCACGTAGATGCAGCCATTGCGCAGCAAAATTGATGGAGAGATTACGTGCACGCGGATCTGCGAGCATACGGCGGACCTGCTGCTCTAGCCCCGCCGGAAGGCGAAGATCACCGCGCCCCGCCGCCTCGAGTAGCGCGTCATCCGGCAAACTACTCCAAAGAAAAAACGAGAGTCGCGAGGCGAGCTCAAAATCACTGATGCGATAAACCGTACCTGGCGCCAAGCCGGCGGGATCGGTTTCCACGCGGATCAAAAATTGCGGCGCGACGAGAATCGCAGCTAGTGCGCTTTCGATCCCAGCATCGAAGCCCGCGCTATCAGCACTGCCTTCGTGGAAAAACTGGAGCGGACGACGAAGATCCTCGTCGTTGATTGGGCGGCGGTAAGCGCGACGCAGGATCGGCGCCAAAATCGCCCGCGCGCGGACTTCGTCGTTGCTCCACGTCACGGCCCTCTCGTTATCCCCAAAAATCAACCGCCTACTTGGTGTATCGCCCGGACCGGTGGCATTGAAAGGACCGGTGATCGAAGTCTGGTAAAGTGCCGGGGCGGTGCGCGGGTGGCGGTGCATATTGAACCGCGCGACAAAGGGCTGGCGCTCGGTCTCAATCAGGAGCGAGGGGGTTTTTATAAACGTAACACCGACATGATGCGGGCCCGCCTTAACGGGGACGCGGAACTTCAGATGCGTATCAACCCCTTCGGCATTTTTATCGGCGCCGGGCGGCTTCACCGTCGCGAAGGCCACCTGTTCACCATCGATGAGCACTTCGACATCGTGCGGTGCCTTGAGACCCTCAACCTGTTCGTTACGATCACGAGCGAGGCGAACTTGAATCTCGTACTCTCCGTCCTGAGGGAATGTGTAAGGGATCAAAGCCCCGCCACGCGTGCCAAGCGGTAGTCCTTCGATGTGACCTTCCTGCGTAAGGTCCGGCGGTACACGAAACGTATCGCCGCCAGGCGTCTTGCGCGGCGCGCCGACGGCCAGCCGAGCAATTTTTTGCGCCGTCGACACATAACGATCAATCAAAGTAGACGACAGATTACCAACCGTGACGTTGTCAAAGCCCCGAGCCGGTTCATCATTCGGCAGTAAGGTGGTCGCATCGATCTCGAGGGCGAGCAGGTCGCGGATGGCATTTTGGTATTCGGTGCGATTAAGCCGGCGAAACGTATCTGTGCGACCGGGATCCGGTGACGCGGTCGCACTCCTATCGAGTTCGGCTTTCAAAAATGTTACGACCTGACGGTATTGGTCAGACGAGGGACGATCCTCCCCAATAGGGGGCATTTGCTGGTGATCTAATTTACGTAATATCTTTTCCCAGAGTAGAGGATCTGCCGCAGGAGTTTTGGCCGTGATCCCATCGAGTGAGAGTCCGCCCTTCGATATACTGTTATCGTGACAATCCATGCAGTATCGACTGACCAAGTCCTCCGCGAGATGCGCCGGCGCAGCAATCGCCTGTTCCACCAGCGGGTCTAGCAGGGCCCAAGTCGCGACGGCAGGCACCAAGGCACGCAGATAAGACGCAATCAGCTGATCAAAAAAGCGGGGCATGGGGGCGGGGTAACGCACCCCAACGGAGCCTTCAGCTTCTGGCGGAGGCGAGGCAAAAAACCTGCCGTTTGGAACAATACCTCTGTCTCAAAGCTGCTTGGGTGTGTTTCCCGCCAATACTTCGCCACCCTTGGAGGCGTCGAATGAGCCATCCCACTTCGCCACGATCAAGGTCGCCACAGCATTGCCGATAAAATTCGTGATCGCGCGCGCTTCCGACATGAAGCGATCCACGCCGAGAATCAGCGCCATGCCCGCCACCGGAATCTTATCGGTTGCCGCCAGCGTCGCCGCCAGTGTGATAAATCCACTCCCCGTTACGCCCGCGGCGCCCTTCGATGTGATCATGAGCACGACCAGCAGTTTTGCTTGCTCCCACAGCGTCAACGGCGTGTCCGTCGCCTGTGCCACAAAAAGCGCCGCCATCGTCAAATAAATCGAGGTGCCGTCTAAGTTAAAAGAGTAGCCTGAGGGCACGACGATACCGACCACCGGTCGCGCGCAACCAGCCGTCTCCATCTTGTGCATTAACCCCGGCAACGCCGTCTCCGACGAAGAGGTACCAAGCACGATCAACAACTCTTCGCGGATGTACTTGATAATTTTCCAGACGCTGAAGCCGTTGAACCGCGCGATCAGCCCTAGCACCACAAATACGAAGAGCGCGCACGTCAGGTACACGCACGCCATCAGTGCTCCGAGCGACACCAAGGAGCGCAGGCCGTATTTCCCGATGGTAAAAGCCATCGCGCCAAACGCCGCTACCGGCGCCAGCTTCGTCACCATGCTCACGATGCCGAAAATCACGCGTGACACTTCGTTGATCAAGTTGAGCACCGGCCGGCCGTGCTCGCCGATCTGCCCAAGCGCGATGCCAAACAGCACTGCTAACAACAACACCTGTAAAATTTCTCCTTCGGCAAATGCCCCGACAAACGTGTTTGGTATAATGTGCAGTAAAAACTCCGCGGTCGTCTGCCCTTGCGCTGCTTTGGTATAAGTTGCCACAGCCTTCGCATCGAGCGAAGCAGCGTTCGCATGTACGCCCGCGCCCGGTGCAAACACATTTGCTACCACCAGACCGATTATCAGCGCGAGCGTGGAAACGATTTCAAAATACAACAGTGCCTTCCCGCCCACGCGACCGACTTTCTTCAAGTCCCCCATACCTGCGAGGCCCACCACCACGGTCGCAAAAATGATCGGCGCGATCAGCATCTTCACCAACTTGATAAAGCCGTCACCGAGCGGCTTGAGTGACGCACCGAAATCCGGCCACAAATAACCTACCATCACGCCGACCACGATCGCGGCCAGCACTTGCAAGTATAGGGTATTACGTTTGCCAGAGTTCGCGGGGACAGCGGGGTCAGTATGCATAATTAAGCGAAGCCTAGCCTCGGCCTCAGGCGCAATTTTATTCACGCTCTGCCGCCATGCCGGCGGCCACTACGGCGGCGACATTACGTAGGATCGCCCGCTCGCTCGCATGATCTGTTGTGAAAACCACCAGCACGTAATTCCGGCCGTTCGGTAGCTCCACATACACCGACTCATGCCGCGTCTGGCTAGTCCAACCAGCCTTCGACCACAACCTCGCTCCGGCTGGCAGCTCTGTCCCAGTGAACTTGGCTTGATCATCCAGATCTTCCGTCTTCGCGGCTGGATCACGCGCCAGGAGAGCCATCATCTCCGCACTTCGCGTTGGCGTCACACAGTGGCCGGTCGCGATCTCTACCCACAACCGCGCCGTCGCCGCCGTCGTGAGCATATTGCGCTTGGGCTCATATGCGCGGATCGCCTGCGACTCCCTTCCGTATGGCCCATCACCCCAGGGTTTCTTACTCGCATTTACATCCAAATAACCAAGCCCCGCAAAATACCGCGTCACAACCGCCCGTTTATCGACCCACGTTTTCAGTTCTGCCTCGGGCAACTCCGGCCCGCTTGTGGTGCCAGTCAATAAATCGATGACGTAGTGCGTTGCATCATTCGAAGAATCTACGATCATATCCCTCAACGCCCGGCGTAATTCCGGTGTATCTGCGAACCTTCCGTCCTCCAGCCAGCGGTGCGCCGCCGCGAGGTAAAATAACTTAATCACACTCGCCGGATAGATTGGTACCTCGCCGCGATAACTCGCCTGCTGGAGCTGATCCGCCACGCTCAGATCGACCAGCGTGATCGCGATTTGGTCGGCCTTGAGTCCACTCGCCTGAAATCGGTCTAGCGTAGAGCGCACCGCCCGATCCAACAGCGGCTGCAACTGCCCTGCCATCGTAACCTGTATCAAGACAACGCCCCATAAAACCCAAAGACTGATTATACGTTTCATGCTTAGACCCAAACACTCACCCCAAAGCTCTTCAAGGTACGATCGCTTCTAGAAGATTGCTCAAGATCTCCGCGCGGTCTGCACTCACCGGAGTGATCCTCGCCGCCAAACTCTCTACGCTCGCCGACGATTTTACGCCCATCGACGATCTTCAGGAGCGTCTTACCCTCCTGGTCGATCGTGCCCGGCGCACCCCGCCCCTGCCTGCCACCGCACGCACCGAGGGCAACCGCGTGCTCGGTTGCATCTCTGCTGTCTGGCTCATCGCCGAGCTCCGGCCCGATGGCTTACTTGCTTATCAAGCCGATGCCGACTCGCCCCTGGTGCGTGGCCTCGTCGTCGGCCTCGCCGATTTTTTTAGCGGCGCCACTCCCGTCGAGATTGCCGCCAGCGAGGTTGATCCGCTCGCCACCCTCGAGCTACTCGCCAACCTTTCCCCCACGCGTCGCAACGGTCTCACCGCCGTCCGCCAACGCATCCGCACCCTCGCCCAATCGCATCTCGGCTGAGTAACGCGCCGCTTGGCTTTGTCATGACCTACTGCGACGCGCACAACCACCTCGCTGCCCCAGCACTAGCCTCACACGTCCCAGCGATCATCCCCGCACTCACCGCCGCAGGCGTCACCCATATAGTCGTCAACGGCACCGAGGAATCCGACTGGCCCACAGTAGCCAAGCTCGCAGCAGACCATACAGCGAAGCACCCGGCGCTGCACCTCACCCCTAGTTACGGCCTGCATCCCTGGGACACCGGCAACCGTTCCTCTGATTGGCTCAAAACGCTGCGTCATTATCTCGAAACTGATCCTCTCGCGGCGGTGGGTGAGATTGGACTGGACCGCTGGATGCTCGAACGCGCCCGTCCCGATGATCCGCGCCTAGCTGGCCTGCGCCGTGCGCCATTGGACGAGCAACACGATATATTTCAAACTCAACTCGCACTCGCTGTCGGGCTCGACCGCCCCGCCACGATCCACTGTATAGACGCCTTCGGTCTATTGCTCGAAACCTTACAAGCCGTACCGCTACCGTCGCGCGGTTTCCTGCTCCACGCCTACAGCGGCTCGGTCGAACTCGTCGCGCCTTTCGTAGCGCTCGGTGCGTATTTCTCATTTAATGGTGCGTATCTCGCACCGCGCCACGCCCGTCTACGTGCGTTGTATCAAACTATCCCGCTGGAGCGCCTGCTGATCGAGACCGATGCGCCAGCGATGCTGGCCCCACCGGAGTACGCCCCCTTGGCGCTCGCTACCGCACCTGAGTTAAACCACCCCGCTAACCTCGCAGCCACCTACGACGCTCTCGCGAGGCTCCGCGAGATCCCGCTTCCGACACTCACTGCCCAAGTCGCCGCCAACTATAGCCGTCTCTTCCTCCGCGCCTAGGTCCGGGGCACGTATTCAAACCTGAGCACTCTCGGCAGCGAGTTCGCGGACCATTTCCTGCGCGGCGATGAGACCAAAGGCACCCGTCACCCAAACCGCGGTACCAAAGCCCGTCGCGCAGTCCAACTTTAGATTCGTTCCCGGTTCGACTTCGGCGCGGCACGTGCCGTCGGCCCACGGAAACACGGGTTTCTCCTCGGTCCACACGCAGCGCACGCCGTAGAGATTCCCTTTGCCGCCCGCGAAACCGTAATCACGCCGCAACTTCTTGCGCACTTGACGCAGCAACTCGTCGCAGCCCGATTGCCCGAGATCGCCGGCGCGCAATTGGGTCGCATCGCGCCGGCCGCCTGCGCCGCCCACGGTCACGCATTTAAGGGACCGTTTCACTGCCTCCGCGATGATGAGCGCCTTGTGCGACATGAGATCCACCGCATCGACGACACCGTCAAATTTACCCGCGAGCAAACGCTCCGCCGAGGCCGGCGTAAAAAACTCTGCGACGGTTGTCACTCGACAAGAGGGATTGATCAACCGCACGCGCTCGGCGATCACGTCGATTTTGGGTCGGCCGATCTGCCCATCAAGTGCGGGCAACTGGCGGTTCACATTGGTCACGCATACATCGTCGAGATCAATCAAGGTGAGTGCGCCAATACCGCTGCGGGCAAGACCCTCGATCGTCCATGAGCCCACACCACCGACGCCTATAACAACGATATGCGCCGCCCGTAATTTTTCCAGCGCCGCCGTTCCAAGTAACCGACCGACACCACCAAAACGTTTCGGGTAATCGTCGTGCATGAATGCGCAATGGAGTTTCGCCTAATCCGCTCAGGGTCGGCCCGAGCCTACGCCTGCACCCTTGGTTTCTTCCTGGCGGCGGATCAACTGCGTGCGCAAAAACGTATCCGGCGGGGCCGAGCGCCAAGCTGTGACCCAGATAGAGGCGAGCATTTCGCCGGCGATGAGTAAGCGAGCCTTGATGAAGTCACGGCCCTCGGAGCTCGGCGCAACACCAGGGTTCACGCGAAACTTCTCGGCCTTGTCCATCGCATAGAGCGGTTCGACGCTTTGTTGCGAGGCGATGAGATAATCCATCACCGCAACAAACAACGGTTCGCGGCCATCCGCACGGGGAGCGAGGGCAATGGGCTGCGCGGGTTTAACCCGTGGAGATATTTCTTCGAGCTTAACGCCGGCCTTGGCGATGAAGCCGCCGTCGATCCAGCTATGAATGCCACTCGCGGTGGCATAGCCGTTGGGATTGGCGCCGACCCAGCCGTTGTGATGCACCGTAGTGTGTAAAGGCTGAGCACAGTCTCCGACGTAGTGACCCATGACACCCATGATGTAGATAGCGTTAGCCTTAGCATTGGCGATTTCTTCTGGCGTGCCGAGTTCTTCAAACACTTTCAGATAAGCAAACGCAGAGCGCAGTCGCGCGAAATGCTCCGAGATCATCCACGGCGCGAAACCAGGCCATTCGCGCGTGTGATCGGTGTTTTTGGCCGGATCAATCTTGGGTAATTTATCAGAGTGCGCCGCGCGGGCGGCAGCAAATTGCACAATGAAATCGTAGCGAAACGACGAGACCTTAGCCGGGTCGAGGCCAACTTCGGAGAGTTGTTCTAGGTCGCAAAAATGATCAGTCCAGCTCCCGCCGGATTGTTTCATAATGAGGTCAGGCACGTTGCGCCAACGGTCACCTTCGCCGGATAAAAAAAGCACGCGCTCAATATTTGCGGGCTCGCGAACAAAGGCGGGGAACTCAGCCGGTAAAGCCTGCAACGCGAGCTGGTTGACCATGCGGTGACCATTGTAATCCCAAGCCGCGAGCGGAGCGGCAGCGGATAGAATAGCAAAGAAGGTAGCGAGGTGGCGGGAGTTCATGGGGAAAGTCTGCGAAGAGAGGAAGAGGGACTAAGTTTAACCAGCGGGAGTGTTCGCGCCGTTACGCAGATTTTGCAACTGCGACGCGTAGGCGCCAAGACCGTTGGCGATAGCCTCTGCGAGTTGCTGGCGGTAAGTGGCGTTGGCGATACGGCGTGCCTCGTTGGTGTTAGAGAGAAAACCTCCTTCGATCAGGACAGCTGGACAGGAAACGAGCCGGAGCACGGCCAAGCGGTCGTGTTTAAAACCGCGATCATCGAGCTTCAAGTCGCGCAATAGGCGCCGCTGAATCGAGTACGCGAGGAGACTATTCCAAACATCGTTGCCGTTGCCGGGATTGAGGACCTCGTCGTCGAGGCGACGCAGTGCACGCGTGACGGGCGGCTGGTGTTGGGGCGTGAAGCGATAGACTTCGGCCCCGCTGACTTTCTCTACCTGCTCGGCGACAGAGTTAAAATGAATACTAACAAAAATATCGGCGTCGACCTCGTCGGCGATCTGCGCGCGGCGTTGCAAGTCGTCCTGTTTGCCGGGCTTCAACTGTCGGTCGTCGCTGCGGGTGAGCACGACCTTCCAGCCACGCGCCTCGAGAATTTTTTTTAACCGCAACGAAGTATCGAGGGTGAATGTTTTCTCAAACAAACCGAGCGCGCCATTGACCTTGCCGGTGTCGGGCCCGCCGTGGCCGGGATCGATCACGATAGTTTTCGGTATGGGTTTGGAGACGCCGAGCAATGCGGGACGCACGAGGGGCACGAGACAGCGCTCGAGATCAATCTTGCTCACATATAAATTACCGCTGCGCGACACTGGGGCCTGCCCCAGGAAAATGCGTTGACCGTTGAGGCCCGCTTCGAGTCGATCTGAAGCCAGTTCAAGACGAGTATCTTTATCAGAGAGCACGGCCTCACGCGATGAAAGTGTCCAACCTACTTTGAGTCCGAGACGTTTGGCGGCTACGCCTATCTCGACCCAATCAGCCGCGCCGAAGCGCGTGGAGCGAGGAACCTGGGTCGGGCTTACAGTCTCTGGTTTAGGCTTATTCACTGGCGGCGCCACCGGAGATACTAGCGGAGTACCAGGACGAGTCGGAGGTAAACGCAGAATATTTTCCTGCGCCTCGACGCCAGAACCGATCATACCTAGCATCAGACCACCCAGCGCGGCCCATCGCACCCGCTGGGTGTTCATACTAAAAACCTCAGGCTTCCGCCGTGGGTTTATCATCCTCGTCGTCGTCACCCGAGAGATCGGGACCATCATCAACGGCGGGCGAGCTGCCTTGCGATTGGAACTTCGGCTTGCGCTTGTTGGGCGCGAGCGGGGTCAGCATCACGTGAATATTACGACCGATAAGTTTAGGTTCGGCGTCGGGATTACCCATACCTACTAACTCACCGACAGCACGCGTCATGACCGCAAAACCGAGATCGGTGTGTGCCATTTCGCGACCGCGGAACTTAAGACGAAGCTTCACTTTATTGCCGTGACCAAGAAATTCTTCGGCGTGGCGTACCTTGGTGAAGAAATCGCCGTCGGCGATACGAGCGCTAAATTCGATTTCCTTAATTTTGCTCGCCGTAGATTTCACGTGGGAGGTCTTCTTCTGTTCCTCGTACACGTACTTACCGAAATCCATGATGCGGCAGACAGGCGGCGTGGCGTTGGGCGCAACTTCGACGAGGTCGAGGCCGACTTCCAAGGCCAAGGAAATGGCCTTCGTGGTTTCGAGAATACCGAGCTGTTTGCCTTCGGGCGAAATGCAGCGCACGGAGGGCACCTTGATTCGATGATTGCGGCGGATGGCCGCGAAAGGGTCGACATTGCGACGCTGATAAGAACCGGAGCGATTGCCGCCACCGCCGGCGGAAGGGAACGAAGTAGCCATCAATTAAGTTTGGTCAAAAGAGTGAAGTCGGAACATATGTCGCCGCTCGGCCCCCGCGGGGCAACACCAATTTGGCTGAGTTCGCCGTGGCGGGCTTCATACGCTAAAGCTCTCGCCGCAGGAGCAACTGGCCTTGGCGTTGGGATTGGAGAACTTGAAACCTCCCGCGACCATTGCAGCCGAATAGTCTAGATGGGTGCCTTTTAGATAGAGCGCCGTCTTGGGATCTACAACGACCTGCGTGTTGGCCGTACACACGAGAATGTCGCCGCGTTTTGGTGACAGTACGAATTTCATCTTGTAACTCAGGCCGTTGCAACCGCCACCAGTAATCGCGATTCGCAGAAACTCGCCCTGAGCCTCACGGGCGATCAAAGCCGCAACCTTGCCCCCGGCCGCCGGCGTAAGTTGCACGAGGTTCTCATTTCCAACGCGCACGCCCTCAGGCAAAGGAGCAGAAAGAGAAATCTCTGAGGTGGACGACGACATTCGACTTCGACTATCGCGGCTTGCGAACGTTTATCAAGCGCCGCGCTACAATCACCGCATTGGCAAAACTCGTCGGACTGGCCAAGCCCTGACCGGCGATATCAAAAGCTGTTCCGTGGTCCGGGCTCGTGCGTACGTGCGGCAGCCCTAGTGTGACGTTCACCGCTTCATCAAAATCTATCACTTTCAACGGTGCGAGTCCTTGGTCGTGATAGAGCGCCACCACCACATCGAACTCACCACGGAGAGCCCGCGCGAACAACGTATCTCCAGGTTGGCACAAACTCAGGCCCGGAAACTCCGCGCGCATCTGCGTCAGCGCGGGGTTAATAAAATCGCGTTCTTCTTCCCCAAGTATTCCGCCCTCTCCAGCATGCGGATTAAGCCCGCAGACGCCAATGCGCGGCGCGGTGATACCCTCAGCACGTGTGAGCGCATCCGCCGCAGCCACAGTGCGATGTAGCAACTGAGGCCCAAGAAGTTGCGGGACTTCGCACAAGGGTACGTGCCACGTCGTCAACACAACGCGCAAGCGCCCTCCGCAAAACGCCATTACAGGTTCACCACCCCATTGGGCCGCAAAAAATTCAGTTTGTCCCGGCCACTTGTAGCCCACGCGCGCCAATCCTACTTTGCTCACCGGTCCAGTCACAACGCCGCAAAATTCACCCGCCACGCAACCATCCGCCGCGCGTTGCATCGCCGCCCAAGCCAGGAGCGCGCTATCTGCCGTTGGTTGCCCTGGAGTCGACAAAAAATTATCTAAGCCTACGGCTATCTTTGTCGCTTTAGTCTCCAGCCCAGCCAGCCAACACTCCGGACCAATCACGGCGATATCTGCGGATTCCGTGGGATGCGAGGCGAGCCAAGCCTCCACAATTTCCGGGCCCACGCCCGCGGGATCCCCGCAGGTGAACGCGAGTTTTGCCGCGCTCATTGCGTTGCCTCCTCAGCTACTGCGCGACGCGCGCGCGCGAAACTACGTTTACCGCCGCTAAAAAATTCTAGGAATTTCTGTGCTTCAGCGCTCGGATAATTTCCGCCCGACCGCAACGCCGCCGCCACTTCACGGATGTTGCCCGGGGTGAAATACACGTCGTGAAACGCGGCTTTCAATTGCGCGATCGCAGCGCGCTCGACGCCGCGCCGCTTGAGGCCGACGACGTTGAAACCGATAACTTCGTCGCGCTCCGCCACCATCGTAAAATGGGGTACATCGCGCGTGACCGAGGCGTTGCCCGCGACCATCACGCCTTCGCCGATCCGACAAAATTGATGCAGCCCCGCGCCGCCACCTACAAAGGTATTGGCCCCGATCTCGACGTGGCCGGCGAGCATGGCGTTGTTGGCCAGCACAACGTGATTGGCGACCACACAATCGTGCGCGACGTGGGCGTTGGCCATGAGAAAACAGCCAGCACCGACCGTCGTAGCCAGCCCCGCATGGATGGATCGGTTAATCGTGACGTGTTCACGGATGACCGTACCCGCGCCTATGTGCACGCCAGTTGCCAGCGCGCGGTCGAATTTCAAATATTGCGGATCACCGCCGATCACCGCAAAAGGATGCACGACGACACGATCACCTAACACACAATGGCGCGTAATCACAGCGTAGGCCATAATTTCGCAATCAGCGCCGATTTGGGCGCCGGGTTCAATGACGGCCGTGGGATGGATACTGCTACTCATTTAATCAAGTCGGCACGAATTTTACGACTCACGGGCTCACGACCAACAGGCAAATCTAGCTGCGAGTCTTTAAGAAGGTCGTAGTTTTTCAAAATACGCATGACTTGAAGGGTGTCGCTCTTGCTGTAGTTTTGGTTGCTTTCGATTTTTTCAATCAAGTCAGTGAGCATCGCGCGAAAAGAAATTATAGCATCAACCCCGCGCTCCTTGAGCAAGGCCACGCTTTGCGAACGAAACGGTTCCGCCGTCGGTAGCGCGGGCAACACCAAAATCTTAGTCACCACCGCGTCGTGCTCGCCATCGGGCGCATCAGGCTCGAAAAATCGCGGTACTTGCTTGAGTACGTTTTCTTCCAGAAACCCAAAAATCTCCGGCGAACCCCGCAGAATCGCCGGCGTAAAGACGTTTGTGTGCCATGGCTTCACGGAAACTACCGCACGCTGGATGAAGGGCAGCTCGTTCGCGAAGAGGAAAAAATCCGGCGCACGACTGCCGCGTACCCAAGCTGGATTCGATACCAATAAATCAATCTCTTCTTCCCCGGTTTTCTTACGAGCGGTCACAGAATATTTACGCGCTTGGCGCACGAAAAATCCGTTCTGCTCAAAATACTCGCGGACGATACCTTCGTCGATGGCCGACATGTAAACAGCTTAGCGCACGCGAGCCGAGAAAGACACGGAGATTTTTTTACCGTCCACGATCCAGGGTTGTCAGCTTCCACTCGCGCTCAAACAGCGCCGATCGCAGCGAAACTCACGTCGGCCAACGCCGGATCAATACCGCCCTGCGTCGCTGCCGCACCCAAAGTTTTCAAGACCACAAAGCGTAAACCGCCAGCGCGTACTTTTTTATCACGCGCCATCGCGGCCCGCAATTCGCAGATCGCCAACGGTGCGCGCAAGCGCGTCGGTAATCCGTGAGCCGCCACAACTGCATCCACACGGCGGACTTCTGCAGCGCCGATCGCTCCAAGTCTCTCTGACAACCGCGCTGCCGCGCACAGGCCGATCGCCACCGCTTCACCGTGCAAGTAAGCACCGTAGCCTGTCACTTGCTCAATCGCGTGGCCAAAGGTGTGACCGAGATTCAGCAACGCTCTTCCGCCTTCTTGCGCGAGTTCACGTTCGTCCGTCTCAACGATCATCGACTTCAATTCGCAGCAGCGTCGCACGACCGCCGCCAACTCTGAGGAGTTCACCGTTAAAGGCTGCCGCTCAAGCTGAGCGAGCAACGCCGCGTCACCGAGCAAACCGTATTTAATGACCTCCGCCATGCCCGCGGCAAATTCCCGCGCAGGCAAAGTTGCCAGCAAACTAGTCGCTACGAATACACCGCGCGGTTGATGAAATGCGCCGACTAAATTTTTTCCCGCTGGCAAATTAATACCCGTCTTTCCTCCTACGGAACTGTCGACCATCGCAAGTAACGTCGTTGGAATCTGCACAAAATCGATGCCACGCAAATACGCCGCTGCCGCAAAACCAGCGAGATCGCCAATCACCCCGCCGCCCATGGCAAAAAGTACGCTCGTGCGATCCATACGCTGAGCTGCCAGAAAATCCAGCACGCGACCGAGTTCCGCCAAAGACTTAGTCGACTCGCCCGGAGCGAGAGCCAACACGGGCGTTGCACCAAACATCGCGGTCATAGTCAACGCTTGCCGTGTCGCCACGGTTTGATCGGTCACGACGGCGACCCTCCGGCCTGCGGCCGTGAATTCCGCTACCTGGGCGCGCACCTCCTCAGTCAAGTCCGACCCGAACCAGATCGGATAACTCCGCTCGCCAAGATTAACGATAATACGTTCAGCCATTCTATTCGCGTTAATGCCCTCACCGTATAACAGGTCAAATATCCATTCTCGCATCCGCCCGACGACTATGCCCCTTTTTTGCTACCAACTAGCGCAGACGATCCAGGCTCATAATATAATTCAACCGCTGTTTTCTTATGACGTTTCGCAAAATCCTCTTTTGGCTACACCTAATCGCCGGACTCATAGCGGGTGTTTTGATCGCCGTCATGTGCTTCACAGGCACAGTACTCGCCTTTGAAAAAGAACTCGTAGCCTACGCCGAGCGTGACGCCCGACGCATCGCGATGCCTGTGGTTGAAACTCCGCGAATGCCTCTAGCTGAATTGCTTTTACGTGTTCGAGCCGCGCACCCCGCAGCTAAACTTTCCGGCATCGCGCTCGAAAATCATCCGCTCGCAGCCGTCGCGTTCACCGCCGGCCGCAACGAGACGTTTTACGCCAATCCATTCACCGGCGAAATCCGCCAAGTCACCTCCACTCGCATGCGTGATTTCCTTAAACATATGGAAGATTGGCACCGCCAACTCGCACTCAGTAGCCCCAACCGTCTTCTGGGAAAAGCCCTCAACGGCGCAGGCAACATCGCCTTCTTTTTTCTAGCAGTTACCGGCCTCTTTTTATGGTGGCCGCGCAAATGGCGTACCAAGGGCCTCAAGCGTTCACTCTGGTTCGTCTCCGCCGCCAATGCCAAAGCGCGCGACTGGAATTGGCACAACGTCATCGGCCTGTGGTCAGCCCCAATCCTTATCGTGCTCACAATCACCGCACTGCCGATTTCCTACCGCTGGGCCGGCAACTTGATTTTTACGTTCACCGGCACGCCACCGCCGCCGCCCACGTCCGTGCCCGCCGCGCCGACTGCGCCCAGCGCTTCGCTCCCGCCCCACGCCACCCAGGCCCAACCTTTATCCGCCGAAATCTTAATCACCCGCGCGCAAAAAGAACTACCCACGTGGACGTCCCTCACGTATCGCACCGGCAACACCAGTGAGGGGCCCACACCCGCCACCGTCGCTCTGCGCACCGCCGACGCGTGGCCCCGTACCGCGTTAACAACGTTGTCACTTGATCTTTTCACAGGAGAGATCCTCAAAACTAACAGCTACGCCAGCCTCAACCCCGCCCAACGCGTCCGCTCTTGGACCCGCTATCTCCACACCGGCGAAGCACTCGGTGCGATCGGTCAAGCCATCGCCGCTCTCGCCTCGCTAGGTGGTTGCGTGCTCGTTTACACGGGCTTTGCCCTAGCTTGGCACCGTTGGCGACGCTGGCGTAATCCACCGCCGCTAAGCACATCCTGATTTTACCAACTGCTTTCGCAAGCGTCGTGCAGACTGTCCGCGCGCCTTAACCGCAACGCCGCAGCGCGCCTCTCGTCTTGCGGGCGAACCCCACTTCAACATGACACTTTCCTTGCCTTTGTTTTTCACCCTACCGTTGATCGCGCTAACTATCGCTGCCGCCGAGACCACGCCACCCGAGCTTCGCTCAGATTGGATAGACCCCGACACGGGCCATCGCGTCATCCGGCTCTCGCCTGACACTGGCGGCTCCAGTCTCTACTTTCACCAAAACGGCTACACGCCCGAGGGAGATAAACTCATCCTCAACACCCCCAAAGGCATCGCCACCGTGGATCTTTCCAAGCTTGGTGTAGACCAGCCCAAGATCGATATCATCGCCACTGATACCCGCGTGATCGCCACCGCGTGGCGCACGCGCGAAGCCTACGCGCGCCGCGGAGATGCAATCATTGCCATCCACCTCGACACGAAAGCGGTCCGCGAAGTCACACAACTCCCCGCGCCGGCCCGCGTCCGCAGCGGCCAGTACGCGATCAACTGCGACGAAACGCTCCTCGTTGGCATCGCGCCCGATCCCGACGGCCAGACGATCCCGCGCACGCCTCCCACGGGTGGCAGCGGTGGCACTCTCGAAGCCCAATGGGCCGCCGGCACCCCAAAAATGATCTACACTGTAGAGCTCAAAACCGGCACCTTCCGCGTCATCCATCGCGAAAACGACTGGACGAACCACCTCCAATGTTCGCCCACCGATCCGCTCCAAATTCTTTTCTGCCACGAAGGCCCGTGGCACTTTAACGACCGCACGTGGACGATCCGCGCCGACGGTTCCTCGCCAGCCCGCCTCTTGCACGAGCGCACGATGAACATGGAGATCGAAGGCCACGAATTTTTCAGCCCAGACGGCAAACAAGTCTGGTACGATCTACAGACGCCGCGCAGCACCGTGTTCTGGCTCGCGGGCGTCGATCTCACGACTGGCCACCGCACGTGGTACCATCTCCCGCGCCAAGAATGGTCCGTCCACTACAACGTCTCCCGCGACGGCAAACTGTTCGCCGGCGACGGCGGCGGTCCCGGCAGCGTCGCCACACGCACCGGCGACGGCGAACTGCTCAACCCGCCCGGCAACGGCCAATGGATTTATCTGTTCCGTCCCGCGATGGTGCGCGGCAGCTCGTTCCGCGACAAAAAAGACCTCATCGACATCGGCACGTTCAAAACCGAGCGCCTCGTCAACTTGGCGCAGCACAACTACAGCAAAGACACCGGCGTCGAGCCGAACCTCACGTTCACGCCCGACGGCCGATGGATTATTTTCAGCGG